>JAWLEM010000089.1:0-9103 GCA_041686115.1 Bacteroidales bacterium
ATTTTAAAAACTGATTTTGTAGATATTTGCGAAGCAATGATAGACCGGAAATTGCATGACATGCAGATTGAATATGAAAATAAGGCTACAGTATGTAAATATATTGTAAATAAGGGATTCCCAACACCTAAAGAAGATATGAAAATGGTAATTGATGAAAAAGCTATTGAAGATGGTGGTGGAGATCTGTTTTATTCGTGTTTTCAGGTTGCCGAAAATGTTTATAAGCCTAGCCCGAGAGGTATAGCTGTAACAGCCAAAGGAGATACGCTGAATGATGCTTATCAGCTATGCGAGAAACTTATTAAAAATCATATAAAAGGCGAAGATATTTGGCACAGAGAAGATATTGGGACAAAAGAATTATTAGAAAAATATACTTTGGATTAATATGATAAAAATTGGTACTCTAGCAGAAACAGATTTTTTGAAAATCCACGAGCTGGCAGGAAAAATTGATGGAATTGTGCAACATCCCGAACACATCTATAAAATTATGGCCGATCACTTTGGCGATACATTTTTTATAGCCAAAAGAGAAAATGAAAATAATGATGTTGAGGTGGATGTTGATGTATTGGGTTTTATGATGGGGTTTGTATCCCGCAAAATGACCGGCGAACTATTTGTATGGCAAATAGCTGTTTCAAAGAATGCTCAAGGAGAAAGTATAGGTTCGAAATTACTACAGCATACCATCGATTATGCAAAAAAAGCTGATGATTGTAATATTATAATGGCTACCGTAGAAACCGATAACACGCCTTCACAGAAACTATTCGAAAAATTTGGCTTTAAAATAGATTCACGAAAGTATAGAAAAGGCAATCAGGAAATGGTTGTTGTAAATGGCAAAGAGGCTATTAAAAATTATTATGGAAGCGGTACAGATCAGGTTTTTTATGTGAAAAAAGTATAAAAGTCATAGTAGGTAACCCTGCCTGCACTTTTGTTCCGGCAGGCAAGTTCCAAAATGTTTTTTATGAAATCTGTTATTGTTTTCATAAAAAACATTATGTACGTTTGAATCAAAATCATAAAAATGGACTTGAAAAAAGTCATCAACCATTTTATTCCGGGTAAGCCAATTCTGGATATTCAGCCGTTTGGGAAGGGTCATATCAACTCAACATACAAAGTTTCTTTTGTAAATGATAAGCAGGAGTATATTTTACAAAAAATCAATTCAGATGTTTTTCATTTCCCTGATCAAATTGTTCAGAACCATATAAAGTTGCAACGATTTTTTAACAAAAAGCAGTGCGAAATAGAAATTCCATATCTAATCAGCACAAAAGAAAAAAAGTATTTATTCTTTGATCAAAATGGTGATGCCTGGCGAATGATGAATTTTATTCAAAACGCTTATTCAGCGGAAGTTATAAATGATGAAGTGCAGGCTTTTGAATCTGGAAAAGCCTTTGGTGGGTTCCTGAAAGCCCTGTCCAATGCTAATCCTGTTGAATTTAACGAAGCGATTAAGGGTTTTCATAGTTTGTCATACAGGATTAAACAATTTAAAGATTCGGTGGATAAAAATAATGCAGGAAGACTGAATAAAGCAAAAGGCATCGTCCAATTCTACATGAATAAATCCGGCCAATTGCTTGAAATTGAAGAACTAATAACTACAAATAAAATACCAACAAGAATTGTACACAACGACACCAAACTGAATAATCTGCTTTTTAGAGAAAATAAAGCGGTAGCAGTAATTGATTTAGATACCGTTGGCCCGGGTTCTGTTTTATATGACTATGGCGATGCTTTAAGAACAATTGGTAATACATGTACTGAGGATGAACGTAATCCTAATAAAGTTGATTTTAATCTTGATTTTTTTCAGTCATTTACAAAAGGGTATTTAGAACAGACTGGTTATTTACTGAATACTGAAGAAAAGGCATTTTTGCACATCGCACCAATTTATATGACTTTTATAATAGGGATTAGATTTTTAACCGATTATTTAAATGGTGATATTTATTTTAAAACAATTTATGAAGAACACAACCTGGGAAGAAGTAAAGTGCAAATGAAATTAATTGAACAAATGGAGTTACATCTAGAATGGATGAAAGAAATCATTAAAAATAATTTATAGAAACCTTAAATCTGGATTATAATGAAAAAAACATTTATTTATCAGTTATTCTTGTTGATTGCAATTGTTGGTTTTGTAAGTTGTAACCAATCGCAAACCACGGATGATTTATTTACTGCACAGCAGGTATATCAGGAGCCGGAAAGGCCTGCAGGCCAACAAGATGTTTTGGAATTGAGATGTGAACCAATTGATACGGTACGCATGGCCATAATTGGTTTGGGAATGCGAGGCTCCGGGGCTGTTTACCGGTACAATTTTATCGAAGGAGCAAAAATTGTAGCCCTGTGCGATGTGGTTCCTGAAAATGTTGAGAAAGCTCAAAAGACACTCTTAGACGCAGGAAAACCCAGGGCTGATGAATATACTGGCAAAGAAGACTGGAAAAAAATCTGTGAACGTGATGATATTGATTTAATATATGTTTGCACACATTGGGATTTGCATACCCCTATTGCTGTTTATGCCATGGAGCAGGGCAAGCATGTTGCCTTAGAAGTTCCGGCTGCATTAACCGTTGACGAATGCTGGCAGCTGGTTAATACCGCAGAAAAAACACAAAGACATTGTATGCAGTTAGAAAATTGTAATTACGATTTTTTTGAAATGGCTACATTAAATATGGCACAGCAGGGATTGTTTGGTGAAATTGTGCATTGCGAAGGAGCGTACATTCACGATTTACGCTGGTTAAATTTTAACGACACAACCGGATATTGGAATATGTGGCGATTAAAACATCTCGAAAAAGAAGATGGTAATACTTATCCAACACACGGATTCGGGCCATTATGCCATATCATGAATATTCATCGCGGAGATAAATTAAACTACCTGGTATCTGTTTCCAGCGATCAGTTCGGAATGACTGCTTATGCTAAAGAGAATTTTGGCGAAGATTCGGAATATGCCAAAACAGATTATGCAAAAGGAGACATCAATACAACCATTGTTAAAACGGAAAAAGGTAGAACAATTATGATTCAGCATGATGTTACCAGCCCCAGGCCCTATAGCCGAATTCATATGGTTAGCGGAACAAAAGGTTTCGCACAAAAATGGCCACGAAAAGGAATAGCCCTGGAACCCGATGCTCACAGCTATTTGCCCGATGAAGAGATGGAAAAACTATTAACAGAGTATGAACATCCCATTACAAAAGAAGTGGGCAAGAAAGCAAAAGAAGTTGGCGGGCATGGTGGAATGGATTTTATCATGGATTATCGTTTAATTTATTGTTTACGCAACGGATTGCCTTTAGATCAGGATGTATATGATGCTGCCGAATGGTCTGCAATTATTGAGCTTTCTAAATTATCTGTAAAAAATCAGGGCATGCCTGTAAAAGTGCCTGATTTTACCCGGGGAGCATGGAATAAATTAGAGAAAGTAACCTATTATTAAGATCAAAATATTTTTAAACAAAAGGTTGTTTTACATTTTAGTCAAAACAACCTTTTTTATTTCATAAAATCCTTTTATAATTAAATATTTAGTAGTAAATTCGATATCCATTTTAAAAAAGATTAAATACCTCATATTTTAATGATTTTTGAATTGTGAATTGGAGTAAAATTTTTGTCCATCCCCTGTTTGTAGGATTTGTTTTAAGTGTTCTAGCAATATTTGCTTTTACCCGGTTTTTCTCATACCACAAATTTGAGGTTGCAGATAAAACGCAAATACCCCATAATGGAGAGGTATATTTTTGCGATTTTGATATGGATGGGAATAGTGAAAAATTCCATTTTTATAATTATGACCGGATGTTTTTTCCCACACTATACCAATACGGGCCGGATGATGATTTTAAATGCATGTGGAGTTTTTTTGACCAGCCTGTAAAAAACAGCCGCATTTTTTTTGGCGATTATAATGATGACACGTTGAAAGAAATCTTTATTTTTACTCAACAGCAAGATTCTGTATTTTTATATGTATTAAACCCCAAAAATGATAAAGAATTTATAACAAAACGAAAATTTATAGCCCTATCGGGAAAAGGAAGTTTTGATTTTAAAATGATACCCATAGGGTTGTTTAATTTAAGTGACGATAAATCCAAAGATTTTTATTTTGCATTAAGTGTTGATAACAGAAAAGTTCCAGGTAAAATTTTTGCTTACGATATTTTTAACGACAGCGTTTATCATTCTCCAGATGTTAATGCAAAAATACTTGACCTGGTTATAGCTAAAGATATCAATTCCGATGGGTATAAAGAATTACTAATTTCTACAGAAACAAAAGCGAATGACACCAATGGATCATCTGCCGTATTGTTGGTGTTGGACCATCAGTTAAAATATTTTTTTAAACCAGTTAAATTACAAGGCAATCCATCAAGATTATTTATTGATGCTGTTATTGATGATCAAAATAACTATATTGTTGCTTTAAACAGCGGTAAATCAGATCAGAATATTTTTAATCATTTAATGCTCTTTGATATCAATGGAAACAGGATTGCCGAAAAAAGTATCGATTTTAGTTCGAACCTGGTTGCATTAAACAGCGAATTATCCGGTAGCTTTTTTACTTTATTTTCCGGACAACAGCTTATCCGGTTAAATGCACAATTAGAGATTATCAAAAAGAAATTCATCACCAGGAAAGATAAGCTGAAATTTATTAGTTCTCCGGATATTAATAATGATGGCCTTAATGAGCATATTTTTGCAGGAGAAAACAGTTTGTACTTTTTGTCGCATGACTATAAAAAACTTGGTAAACAAAAGATCAATACCCAAGACGATATTATATTAACACTAAAAAAGACGGATAATAAAATTGAAGAAATTTCTTTTCAAGCAGGAAATGATTGGTATTTAGTTGATTATAAGAATGATTCTGCTTCCTTTTACAAATATTTTATTTATCTCATTCTTTTTATCATTGTTACATTTATGATTTTTATTTTCAGGAATTTTTTAAATAAAAGAAGAGCAACTAAACACAATAGTAATAGTGGTGACAATCAGAGAGATAATAAAAGAATGGTTGATCCTATAAGAACAAAATTTAAAGATGTTAAGGCAGAAACTGATTTTAACACTTTAAATGGTGATGATGAGCAATTTGGCAACCCATTGAACCAGGTAAAAGAAAAAAGCACAGAATATAAATCTAATCAGGATCTTAAAAGTATAATTGAGCAATTAACAGCCAACCCAGGTGGTAATATCGAACTAACCTTTTATCCTAAAGGAAAATGGTATGAAATAGATAAAAAAATTAAAACGGCTATTAGTAAGTACCTGCAAAGTGTAATGAACTTTTTAGAAGCTGATAAAAAAGAAAAGAATATCCATATCAGAATTTTACGGCATACAGAATACTTAAATATTTTACTGGAAATTGAAAAGTTTGATGATAAAGATATTTTTATCAAAAATAAGCCTGACATAGAAAGCATTCTGAGCGATGTACATGGTAAATTTGATATCGATTTCTCGCCTGGAATAGGAACCATTGCCAGTGTTTCTATTCCTTTAGGCGAATTTGATACACCTAAATCAGAAAAAAGTAAAAAAATCAGATTAATTATAGCAGAAGACCATGATGTGTCGCTGTTTGGTTTGGTTACCTTGTTTAAAAACAGAGAAGAATTTGAGATTATTGATACAGCCAAAAATGGGATGGAGGTACTTAAAATTCTTGAGAAAAAGAACACGGATATTATTATTACTGATATTTCTATGCCCGGAATGGATGGTATTGAGCTTGCAGAACACTTAAATATTCATTATCCTGAAATTAAAGTCATTGTTTTTACCATGTATATGGAAAACTGGTTTGTTGAACAGCTTACAAAAAACGGTGCAAAAGGTTTTGTTGCTAAAAATTCAAAAATTACCGAACTCGTTGATGCCGTTCATCATGTTTACGAAGGATATAATTATTATTGCCCCCAATTTAAATCAAAATACGGATTTAATAATCATAAAGAAAACAATAACAATAATCAGCTCGATTCGTTGAATAAGTATGAGACAGAAATTTTAAAATATTTTGCTCAGAATTTTAATACAACCAAAATTGCCGAAACCTTAAATATTAATAGCAAAACGTTTGATACTTTTATAGCCAATATTATGCTAAAACTTAATGCCGGTGATATCAATGAAGTAATACGGATTGCTAAAAAGCAAGAATATATTTCCGGTTAATTCTTCTCTTTTTAAGTGTTTTCAACTAATTTTGTTTGCAAATTTTAGTTGATATTATGGAAAATATTTTTAAATTGGTTGATCAATTAATTGAAAAGAAAGATTTTAATCGTGCAATTGATGAGCTTACTAAGTTTTACCTTGAAAATCCGGGTAATACTCAAATTTTAATAAAACGTGGCGATATATATTACAAATTACAGAATTATACTCAGGCTTTAAACGATTATAACAAAGCATTAAAAAACGGCATTAACAATAAAGAGCTTAAGGCAAAGGTTGAAATGATTAGTAATATTATTAAATTTCAGGGCTCGGATATTTATGGTGCAACCAATCTAAATAACGATCCCTGGTTAGACGACTAAAATTATGCAACTAAACTATTTTTCAAAATCTCCAGACAATGAATATTTAGGTAGAGTTATCTTATTTATGAAAAGAAACTTCTATCTCTATTTGCCGGATGTTGTTATTATATTATTTCTTATTTTACCACCATACTCGTGGCGCGAAACCATTTATTTATTAATCATGTTGCTGGTTTTATCCATCCGCGATATTATGCTTCTTAAATATAGTGTTTACCATCTTGGCGAATTTGTTGCCATTAATAATGATGTGTATCTCAAAATCCTTAAAAAAAGAAAACTTCATCAGCAATATAAAGAGTATATAACCGATATTGAAGTTGAAATTAATTATCGATTCGGAATACCTGTAATGTATATTCTTAAACAGGACGAAGTTTTATTTAAGCAGTATCCCACGGGAATTTGGTCGGGCAAAAGAATGAAAGAGTTTAAAGATTCTTTTTACGATTTTAAAAAAGAACAGGCCATGTGGAAAATGTTTAAAGGGCCTTCTGAAAATTAAACCCTGCCAATTATCGTAATAACAAAACCAGCTTAAATCAATAAATTATTTCTTGTGAGATCCGATTCCTTATTTCTAAATTCATTGGTTCATATCGATAAATCGTGGAACGATTTTTTAACCCCGCCAACGGTACAACTAATAAAATCTATCGAAAATAAAATTATAAAACAAAACAAAGAATTTACGCCGGCAGCAAATCGGGTTTTACATTTTCTTACCCTTCCGCTTAACGAAGTAAAAGTGATTATCCTTGGACAGGATCCCTATCCTCAAAAAGGGGTTGCTACCGGCAGGGCTTTTGAAGTGGGAACATTAAAATCATGGAACGATAAGTTTAGCAATATATCACTAAAAAATATCCTTCGGTCAGTGTATTTTGCTTATTATAATCAATATTTAAAGTACAGCGAAATTAAGGAAAAGATTGGAACTGTTTTTCCTGTTCAATCGCCCGAAAAACTTTTTGTGAGATGGGAGGAGCAGGGGGTATTATTACTCAATACTTCGTTTACCTGCAAAACAGGTGAACCAAACAGCCACGAAAATTTATGGAAACCATTTACAGAAAAATTGCTTGGATATATCCATGCTAAAAATACGGGCCTGATTTGGTTTATTTGGGGCAATAATGCCAGAAATATAACGAAAGATTTGAAAATTCTACGAAAAATTGAATCTATGCATCCAATGATGTGCTACAATAAAACCGGCAGAGCACAAGACTTCCTTTTTGGAGATGTAAACCCTTTTTATGAAACAAAAAATGTAATTAACTGGCTGGGTTAGTGATGTTTTTAATGTATTGTTTAATCAGTACATGGTACAAATCCATCAATTGTTGTAATGTTTTGTTTTTAGTACCGAAAAAATGGGTTTCAATATTTTTTACGGGTAAAACTTTTAGCGATGTACCTGAAAGAAATACTGCATCGAAATTTTCCAGTTCCGATAAGTGAATGTTTTTCTGAATCAATGACAAATTTTGTTGCTCACAAATATGTAAAATATTTTTTCTTGTAATCCCTTGTAATACATCTTTCCCGGGAGGAGTGTAAATTACATTATCCTTAATAAAAAAAACATTTGATCTGCTGCCCTCGGTAATAAAATCGTTAACATCCAGCAGCAATACTTCAAATAGTTTTTTTTCAACAATTACATTATTGGCTTTTTGCCTTGCTTGTATATTAAGCACTTTTGCATTTGGATTTATCCTTACAGCCTTACACAATCCAGCAGTTACTCCGTTTTTATATTCTTTTTTGGATGGGAAATAGTATGGTGTAAAATATAATAATAAGTCTTGCTCAGTATTATTTTCGGAATTAAAATGAATAACCAGTTTTATTTTACCGGTTTCTACCTGGTTTTTCTGAATAAGCGTTTGGGTAAATTGTTTAATTTCTTCTTTCGTTTCTTCGATTTTTAAATCTAAAATTGCAGACGAAGTATATAACCTTTCCAGGTGATCATCTATAAACAGAGGAATCCCTTTTTCAACTCTTATCATCTCATAAACCGATAACCCTGTTTCAATAACTGATTCGTTAAAACTTGAACAAGATTTTATTGTTTTATTGTGTATAAAATATTTCTGAATACATTCCATAGGCCTCAAAGATATAATTTTTCCATGTTAAGCCGGATGAATTGGATGGAGAAAAGACTGATATAAGAAGAATAATATTTATTAATCACCAAGATTGGTATTCTTTTTCAGAATATAACGCAAAGGCCTTACAATTCTTTCCAGAAGCCTTATATCTTCGGTAATAATTTCAGCTTTTCCAACCATCTGTTGTTTAAAATCAAGCTCCATTCCGTAAAAGGTTGTTAAACCCTGAGGCAACTCAAGCTCGGCAGTATAAAAGTTATTATCAGGGGCCAGTGAAATAGATTTTACAACTCCTTTTACCATTCCAAATTCCATATACGGATAATTGGCAAATTG
>JAWLEM010000090.1:0-9027 GCA_041686115.1 Bacteroidales bacterium
ACTGAATTACCAGCATTATGTGCTTTTTATAATGCTTTTGAAATCAGTCAATTAAAATCGGGAATGGAATTAAAATTTTAGATAAAATATGAAAACCTACTTAGAATGTATCCCTTGTTTTATGCAACAAGCCTACAGAACTGCAAAAATTGCTACTACTGACGAAAAAAAAATTAAGCAGGTACTTGATTCTGCAGGCGAAATGATAAAAATAATTTCGATGGAAGATACTCCGCCAGAAACAGGGAATCATATTTATCAAAAAATACGAGAAATAACTAATAATAACGATCCCTACCAGCATGTAAAAAAAGCCAATATCGATGAAGCATTAAAATTATATCCTGAATTAAAAAAGCGGATTGAAAAATCAGAAGACCCATTATTAACAGCCATCCGTATTGCCATAGCTGGAAATGTAATCGATTTAGGTGTTAATAAATCATTTAACATTATTGATGATTTACAAAAAATTTTAAAACAGGATTTTGCTGTTTTTGATTACGAAGCGTTTAAAAAGCATTTAAAAAGGGCAAACTCTGTTTTATATATTGGTGATAATGCAGGCGAGTCGGTATTCGACAGGTTGTTGATTGAAACGATGGGAAAACCTGCAACTTTTGTAGTACGGGAAGTTCCGGTAATTAACGATTGTGTAATTGAAGATGCTGTTGCGTCAGGATTAGACAGAGTTTCTGAGATTATATCATCAGGAAGTAAAGCTCCCGCTACCATTTTGAGATTATGTAATTCGTCTTTTATCGAAAAATTTAATCAGGCTGATATTGTAATTAGCAAAGGGCAGGGTAATTATGAAGGTTTGTCTGAAGTATCGCGTCCCGTATTTTTCCTGCTAAAAGCAAAGTGCCATGTCATTGCCAGAGATTTGGGTGTAAGCGAAAACGATATAGTGCTTAAGGGGATCAATGTTGATTAGTAACTGTTTTTAAATTATATCACTATGAAAGCAAAAATTAATTTCATTATCGATGCCATTATGTTTATCCTTATGGGATTATTGGCTGGCATAGGATTACTCATAAAATATGTACTGTTATCAGGCGAAGAGCGATGGATTAAATATGGACATAATGTTGATATAACTTTCTGGGGTTTGGATCGACATGAGTGGGGGCAAATTCATTTAATTGTTGCCATATTATTGGTTGCATTTTTAGTGTTACATATTGTGTTGCACTGGAATACAATTGTTTGTTTATATAAACGAATTATTTCTAATAGGGCAGTAAGAATTTTGTGTGCTTTAACATTTATGGTAGTAACACTCCTGTTGGTTTTATTCCCGTATTTTATTCGTGTAGAAACTAAAGAGCTGGCATCGGGTAGAGAAAGGTTTCAAAATTTACCGGAAGGCGAATATCAAACAAAAAGTGACGATTCCGGGCAGCCCCAAAAATCGGTAATGAAAAAAAATAAATTGGATGCAGATATTCAAGAAAAAGAGGAAGAGCTGCATCACAATATTGATCCGTCGATTGAAGTGAAAGGTTTAATGACCCTGTCTGAGGTAAGTCGTAAATATGATGTTCCATGCGACCATATTAAACAAAAGCTGAATATTCCACTGTCGACATCCAGTTCGTCGAAACTGGGACATTTGCGCAAGCAATATGGATTTAAAATGAGCGAATTAGAAATAATCATAGCGAATTATAAAAAATAAAACCATGAAAAAAACTACAAAAATTGGAATTATTATTTGCCATAGGTATCATACATGTGCCGGAGGCAAGTGTTTTAGAGCCCTAAAAAATCGTGAAGGTGCTTTTAGTATTTACAGTAAAGATGAAGAACTTGAGTTGGTTGGTTACACTTCCTGCGATGGATGTCCGGGTGGAAATATTGAATATGCTCCTGCCGAAATGGTGAAAAATGGTGCAGAAGTTATTCATTTAGCCACCGGGTTAATTGTTGGTTATCCACCTTGCCCCCGAATTGAGCATTTTAAAAAGTTTATTGAGAATAACTACAAGGTAAAAGTAGTTTACGGCACACATCCAATTCCACAAAAATATTTAGATAATCATTCCGTAATTGGTACCTGGGATTCGCCCATGTGGAAAAAGATTATTGAACCAGTTATTGCCGATGAGGCTATGCGAATTGCTTATAATTAAAAAAAGGAGCTGTTGGGCTCCTTTTGATATGATCTATAATAAAAGATTATTCTACCGTAACTGATTTTGCCAGATTTCTTGGCTGGTCAACATTACAACTTCTTAATACCGCAATATGGTATGACAGGAGTTGTAAAGGGATAACAGTAAGCAATGCAGAAAGCTCTTCTCTAACTTGAGGAATTTCCAGCACATGGTCTGCCATGGCTTCAATAATTTTATCGCCTTCGCTTACAACAGCAATAACAATTCCTTTCCTGGCTTTTACTTCCTGTATGTTGGTTACAATTTTTTCGTACGATTTGTCTTTTGTGGCTATAACTACAACGGGCATTTTTTCGTCAATTAAAGCAATGGGCCCATGTTTCATTTCTGCAGCCGGATATCCTTCGGCATGAATATATGAAATCTCTTTCAGTTTTAAGGCTCCTTCAAGTGCTACAGGATATAAATAACCACGGCCTAAATAGAGGAAGTTTGTTACATTTTTATACAACTCACTAACTTTTAAAATGATATCATTATGCGCTAAGATTTTTTCAATTTTAGCAGGAATATCATTCAGTTCCTGGATAAGGTCTTTGTATTTTTTATCGCTAATTTGTTTTCTTTCACGTCCTAACATCATAGCTATCATAGCAAGGACAGTAACCTGTGCGGTAAATGCTTTTGTTGATGCTACACCAATTTCCGGTCCGGCATGAGTATAAACTCCTGCATCTGTTTCTCTGGGAATGCTTGATCCTACAACATTACAGATTCCTAAAACGGTTGCACCTGCTTCTTTTGCCATTTTTATGGCTGCAAGTGTATCGGCGGTTTCTCCACTCTGGCTAATGGCAATTACAACATCATCTTCTGTAATAATAGGATTCCGATATCTAAATTCCGATGCATATTCCACTTCAACAGGGATTCTTGCTAAATCTTCAATTAAATATTCGCCAACCAGGCCTGCATGCCATGAGGTTCCACAACCAATAATAATAATTCTTTTGGCCTCATTTAGTTTAGGCATAACATGATATAAACCACCCAGGTGGATTTCGTTCTTATCAATTGATATTCTTCCTCTGAAAGTGTCCAGTATTGACCTTGGTTGTTCGAAAATTTCTTTGAGCATAAAATGGTCGAACCCATTTTTTTCAATGGCTCCAATGTCCAAATCAATTTTTTGAACTTTTGGGGTTAGCTTATCGTTCTTAATCGTTTTTAATGTAAGCCCATCCAAAGCAAGGATAGCTACATCATCATCGTTAAGATAAATAACACTTTTGGTATGCTCAACAATAGGAGTTGCATCAGATGCAATAAAATACTCTCCTTCGCCAACACCAATAACCAAAGGGCTTCCTTTTCTGGCGGCAATTAGTTTATTGGGTTCATCTCTGCAGATAATGGCTAATCCATATGCACCAACAACTTTCGATAAAGCTAATCGGACAGCAATTTCTGCACTTACCTGACCCTTTAGATAAATATATTCAATTAAATTGGCCAGGACTTCGGTATCTGTTTCAGTTTTAAAAGAGTATCCGCGGTCCATTAATTTTTCTTTTAATCTTCCATAATTTTCAATAATACCATTATGGATCAAAATAAAATGACCGTTCATTGATACATGTGGGTGTGCATTTGTATCATTGGGCTCTCCATGTGTTGCCCATCTTGTATGGCCTATGCCGATATTGCCGGTGATATCGTCTTTTAAAACGTGTTTTTCTAAATCAGCTACTTTACCCTGTTTTTTATAAATATTAATTTTATTATTCAGTAGGGCAATTCCAGCAGAATCGTAACCTCGATATTCCAGTCTCTTTAGCCCATTAATTAATATGGGGTAAGCTTGTTTTTCGCCAATATAACCTACAATTCCACACATAAATATTAATGTTTAGTATATGTAATTTTTAGTTTAATATCATTTCCAGTTTTTAAAATCACTCTGTGCGGATAGAGAGCATTGTTAGCCATTCGAATGTATAAAGTAGGATCTTCAATATCTCCATTTAAAATATTTCTGATGTGTTTAGAAATATTAAATGCGTAATGCCCTTTGTCTTCATTATAAAATCCTCCAAAGAAATTGCCGTCTGCATAATCGTCTGTTTGATAGAAATTACCGTCGGCATCGCTGAAAAGGAAGTACAGATTTTTCGGTGGGAAAAATGTTTCAAAATTTTCATCTTTATATACAGGAATTAATAACTCTGCATTGATTACAGAATATTTAGAGTCTCCAAGAAGATCTGTATAGTTTTCAAGAATTATTTTTGATGTCATTCCTCCTAATCCCTGAATAGCAATCAGCGAGTCTGTTTCTGTAGAATCATTTTGTAAATATTCATTGATCATTCCAATCTCGTTATCATGGGTATATTCTGAAAAGTTAACATGATAATTGGTTCCGGAACTTGATGAAAATCGGTAATTAAATGTTAAACTATCACTTCCACCATAAAATAGTTTCAATTTTGATTCTTTGTTGAACAGGTCAAGGCTTACCAAAGATCCTAAACCATCCCGTTCTTCCGGAACTATAGCTATACCGTAATATTTTTCAAGAAACTTTTCAACCGTTCTGTAATAATGAAGTGAATCAGATGGGGGAATCAGGAACTGGCTAAAAGATTGATTTAATTTAATCACAAGCGTATCTCCTTCGTATCTTGAGCTTTCACTAATCAGATTAGTTTCATCATAAAAATTATCTAACGCTTGATCAGAATGATAAGTACTATCAGGAGACAAGGGTTTGTTTAGTTGATAGACTTTATAGTTATCTGTTTTGTCTAACTTCCCATAGGTTGAGTCTATAACTAAGTATAATACCGATGAATCTGCAATCTCATCATTGAAAACAATAGATAAAGATGTAGTTAAATACCTGGTAGCAAAGGCTGATCTTGTGGTACCAAAAAATGGATCGTTAATATGCCCAATACTTGGCTTACTTAATGTTTTTGTCGAAAAAGCATCGTTATTAAGTAAATAACTGTTAAAACCAATTGCAGTTGTTGTGTCGTATTCTATTTTATCAGATTCTGGTAAAAGATTAGATCCTAATGGACTTATCTCCTCTTCGCAAGAAATGGAAAAGAATAACGAAAAAATAACAATTAAGCTTAAAAGACTTTTGGTATTAATAATCTTTTTTAAAAGTGAAAAATTTGTAGTCATAAGATTTTTAAAGTATTTTATCATAAAAATTTGAGTAAGCATCAATATAATCCTCTTCATTTTGGTAATCTAAATATGGTTTTTTAGATTGTTCTATAAAACTCTTTAATTCAGGATTTATTGTTTCACTTCCAATTATCGCAGCATCAGACATCTCTATTGCCAGCTTACTTAAATTGATATAGTTAGGTGTTTTTAAAATTTTAACGTCGTTTTTATTAATGTTTTCGTATAATAATTTATCCTTAAATTCTTTTTTAAGAGGCTTTTCAAACTCGTCATTATAAACTGAGTAAACAACTTTTGAATTCATAAATAACGGATCTTCATTATACGCTTTTTTAATATATAATGGAATAAGTCCTGTAAACCATCCATGACAATGGATAACATCCGGTGTCCACCGCAGCTTTTTAACTGTTTCTAAAACACCTCGTGCAAAAAAGATGCTGCGTTCATCATTGTCGTCAAAATACGTGCCGTTTTCATCCTGCAGGGTAAACTTTCTTTGAAAATAATCTTCATTATCGATAAAATAAACCTGCATTCTTGCCGCCTGTATTGATGCGACCTTAATTATTAACGGATGATCGGTGTCGTTAATAATTAAATTCATCCCCGATAACCTTATTACCTCGTGCAGCTGATTGCGCCGTTCGTTTATACATCCAAATTTTGGCATAAAGGTTCTGATCTCTTTTCCTCGCTCTTGAACCCCCTGTGGTAAATAACGGCCAATTTTTGAAATCTCTGTTTCAGGTAAATATGGTGTAATTTCTTGTGAAATGAATAAAACCTTTGTATTCTCCATCTGGAAATCTGAATTAATTTAAATCTCCGCAAAATTAGTAAAAATTATGTTAACCATCAACAAATTAACTTAGCCTTAAATCTTAGAGATATTAAAAATGTTATAATTAAACATATTATTTTTTAATTTGTTTTTTCTTTCGTTATATATTTGCACAGCATTTTTTTATGATATGAAAATATTTAAGAATAAAACAGATATTACTGCCGAAATAGAAAGGCTAAAGCAAAAAAAGCTTTCCATAGGGTTTGTTCCCACAATGGGAGCTTTGCATCAGGGACACTTGTCACTAATTGAATACTCTAACCAAAAAGATGATATTACTGTTGTGAGTATTTTTGTTAATCCCACGCAGTTTAATAATAAAAATGATTTCGCAAAATATCCGCGTATTTTAGATGATGACTTAAAACAATTGAAAAAGGTTAAGTGCGATTTACTTTTTACTCCTGCTAGCGAAGAGATGTATCCCGAAGAAGATAAAAGAGATTTTGATTTTGGGTATTTGGATAAAGTGATGGAAGGTGCACACAGGCCGGGACATTTCCGCGGTGTAGGACTCATTGTGAGTAAACTTTTTGAGATTATTAAAGCAGACAGAGCGTATTTTGGAGAAAAAGATTTTCAGCAAATAGCGATCATTAAACAATTGACAAAAGATTTAGAGATACCTGTTGAAATTGTCGCCTGTCCCATAATTCGAGAGCATGATGGTTTAGCCATGAGTTCGAGAAATATTCGGTTATCTGCACAACAGCGTCAGGAGGTTCCGTTAATTTCAAAAACACTGTTCGAAGCACGCAATAAGGCACAAAACTTGAGCGTTAAAGAAATCAGAGAATGGGTCATTTGTAAAATAAACAATAATCCCTTTTTAGATGTTGAATATTTTGAAATTGTAGATGAAGATACCTTGCTTCCTATTGATTCATGGGATCAATGCGAGCGAAAAAGAGGTTGTATTGCTGTAAATGTTGGTGATGTTAGATTAATAGATAATGTGGGATTTTATTTTTAACTTTGTTCCGAAAACAGATATTGTTTGATTATGAATATTGAAGTTGTAAAGTCGAAAATACATAAAGTAACTGTAACCGAAGCTAATTTGCAGTATGTAGGTAGTATTACCATTGATGAGGATTTAATGGAAGCTGCAAATATTATTGAGAACGAGAAGGTCCAGGTGGTGAATATTAATAATGGTGAACGACTTGAAACCTATGTAATAAAAGGGAAGCGCGGCTCGGGAGAAATATGTTTAAATGGCCCGGCAGCAAGAAAAGCAACTGTTGGCGATGTAATAATCATTATTTCTTATGGATCATTAAATTTTGAAGATGCAAAGAAATTTAAACCAACACTTTTATTCCCTGATACTGCTAATAACAAATTAGTATAATTCCTTGAAAAGAAAATTATTTAGAGCACTTAATTTTTTTATTTTTTTTGCCTTAGGCTTGCTTTTATTATATCTGGCATTTAGAGATGTTAATCTGGAAGTCCTTATTGCCGATTTAAAAAGAGCAAACTACTACTGGGTAGCCCTTTCATTGATCTTTGCTTTTATTGCATATATAAGCCGGGCCATACGCTGGAGGTTGTTAATTGAACCACTAAACTATAAACCTCCGATAAAAAATGTTTTTTTTGCTTTAATGTTTGGCTATTTTGCCAACCTGGCCTTCCCCAGGATAGGTGAAATAAGCAGGTGCGGAGCCCTTGCCAAAACAGATAAAATACCCATGGATTCGCTTATTGGTACAGTTATTATTGAAAGGACAATTGACCTTGTGGTTCTGTTAATATTACTGATTGTTGTTTTTCTTGCTAAAATTGAAACTTTTGGATTGTTTATTAAAGAGAATGTTTTTATTCCAATATCAAAAAAGTTTATTGCTACCGTCGATTTTTCAATATATTACTGGCTAATGATTATTGTACTATTAGCTGTTATAATTTTTTTGTTCTACCACTTCCGAAAAAAATTTAAAAGGGTTAAAATAATTCTTAAAATACGGAAAATAATTCGTGGAGTATTTTCTGGTATTAAAACGGTTACAAAAATGAGAAGCAGGTCAAAGTTTTTATTTCATACACTTTTAATTTGGTTGATGTATTTTTTAATGACTTATGTAGCATTTTTTTCTTTACCTGCAACCCAGGGTTTAAAACCAATTGATGGGTTATTTCTGCTTGTAATTGGAGGTTTGGGAATGGCTGCTCCTGTCCAGGGTGGTATTGGTGCTTTTCATTGGATTATTTCATCGGCACTTACTTTATATGGTATTTCAAAAACCAACGGACTTGCTTTAGCCACAATCTTGCATGAATCGCAGATGTTCATGGTAATCATCCTGGGAATTATTTCTGTTTTTGCCATGTTTTTTATTTCTCGCCGTAAAAGAAAAAATAATATTTAACTTTACAGGATAAACAAAAATGTTTTTCTGATATGGATCAATTAAACATTATTCAATCAAAGATTATTGATACCGATGAGCTTGATTCAAAGCTGGCCTGTTGGAATTTCAAAAATCAGAAAATTGTATTTACCAACGGCTGTTTTGATATTTTGCATCGTGGGCATATTGAATATTTAGCTCAGGCAGCCAACTCTGGAGATGTTTTAATTATAGGGCTAAATACGGATCATTCTGTTCAACGAATTAAAGGTGAAGCAAGGCCTGTTCAGGATCAAAATGCAAGAGCCTTAGTTTTGGCATCTTTGCGGTTTGTTGATGCTGTGGTATTTTTTGATGAGGATACACCTTATGAACTGATTCAACGGGTACAACCGGATATTTTGATTAAAGGGAGTGACTATAAGGCCGAAGATATTGTAGGCTATGATATTGTTAAGAAAAAGGGTGGTGAAATTAAAACGATTGATTTTATTCC
>JAWLEM010000091.1:0-8958 GCA_041686115.1 Bacteroidales bacterium
CATAATAAAAATGATATTCCAATTTAATCTTTTTAAACGATTTTTTTGGTAATATAGATCAATTTTATACTTTTGTGCCACTTATTGGAGAGGTGGGAGAGTGGCTTAATCCACCAGTTTGCTAAACTGGCGTACCCGATTAGGGTACCGGGGGTTCGAATCCCCCTCTCTCCGCAAAAGAATAATGATCCCGCTGAAAGCGGGATTATTATTTTATAGCTGTTCAAGACAAATTTATTTGTAATTGGATAGCTATAAAATAAAAGGGAATGAGCTTGGTGAATGATCATTATTTTTTTAAGCATCCCCAACGGGGATCAACGAAGTTAATCCCTCTCTCCGCAAAAGAATAATGATCCCGCTGAAAGCGGGATTTTTTATTTTACCGGATTTTCTGCCAAATTTATTTTCATTATTTAAAGGCGTTACAAAAATTTTTTTATTTATAAAAATTAATACCTAAATTTAGTAAACTTTTATCAGCTTATAGCGATAATTAACAAAAATAGAAATAGGACTGTGAAAAATGTAATCACCAAAATTTTTGTAGTTATTACTTATGTCGCCATGGTGGTTGTGAATTTTTTGGCTAGCAGTCTTCCAATCAATGATCGTACCACAGGTGAAATCTCTAATACTTATCCTAATCTATTTGCACCAGCCGGACTTACATTTTCTATTTGGGGCCTGATTTACCTTTTACTTGCCGGATATGTGGTATACCAATTTACAAAGCGTGGTGAAAAAAAAGAAGTGCTTATAACAAAGGTTAATATTTTTTTTATTGCCACTTCAGTTGCCAATATCTCCTGGGTATTTGCCTGGCACTATGATTATATCGGTCTTTCAGTAATCATTATGGCAATACTGCTCTATTCTCTCATCAAGATTGCTGATAGTCTTCGCGATGAGCAATTGACATTGCATGAAAAATTATTCGTATATGCACCTTTTAGTGTGTATTTTGGTTGGATTACTGTGGCGGCAATTGCCAATGTTACGGTTTTTTTGGTTAGTATCGGCTGGAATGGATTTGGCATCACTGACTTTGTCTGGACAAGTATTATCCTACTCGTAGGAGCTTTCATAGGAGTCTTTAGGATGGTTAAAGATAAAAATGTCGTTTATGGTTTTGTTTTGGTTTGGGCATATCTTGGAATCCTGCTTAAGCATGTTTCTGTCTCAGGTTTTGGAGGACAATACATAAGTGTAATAATTACAATACTTGTGTGTTTGGCTTTGTTTGGAATTTTTGTGGCAAGAATTTTAATAAAAACTAAATAAAATAGCCCTATGTTTTACAAACTTTACGCAATTGCACTACCTGTGTTTTTCGCCATTGATATGGTGTGGCTCGGGCTGATAGCAAAAAAATTCTATCAGAAACAAATAGGCTTTTTAATGAAAAGTGATATTAACTGGACAGCAGCGATTATTTTTTACCTGTTGTTTATTGCCGGACTTGTGCTTTTTGTTATTATGCCAGCCATGAAAAAGAGTTCATGGATGCATGCACTTTTATTTGGAGCGCTCTTCGGGCTGATTACTTATGCAACCTATGATTTAACCAATTTAGCGACACTTAAGAATTGGCCTATCCTGGTTACACTTGTGGATTTGGTTTGGGGTGCGGTGCTTGCAGCTTCAGTTTCAATAGTTACGTATTTTATCGCAAGTAAAATCGGACTGATTTAACCCGAAAAATTCGTAGAATTTTTCGCCCATAGGGCAGACGCTTTATAAAGTTTTATTTTACAATCACTTACAATATCCTTTAATCTGATTTTAGAAATACCTTATCCCAAATTTGAGCAATTAAAAATTTTATAAAAGTTAGGGTTAACCTCCAACGAGTCTGATACGACTGTTGGAGTCATCAGACTTGACACAACATTTGGTTGTCGTCATTATTTATAAATTTTTTATGAATAATACCGGTTAATTCTTTAGCATTCAACTTTTACTAATTTAACGATAAGTAATTGGAGCTAATGGTTTTGGCGGCTTAGTTATATTTGCAAATTAAATCATTCTATCTAAACCAATGCAAAAATCTCAGAGCTTCATCTGTGAAAAAGCTTAAGATTTTATTTTTTTAATTCTTATTTTCAATTTTTATATAAGGTTAAAATTAAAACTTTAATCTATATAAAACTCAATTTGAACAATTAGTCTTTCAGCAGGTATAACATTTTATTAAATAGAAAAAAAACATGTATGCAAAATTCTCTTACGAATAAGGGCCTAGGTTTTGTAAATGATCACAGGTTTTATATTTTTGGCCGCTCAAGTGAGAATTTTGGCCGAAAATTTAGCTTAATTTCTAGAATTCTATCTTTTACGTATGAATTCATCCTTTTTAAGGCCCAATCTTTATTCTCACCAACTGCAAAAGCAGTTGTCTTATTTTAATCATTAAAAAAAATATTGTATGAGAAAGATTTATTCATTATTCATTTTAGTATTATTTTTTTCAATTACAAACTTAAAAGCACAGGAAGAAAAAAAAGAAGGATTTACGGTTGGAGGGGCTATTCGCTATAACATGATAAGCGAATCGTACGAAAGTGAACCAACTACCTTAAATACAAAGGCTACCTGGGATACATGGCGCATTAATGTAGACGGTAGTTATGCAGGTATTGATTTAAGCTTTGAGTATCGCTGGTATCCTACTTTTGGTTCGCACTTTATTCATCACGGGTGGTTTGGTTATGGATTGAGTGATAACATTTATATGAAACTTGGTGTTAGCCAGGTTCCGTTTGGAATAACAACATATGCTTCTCATTCATGGTGGTTTCAGGGGCCATATTATGTAGGACTTGAAGATGATTATGATATGGGAATCAAATTTGATTTGAGTTTTATCGATAATCTTGATTTGGCTGTTGCTTATTATAGACAAGCCGAACCCGAAGGACCCGTATTTGGCGGAGATGTTACCTTTGGGCAGGCAGGAGCAGGCCGTTATTCATATGATTTAACACCCACTGATTCTATTCCTGTTAGAGAGTTGAATCAGTTTAATCTTAGAGCTGCTTATCATCTGACTGAAGATATTGAAATTGGTGCTTCGGCCCAGTTTGGTCAAAACTATAATTCTGTTCAGGATAATTCAGAATTTTCAACTGCTTATGCCGGGCATATTGTAGCGGATTTTGGCAATTTTAATTTTAAAGGCGAATATATAAGATATAACTATAACGCAACAGATTTAAATGGGAATGATGTAGAAACAGTTCCTATGGGAGCGTATGGAATTAAGTATGCAGTTGCTAAAGAAGCAAATATTTATGTAGCTGGTCTTGCATATTCTATTAATGTGGACTGGGGTCCAATTTCTAATATACAGCCTTATGTGGACTTCACGTCAATTGACAAGGCTAATAGTAATTTTGAAAACACCTATCATTTGATTCCCGGTTTTTTGGTTACAGCAGGGAAAATTTATACATATGTTGATTTTGCCATGGGTAAAAATCAGCCGTGGATAACTGAAGATTTTGGTACAGGCATAGGCCAGGGAAGAACTTATAGCGACCAGGTAAATCCTGATCTTTATTACTACTCGGATGATCCGCAAAAAATCGGAACTCCGGTGCCTATAAGTGATGTGAAATGGAATTTACGATTTAATATTAATGTAGGATATTATTTTTAAGAAATAATAATAACCTTAACATAGAATCAGGTTTTTTGTAACCTGGTACTTTGATATTTTAACAGATAAAATAATTATGAGTGACATACAAGTAAAAAATCTGAGTGTCATTTTCGGAAAGCGTAAGAAAGAAGCTTTGAAATTTTTAAATAAAGGAGAATCGAAGACAGATATTTTAAGCAAAACCGGATGCACTGTTGGTGTGTACGATGCAAATCTGGAGATCAAAAAAGGCGAAGTATTTGTTGTAATGGGGCTTTCCGGAAGTGGTAAATCAACACTTTTACGTTGTTTCAACAGACTAATTGAGCCTACTTCTGGTTCAATTATAATGGATGATGAAGATGTGATTAAGGCATCGGAATCAAAATTGCGTGAAATTCGCCGAAAGAAAATGACAATGGTATTTCAACATTTTGGGCTGCTACCGCATCGTACAGTAAGCTCAAATGTAGCTTTTGGACTCGAAATTCAGGGTGTAGCTGAAGATGCTCGGATTAAAAAAGCTTATGAAACTATTGAAACAGTTGGATTAAAAGGTTATGAAGAACAAATGACCGGTCAGTTAAGTGGAGGTATGCAGCAAAGGGTTGGGTTAGCCAGAGCCCTAGCTACCGATCCTGAAGTACTATTAATGGATGAAGCATTTAGTGCACTTGATCCGCTAATACGGAACAATATGCAGGATGAGTTGCTGTTGCTCCAGGAAAAGGTGCAAAAGACAATTTTGTTCATTACTCATGATCTGGACGAGGCACTGAAAATTGGCGATCGTATTGCGATTATGAAAGACGGGAAAATTGTTCAGATTGGCACTCCGGAAGAGATACTTACCAACCCCGCTGATGATTACGTCAAAGCATTTGTTGAAAATGTAGACCGCGGTGGAATTATTACTGCACGATCTATTATGTTTGAAAAGCCTGCCAGTATTCGAATCGATCGCGACGGACCGAAAGTAGCACTACGAAAAATGCGGCAGGTTGGAGTAACTTCTTTGCCTGTTGTTGATCATAGCAATAAATTTCTGGGGTTTGTGAAAGATGAAGAGATGGTGTATATGGAAGAAAACGGACTGCATAAAATTAGTGAATATATGCATTCTAAGAAAGAAGTAAGGGCTGTAGTGTCCGATACACCGGTAGCAGAATTGCTCCCACTGTTCCTCGATAATATTTACAATGTTGCAGTGGTTGATCATGATAATAAACTTATTGGAGTGGTTGTGCATTCTTCTGTGATTAGTGAAATGATCGGGAAGGAGCGAAAGGAGGTTGTTAAACTTAAAGAAGAAGGAGGCGTTAAGCTATGAAATTAAATATTGGTAAATATGTAGAAAAAGGGGTTGAATGGCTATCTGACAATGCCAGTGGTTTCTTTGATGCCATCACAGTTGGTGTTGATGCCATTGTAACCACTATGCAAACCGTCCTTCTTTCTTCGCCTTTTTGGCTTACAATTATTGTACTTTCTTTATTATCGTACTATTTACCTGCCCGGGGTAAACTTTTTAAAAAATCAGGCTGGAAAGCCGGTGGAGGAATGGCTGTATTTACTATGCTCGGACTACTTTTACTTTACTTTATGGGCTACTGGGAGGAAACCATGCAGACCATTGCTCTTATTCTTGCATCAGCACTAATTGCCCTTGTAATTGGTATTCCTTTGGGAATATATGCTGCACGAAACGATAGAGCTGAAAAAATAATACGTCCGATTCTTGACTTTATGCAGACCATGCCTGCGTTTGTTTATCTTATTCCTGCCATTATTTTATTCAGTGTTGGTAATGTACCCGGAGTAGTTGCCACCATAGTGTTTGCATTACCACCGGCTGTAAGACTTACAAATCTTGGTATTAGAAGTGTCCCTGGTGATGTGGTTGAGGCATCAAGAGCATTCGGTTCAACCGAGCGACAGTTACTTTTTAAAGTTCAACTGCCACTGGCCATGCCCACTATACTTGCAGGCGTAAATCAGGTGATTATGCTTTCCCTCTCTATGGTGGTAATCGCATCAATGGTTGGTGCCGCCGGATTAGGTCAGGCAGTTTACAAAGGTATTTTAAAAGCCGATATCGGACTTGGATTTGAAGCAGGACTCGGCATTGTAATACTGGCAATAATTCTTGATAGAATTACTCAGAATTTAGGATTTGGAACTGTAACAGAAAAAGAATAAATAATAAACCCAAAAACTTAATATTATGAAAAAACTAAAATTTTTTATGAAATCATTTTTAGCAATTGTAACAGGAGTGATTTTTTTATCTTTTTCGGCTTGCCAGTCAGGCCAAAAAGAGATTACTAAAGATACAGAGATCTCTATCTTATACCCAAACTGGGCAGAGGGAATTGCATTTACGCACCTTGCCCAGGCTGCACTTCTTGATAAAGGTTATAATGTTAAAGCAACACCTTTAGAACCGGGGCCTATTTATGCATCACTGGCTAAAGGAGACGCTGATGTAATGATGGATGCATGGCTACCACACACCCATTCCGATTATTGGGATAAATTTGGAGATAAGCTTGAAAAAATTGGTGAATCATTCAGTGGAGGTACAACCGGTCTTGTTGTTCCACATTATGTTGGTATACAATCGATAACTGAACTAAATGACAATAAAGAACTGTTTGATGGTGAGATAATAGGTATCGGAAGTGGTGCCGGTATTCATCGCAATACAGATAAAACTATTGAAGAATACGATCTTGATTTCGAGCAAATTACATCGAGTGGCCCTGCTATGATGGCTTCCTTAAAACGTGCATACGACAAAAATGAGCCGATCATTATTACCGGATGGAAACCGCATTTTATGTGGGCTGAATATGATTTGAAATATCTTGATGATCCAGAAGATGTATTCCCGGCTGATGTTTGTGCTATTGTTACTCGTAAAGGGTTTACAGAAGAGCGTCCGGCATTAGGCAAATTTTTTGCTAACTTTAACCTTGAAGAAATGGAATTGTATGATCTGATGGATGCTATTGACAAGGCTGATGATCCATTAGAGGCAGCTGAAAAATGGTATCAGGAAAACAAAAAACTTGTAGAGTCATGGATGCCTGATGAAATGAATACGGACAAGTAATTTTAATTTAAATTTAAAATATAAAACACCGGAGTTAGTTTTTCGGTGTTTTTTTATGGTTTAAATAAACAGGATCGCTACGGGCAGCCTGCCTGTCTCACTATTACCACCAATCGTCATACTGTTAGTTAAATACAGCCATCAGGTTAAAAATGTTCGTTTTACAAGTGCATCAGACATTCTCAAGTACATCGGACATTCTTGTCCGATGATGAAATTATCTGTACATTTTACTTTACCAGCTTAGCCAATTAGCCATCGGACAAGAATGTCCGTTGAACTTTTTTACAAGACGCACTTTATGGCAAGGGTTAATTAATATCATTTTTATACATTGATAACCATTTATAATAGAGCCAGGTAAGGAATATATAAAAAAATATAAATATTATCTGAAAGATTGAAAATGCCCCGGTATATATTGTTAGTATTGTTAAGGATATACACATTAAGGTGAGAATAATATTTTGTATAAGATTAAAATATATTGCCCAACTTTTATATTTTAAAAATGATATAAAAACAATAATTTTTACTAACAATAAAATAGCAAGGGTAGGTATAATGTAAGAATTTACATGATTAAAAACAGTATACGAATCGCCAGTAAATAATATACCAAAAATAAATATCAGGGGTATCGAAAATAATAAGCCCAGCAGTTCAATAGCCTGCCAGACTTTTAAGAATACAAATATTAATGGTTTTCTTGTCAAATGAATAGATAGATTTAAAGTTTTGTAATGTTAGCATAAAAAAAATAATACTACCTAAATGATATTGCAACTATTTATCAATCAGATGACTGATGATGTGAAGGCTAGGTGAAAATCAAAACTGTCATCCTGAACTTAATTAACTACATCGCGCTCAGGATGACAGTGAGTATCTAAAAAATTACTCTTCTATAGTTTCTCCTTTTAAATATTGATCTAAAAATGTTAATATTTTTCCATAAGCTTCAATCTCGTTTTCTTTTTTTCTAAATCCGTGTCCTTCATCATCAAAAACAACATATTCAACAGGAACATTATTTGCTTTTGCTGCCTCTACAATTTCATCCGATTCTACTTTTAGCACTCTGGGGTCATTGGCTCCCTGTAAAACCATGAGTGGGCGTTGAATATTTTCAGCATGGAACAGTGGAGATATTTTATAAAGATATGCCGAATCAACTGCCGGGTCACCTAACTCTTTGTAAAGCGCTTCGCGTTGAGCTTCCCACCAGCTTGGAATGCTTTTCAAAGTTCTAAGCCAGTTGGTAACGCCAAAAATATTTACGCCAACATCAAATTCTTCCGGAGCAAAAGTTAATGCAGCTGCAACCATGTATCCACCATATGAGCCACCAATGATACCAATTTTATTCGTATCTACCCAGCCTGTTTTAGCTAAATAATCCTTGGCATAAATACAATCTTGTAAATCGTGGTCGCCATGTTTACGATCGTCTAATGCAAAAAAAGTTTTTCCATAACCGCTACTTCCTCTGTTATTTACAGCTATGATGGCATAACCATGATTTACAAGGTATTGAATTGTAGCGGAATAACCCACTCGTGATTGCCCACCGGGTCCGCCATGAACCCATACCAAAGCAGGTACCTTATTTTTCTTTGTTGCCTGATGGGGTTTATAAAGGATTGAAGGAATTTCTAATCCGTCGAAAGACTGATATCGGACAACCTCCGCATCAACCAAATGTTCGGGGTTTATTTCCGGATTCAAAGTATTTGTTATCTGGGTGTAATTCCCATTATCAAATTGATATACATATAGATTGCGCGGGTTTCTTGAGTTTGTAATATAAAAACTCATTAAATTCTCGCTCCTCGAAATATTTACTGAACTGATATTTTGTCCCTTAAAATCAGGGAAAGATACCTCTTCTCCTGTTTCCATCTCAAATACTTTAACAACCGTCTGGGCATCCTGATTTATTCCTATAACCCGATATTTTTCGTTATATGAATGATAAGCATACATTACATCCCAATCTGATTGATAAATGGTCTCGGTTTCTTCTGTATCAATATTCATTTTTACTGCATAAGTAAACTCATCATCTTCATCTGTTAAGTAATACAAAAATTTACCATCCTGGCTAAATTCTATGGGCCGGTTTGCAGTTTCTTCAATATCTTTTAATTTTTTAATTTCTTTTTTTTCTCTGTTGAACAAATACATTTTATTGTAA
>JAWLEM010000092.1:0-8955 GCA_041686115.1 Bacteroidales bacterium
AATACCAAATCTTTTTTTGATGACTCTCTGTTTAGGATATTAGAAAATTTTTCCCCATTGGCAACAATTATCTTTTGTTTAAATTGTAGTCTGAATTGTGAAATTATTTCGCTTAATTTTTCTTCAGCATTTTTTAGTGCTATTTCGTTAGGAACAACCATTTTTAGACAAATTTCAATATTTTGCCAGTGTGGGCTGTTTTGCATTAAATGCCCCAAAATCATCATTAATGCTCCATTTCCCTTTAATCCTCCCCACCAAATATCAATGGATTTTTTAGATTTGAAGCCTAAATGCCTAATATTTTGTAAAATAATAACATTCCGTCTGGATTTATAAAAGTGGCTTATCATCTCTGCATAAGCATTATGATGAGTTTTCTCTTCCGTATCTCCAAGTAATACGGTATTTGGTGTTAGCGACCCCAATCCGTATGAGTTTACCAATTGTATAGCTCCTTTAAAAGGATCTTCTGAGCGCATTACCCGAACCAATGTCCGGATATTTTTATTATTCAAATAATCAGTAATTTGTTTCTCGTAAGAAGGTATTTTTTCCTGAGATACTTTTTCTTCATTAAGAATTGTTGCTACAGTTATTAAACCTTTTTCTTGTGTTAACCCATAAGCAAAATCAATAAGATGCCATCTTTTGGTTGGAGCTCCCGAAAGAACAAGTAAATTAGGACGCCAGCTTTTAGGATTTGGTTCAGAATTTAATCGTAATAACGCATAGCGAATGATTTGTAATAGCATTCCGCTACGTACATCTCCCCAGGTAGCTTTAAGTCGCCGCCGGCGCAGCCATAAAAAAACGAGTAAAATAAAAACACTTGCAAATACTGTAGCTATAGCATTGATTAAAACCATAACGGCAATACATCCAAAGGCTCCTAAAAAAGAAAAAATCCAATGAACTTTAAATTTTGGGCGAAAGGAAGGGCTATTTAGAAACTTTTCGATTCCGGCAGTTATATTAAGCATTCCATAGGTAGTAAGAAAGAACATGGTAAGTATGGGAGCAATAGCATTTAAATTACCAAAATAGACCGAAATAAGCGTAATAATAATGGTAAAAATGGTTGCTCCTCTTGGAATCTGTTCTTTCCCCGATCCTTTCCCTAAAAATGAGAATGGTCTGGGTAATACTTTGTCTTTGGTTAAAGACTGCAATACCCTTGGTGCTCCTAATAAACTGCCAACAGCGCTCGAGAGGGTTGCTCCCCATACCCCTAGTAAAATTGCTCCACCCCAAAAAGCTATCTGCTGCATGATTAATGGATTTTCAACCAGTGTTTTGGCATCAGCACGGTTGGCTAAGATGATGGGAAGTATCATATAAATAATATATCCTGTACCTATAGCCATAAAAGTCCCTTTAGGTATAGAACGTGCAGGGTTTTTTAAATCGCCCGACATGTTTACTCCAGCCATAATGCCGGTTACGGCAGGAAAAAAGACGGCAAAAACTTTCCAGAAACCTACTGATTTTGCTGCAGGAACACCCCACATCTCAATCTGAGAGTTTTCAACAGGACTCCCAAAGAACAACGATAATAAAGACATAGCAATAACTCCAAGGATAAGAAATTGTACTCTTATCGCTGCTTTAGTAGAAAATAAAGATAGGGTTCCTAAAACTAAGGTGGTAATTATACCTACCAGCTTCATATCTAAACCAGGAAATATAGTAACGATACTTTCTGAGAATCCAATGACATATAAAGCAACAGAAAATGATTGGGCCAAATATAGAGGGATACCTATTGAACCACCGATTTCCAAACCCAGCGATCGGCTAATCATGTAATAAGCTCCGCCAATACGAACAGGTGTATTGGTAGATATTGCAGCTATAGAAAGTGAGGTTAAAAAGGTAATTGAAGTAGCCAGGGTAACAATTAGCAGTGTTCCTAATAAACCCACATTACCTACAACCCACCCAAAACGGAGGTACATGATAACTCCTAGAATTGTAAGTATAGAGGGTGTAAAAACACCCCCAAAGGTATTTAATCCGGCTCTTTTATGTAATTGTGTTTTTGCGATATTGCTTGTTTTCAATTCTTGTTCTACAAAAATATCATTTTTATTGAAAAAAAATTAAAATATTGTTAAGGAGCAAGTCTTCTTAATTTCCAGTCACTGTCATCTAAATAATACTCTATACGGTCGTGTAACCTGTTAGGGCAACCCTGCCAGAATTCAAAAGTGTAGGGCATTAATATATATCCACCCCAGTTATCGGGTCTTTGTGGAGGTTCCCCTTCAAACTTCTTTTCGTATTCCGTTTGAAGATCCTCCAGGTGTTTACGATTGGGGATTTCCCGGCTTTGTGGTGAAGCCCAGGCTCCGATTCTTCGTTTTGCAGGCCTTGTTAAATAATAGTTGTCCGAAATTTCTTTAGATGTTTTTTCTATTCTGCCTTCAATACGTATTTGTCTTTCCAGCTCAGGCCAAAAAAAGAGGATGCTACCATACGGATTTTCTGTTAGTTGATGCCCTTTTTTACTTTCGTAATTGGAAAAGAAAATAAAACCCTGGTTTTGAACTTCTTTAAGTAAAACAATCCGGTTTGAAGGCAGTGAATTTTTGCCGGTTGTTGCCAACGACATAGCTGTTGGTTCTTTAACTCCTGCTTTTATGGCTTCATCCATCCAATGGATAAATTGTTTAAAGGGATCAGCATGTACATCTTTTTTTTGAAGCTTTTTTTTCTGATACTCATTTCTTATTTCGTCGTATTTTTTTTCCATAGCAAGGTTCGTTTATTTCGAATTATTAAGTTTCGCATTATTGATGCTGGCATTTAATTCAAACCCCAGAATCAGGGCAAAAGAGTTAAAATATAACCACAATAAGATAACCATTAATGTTCCAATGGAACCGTATAATTTATTATACTGTCCGAAATTATTTACAAAATACGAAAAACCAAGCGAAGTTAAAAGTGCTAATATGGTTGCAAGTGTAGAACCTGCTGAAATAAATTTCCATTCTGATTTTTTTGCCGGGGCAAAATAATATAAGAATGATATGGTAAAAAAGAACATTGCTATGATAACGATCCATTTACCAAACGTAATAAGGTAATAGGTAAGGTCCATTTCGAGCAATCCTAAGTCAACCAATTTAGTTAATACCGATTGCCCAAAAATGATTAGGGTTACCGAGGTTGTTACTAAAATAAAAGAAATAAAAACCAGAAAGGTGGAAACCATACGTATGGCTGTCCAGTTTCGGGTATCAATACTGTGGTAAGTGTTATTAAATGCTTGTATTAAGGCATGAATAGCATTTGTTGAGAAAAATAAACTGGCTAATGCTCCAAAGGATAAAATTCCTCCTTTTTTAATCGTTAAGGTAGATACCAGGGTTGACTCTAAATATTGATAGGCATTTTGTGGTAAAAATTCATGGATTAATTGTAATATTTCCGTTTGTAAATCTTCTACGGGAATAAACGGTATTAAGGTAAATAGAAAGAGTAAGGTGGGAAAAATAGCCAGTGCAAAATTAAATGCTATAGCCGAGGCTCTTGTAGCTAAATAGCCATTTTTTATTCCGGAAAAAAAGAATTTAATAACGTAATAAATAGGTACTCTGTTAAATCCGGGGATTGAAATCTCCTTGGCTTTATGACTATAATAATGAATTTTCTGGTTAAAAAATTTGTATTTCGTTTTTCCAGACTGAGTCATTTTATAAAAAACTATTTAATGATTATGTAAATTAAATAGCTTTTAAACTCATATCCAAACTTTTTATTTGATGGGTTAATGCTCCAACCGAAATATAATCTACTCCGGCTTCGGCATATTCCCGGATATTGTCAAGTGTGATTCCTCCCGAAGATTCGGTTTCGTAGTGTCCATTAATTAGTTGTACAGCTTCTTTGGTTTGTTCGGGCGAGAAATTATCGAGCATTATTCGGTGTACTCCGCCGGTTTCAATAACTTCCTTTAGTTCGTTAATATTTCTAACTTCAATTTCAATTTTTATATTTTTATTTGTTCGCTGAAGATACGCGTTGGCTTTTTTTATGGCCGGTTTAATACCTCCGGCAAAATCTACATGATTATCTTTAAGCATAATCATATCATAAAGTCCCATACGATGATTTTCGCCTCCTCCAATTTTTACCGCTTGTTTTTCTATATAACGAAAACCCGGGGTTGTTTTCCGGGTATCTAATATTTGGGCTTTTGTTCCGGCTACTTTTTTTACATATTCACTGGTTACTGTTGCAATACCACTCATTCGTTGCATGATGTTTAGCACTAACCTTTCGGCTTGTAATATAGATTGAATTTTTCCGCTAATGATAAATGCTCTGTCTCCCGGATTAATATGATTACCATCAAAAAGAAATTGTTCAAACTTTAAGGTGGTATCCATTGAATTAAATACTTCTTTGGCAATCTCCAGTCCGGCTAAAACCCCTTTTTGTTTGATCAAAAGTTGTGCTTTGCCTTTTGCATCTTCAGGGATACAGGATTTGGAGGAGTGATCGCCATCTCCAATATCTTCTTTTATAGCATTTCTTAGAATTGTTTCAAGCGTTTGATTATTCATTTTCAGTTTCAATTCTTAATTGATGAATAAAGGATTTGTCGTTTTTAAGTTTGATTAATAAATAAACACGGAATGTCCCATTAAAAGTAATCAGTTTACCGATGGCAAATTTTGATTCTTCTTTCCCTCCCTGATGGACAAATTCAAAACTCTTGGGATGATGATCCACAAAAAATTGATCAATAATTTGTTTGGCCTGTACTTTGCTGTAAACATCTTCTTTATCAAGAATTACAAGCTCTATTGTATTGTTGAAATAGCGGGAAAGTTCATCAGCATTCCCCACTTTAAATGCGATGGCTATGTCTCGGGGTATTTCCTGGCTTAAAGAAAATGAACCTAAATTAAAAAATAGTGTAAACAGGATTATTAATGGTGTTGCTTTTTTTAAGGTTTTCATTGTAAATTATCTTAAGTTTGCCATATTAGCAATGCAAAAACCGAACCATATTGTTATTAAATTCTGAAAATAAATTGAATTATTGAATAAAAATATAAAAAAATGATTGGATTCCCAATTTTAATAAAACGCTGTATATAGATATCATTTTTATGAAAATTTAAAATGTTTATATCAAATGAAAGTTAAACTTTTAATGGTTGGTAAAACAGTTAAGGATTTTGTAATCAAGGGATTTGACGATTATCAACAGCGGGTGATTCATTATTTACCTTACGAAACAAAAGTTATTCCTGATCTTAAAAGCACAAAAAAACTCAACATGGATCAGCAAAAAATTAAAGAAGGGGAGTTGATCTTACTTCAATTAAAGAATTCAGATTTTGTGGTGCTGTTGGATGAACATGGGAAAGAATTTTCTTCCGTTAGTTTTGCCCGATGGATGGAAAAACAAATGATGACCGGGCTAAAAAATGTGGTTTTTATTATTGGTGGAGCTTATGGCTTTTCAGATGCTGTATATCAGCGTAGTAATTTTAAGTTGTCATTGTCAAAAATGACTTTCTCTCATCAAATGGTTCGGTTAATATTTATTGAACAATTATATAGAGCAATGACTATTTTAAAAGGAGAACCCTATCATCATCAATAAAAATAACTATATTTAAAATCTGTTTTTATTATAAATTAAAATTGGCTTTGTTTTTGAGGTATTCTTGGTATGGATAATTTTAGAAAAAATATACGGGGAAAATATTTTTTTGCATTTCTGACTTCGCTGGCCATTGCCATTGTTTTAAACTTAAATATCCAATATGAGACCAGAGAAACCAATGAAATTAAAAAATTTCAATCCATTGTTTTAAATAAACTGAATATAGCAGAGGATTATATTGATTTGCTTTCAAAGAACGTTGAAACAGGAAATATTGAAGACTTAATGGCTTCTCCCGATTTGATTCCTTCCAATTTTTTTGAAGACGAAGGGATTGTATTTCTGGGATATGTTAATGATACCTTAAAATACTGGTCGGATAATCTTGTTCCAATCCAAAATGTAAAACCGAAGGATACGATTTTTCATTCGCTGGTGCAATTGGAAAATGGCTGGTATGTTTCAAAATCTAATCAAATTAATAATATTGAGATTGTAGGATTAATCTTAATTAAAAATCAATATTCTTTTTCGAATGATTTTATTAAGAACAATTTTCATGAAACGTATGGTTTGCCCTCCGATTATTCAGTTTCTGATAATCCTGATGATGGTTATGGGATAAAAGACAATGACGGGAATTATTTGTTTTCATTATTATTAACATCAAAATACGGATATAACAAAACCTATATTATTATATCCTCCGTTTTCTATTTGTTGGCTTTGCTTTTTATTTTTGGGTTTATTTATTCAGTCATCTTTCAAATAGATTCTACAAAAAAAAGGCGTTTTGTATTATTTATTCTTTCAGGATTTTTAATAGCTTTCAGGTTTTTGATGCTCAATTATAATCTCCCGTCTGTTTTTAGTCATTTGGAGTTGTTTCAACCTCATAAGTTTGCCATTTCATCGTTAGTTCCTTCTTTAGGAGATTTGCTCTTACACGCGGTTATTATATTGTTTATTATTGTATTCGTGTATAAAGAAAGAAAAATAAATTTTTCTTCGGGGAGTATTTCAAAGTATTTATATCTTGCCTTGTCGGTTATTATCACCTTTGGGTATTTTCTAATGTTGCACTATTTATTTAAAAGTCTGATTATACATTCAAGTATCTCCTTTGATGTATATCAGTTTTACGATCTCTCCTTTTATAGTCTTATTGGATTTTTAGTGATTGTATTATTTTCGTCAGGTTTGTTTTTACTCATTGATTGTTTTGCCGGTAACCTGCAGAATTATTTTGAAATTAAACCGTTTGCAGCTTTCTCTTTACCATTTATTATTGTGTTGTCTCTGTTTCTTCCTTTTTTGGATTTTAAATTTGAGATTTTTTCCATCGCTTTTTTCGCTTTCTTTTATTTTATTATTGTTTATCTCCGAATTAAAAAGAGGGTATTTACTTATGCAATAAGAATGTTTTTATTGCTTCTTTTCGCTATTTATACCGTTACCTTTATTACTATCGTAAATCGGCAAAAAGACCAGGAAACCCGTAAAGTATTGGTTGTAAATTTAGCCAATGAACAGGATCAGGTAGCTGAAATGCTCCTGGAAAGTATCGAAACGGAAATCTCCAGTGATACCGTTATTCGCGATTTATTAACATGGCATATCCAAAACGAGGGAGCTATTTTAGAGCATCTGCAAATGAACTATTTTAGCGGCTATTTCAGAAAATATGACCTTCAGATTTCGGTATGTAATCCCAATGATGAATTAACCGTTAATTACGAGAACAGCACAGAGATTGTTCATTGTTATTCTTTTTTTGATAATTTATTAGAAAATGAAGGGAATAAACTGCAAGGAAGTAATTTCTGTTTTCTCGACAATTTAAACGGTCGTATAAGTTATTTGGGGAGGTTAGTGTTTTATAAACCCGAATGGAATAATGAAGTATCGTTATTTATTACTTTAGATTCCAAGCTAATTAGTCAGGAGTTAGGTTATCCTGAGTTATTGCTCGATAAAAAAATGGGTCGTTCGTCCATGTTGTCGGATTACTCGTATGCTAAATATAAGAACAATCAGTTGATTACTCAATCCGGAGAATATTCTTATCAGTTGGTTTACCCTGAGGAATGGACTTCCGATGAAGAATTTTATTTTACCAGCGATAATGATTTTGAACATTTAATTTATAAAATCGATAATGAAACCAGTATTGTAATTAGTAATACGAAAGTTACTTTTATTGATACCCTGGCATCCTTTTCTTATATTTTTGTATTTTACTATATCTTTTATACCCTTATCTTTTTTATTCTTAGATTTCCGCATAACGTAAAAAATTTCCGATACGATTTTAAAAATAAAATAAAGGTTTCCATGATTGGATTGCTTTTCCTATCGCTCATTTTAGTGGGTTCAGGGACTTTATTTTATAATTTTAAACAATTTGAACGAAATCTGCATGAAAGTATAGGCGAAAAATTACAATCGGTATTAGTGGAAATGGAGCATAAGCTGGGTGGTGAATATCAACTAGATCAAGATTATACCGATTATCTTACCTATTTGTTAAATAAATTTTCCAGCGTGTTTTATATCGATATTAACTTATATGAACCCAATGGAAACCTTCTTGCTTCTTCACGTCCACAGGTTTTTGAAAAAGGATTGATGGGTAATAAGATGAATGTGGAAGCTTACCGAAAAATGGTTATCCAAAAAATGGGTAAATATATACATAAAGAACATATTGGAGAGTTAACCTATTACTCAGCCTATGTGCCTTTTGTAAATGATAACAACGAATTGTTAGCGTATTTAAATTTACCTTATTTTACAAAACAAAGCGCTCTGCGGAAAGAAATATACACCATTGTTGTGGCTGTGGTGAATATTTATTTCTTTTTAATTTTATTATCGATCATTATTGCCATTTTTGTCTCTAATAATATTACTAAGCCCCTGCAACTTATCCAGGAGAGATTCCGGGCTATTGACTTGGGTAAAAAGAACGAACCTATTTTTTATGAAAGTCAGGATGAGATTGGGAGCTTAATCAAAGAATACAACCGGATGGTTAGTGAGTTGACCGATAATGCCGAAAAACTTGCAAAATCGGAGCGTGAGTCAGCATGGCGCGAAATGGCGAAGCAGATTGCTCACGAAATTAAAAATCCGCTAACCCCGATGAAATTATCGGTTCAATATTTACAAAAGGCATGGAAAGAACAAGCCCCTGATTTTGACCAGCGGATCGAACGTTTCTCCAATTCATTAATAAGCCAGATAAATAATTTGTCGAAGATTGCTACAGAGTTCTCCAATTTTGCTAAAATGCCCCGGGCAAAGGCTCAAAAAGTGAATATTAT
>JAWLEM010000093.1:0-4355 GCA_041686115.1 Bacteroidales bacterium
GGTTTGTCTCATATGTTTAATAAAGAATTTTGGAATTATGCCAAGTTAATTTCCGGAGTATTACGCCATGGTATGCCAATTCCTGACGTAGTTGGATTAGTAGCCTCTTTGCGGCTCGATAGCGAAACAATAAATACCTGGAAAAATGGAGTGGAACGTGCTTTAAAAAGATATATTCCGGATGGTACCAAACCTAAAGTTGGAACAAAATGTTCTGAGTGTGGATCCGAAGGCCTTGTATACCAGGAAGGCTGTTTAATTTGCCAGGATTGTGGGCACTCCAAATGCGGATGATTAATTGATAATTATAAGTTTTATTTGATAAGAAAACCCGGCCGATGCCGGGTTTTTTGTATGTAAAAATGTTTATTTATCTAATTTTTTTCTGATATTATCGATCATTACTTTGGTCATCTTTTCAAGATCGAATTCATGTTTCCATCCCCAATCTTTTTGTGCAGCCTCATCGCTTATACTCCTTGGCCAAGATTCGGCAATTTCCTGCCTGAAATCGGGTTTATAACTAACTTCTAACTCAGGGATGTATTTTTTAATTTCATTGGTAAGCTCTTTTGGAGTAAAACTAATACCACCTAAATTATAGCTAGACCGTACTTTAACATTTTTTGCATCGGTTTCCATTAGCTGTATTGTAGCTTTTACTGCATCATCCATATACATCATAGGCAATGCCATGTCTTCTGAAAGGAAACATTCGTATTTACCACAGCTTATTGCTTTATAAAAAATCTCTACAGCATAATCGGTTGTTCCGCCTCCTGCTTCAGTATTCCAGCTTATTAAACCCGGATACCTCAAACTTCTGATATCCAATCCGTATTTGTTAAAATAATACTCACACCAGCGTTCACCTGCCAGTTTGCTAATTCCATAAACTGTAGATGGTTCCATAATGGTTAACTGGGGAGTATCAAATGCTGGTGTAGAAGGGCCAAAGGCTCCCATTGAGCTTGGCCAGAATATTTTTTTTACCCCTTTTTCTTTGCTTATATCCAAGATATTAAATAAGCTGTTCATATTAATATCCCAAGCCCATTTGGGATTTTTTTCTGCATTACCGGAAAGGATGGCAGCCAGATGATAAATTTCAGTAATTGAATATTTTTCAATTACTTCCGAAATTCTTTTTTGATCCATTACATCCAGAGTCTCAAAAGGCCCTCCCTTCATAATTTCCGTAGTTGCGGGTTTAATATCGGATGCAACAACATGATCCCCACCAAATAATTTCCTAAGTTCAACCGTCAAATCTGAGCCTATTTGTCCCGATGCTCCTGTTATTAGTATATTTTTCATAGTTTAATTGTTTTCAATTTAGGTTTAAATTTTAGGATTCGAATTTACAAAAGAAAACCATTTAATCATAAAATGTTATTTTGTTATATAACATCAAAAAATCTGTATAACAAAATATATTTAACTTGCATTATGTAATGATTTAAGAATACTTTATTTTTGTTGCTATATTCTAATATTATCAAAAATTAATTCTGATTTAGATAAGTAAAAGTTTTTAGCGTATTAATGAGGGTAGTTAAAGGAAAGTTATTTTAAATTGGGAATAAAAAAATACTGATATGAATAAGAGAAAAGTGAGAGTTCGGTTTGCGCCAAGTCCAACAGGCCCATTACATATGGGTGGAGTACGAACGGCTTTATTTAATTATCTTTTTGCCAAAAAGCATAATGGTGATTTTATTTTGCGGATTGAAGATACAGATCAAGCGCGCTATGTTGATGGAGCCGAAGATTATATAATAGAATCACTAAAATGGTGTGGTATTCAAATCGACGAAGGAGTAGAAGAAGGAGGTTCTTATGGCCCTTATCGTCAATCGGATCGAAAAGAAATATACAGAGAAATTGCCGAAAAATTTATTGAAACCGGTAATGCATATTATGCTTTTGATACAGCCGAAGAGCTTGAAGCTATGCGCGAAAGGCTTAAGGATGAAAAAAGTAGTGTTCAGCAATATAATGCACTTACCCGGGGCAGCATGAAAAATTCTCTTACTTTAAGTGAAGATGAAACCGAAAAACTTATTCAATCCGGAGAACCATATGTGATTCGTTTTAAAATGCCCGAAGACGAAGAGGTTATTGTTGATGATATTATTCGTGGAACTGTTAAAGTAAATACAAATCAGCTTGATGATAAAGTTTTGTTTAAATCGGATGGAATGCCAACCTATCATTTGGCGAATGTTATCGACGATCATTTGATGAAGATATCCCATGTAATACGTGGAGAAGAGTGGTTGCCTTCATTGCCGCTGCATGTGATGCTATACAGAGCCTTTGGCTGGGAAGATTCAATGCCAGAGTTTGCTCACCTGCCATTATTACTAAAACCCAGTGGTAAAGGAAAGTTAAGTAAACGAGATGGCGATGCCCTTGGATTTCCTGTATTTCCACTTGAGTGGACCGATCCCAAAACAGGGGAGGTGTCGAGAGGCTATCGAGAGGATGGATATTTTTCTGAAGCATTTGTAAATATGATTGCCTTGCTAGGATGGAATCCCGGAACCGAAAAGGAAATTTTTTCCATGCGCGATTTAATCGCAGCTTTTGATATTTCAAAAGTACAAAAGGGCGGTGCCCGGTTCGATCCCGAAAAGGCCAAATGGTTTAATCATAAATACCTGGTAGCTCGCTCTGACGAAAAATTAGCGCGTTTGTATCAAAAGGAATTGAAAGAGAAAGGAATTACTGTTGATGATTCTTTTGTTATTAAAATTGTAAAATTAATTAAAGAACGTACTCATTTTGTTTCGGAGTTTTGGGAACAATCCTTTTTCTTTTTTCAGGCCCCAAAAGAGTATGATGCCAAGGTGGTTAAAAAACGTTGGAAAGAACATACTCCTGAATTGTTATCGGAATTAAAAAAGCAATTTGAAGCACTCGAAGACTTTAATCATGACAGCATGAATAAGGTTGTGCAGGATTTGATCGAAGAAAAAGAAATTGGCATGGGTCAAATTATGAATCCTTTAAGATTGACTTTAGTGGGAGCTGGTATTGGACCAGGAGTTTTTGAAATAGCAGAAATAATTGGAAAAGAAGAAACGTTGAAAAGAATTCAGGACGGGATTGATCAAATTAAAAAATAATCAATTAATAAATAGAATATATTCTTTTGAATAATGAATCTTTCAGGAGATATTTATTTAAATTTTCATGCCCATCAGCAAGAGCCCGATGAGGACGAAATTGTTATTCAGAGTTTATTTTTGCAGGATAATCTTATCACAAAAAGTAGTGATAAGATTTTTTTTACTTCCGGGTTGCATCCATGGCATGCTGATCAGTTAGATATAAATCAAATAGAAGAAAAATTAGAAAAGCTTATATTGGCAAAAAAGATAATTGCCATTGGCGAAACAGGACTTGATAAACTGAAAGGGGTTAAGTGGGAAACCCAGTTTAGGGTTTTAAAAAAACATATTGAAATATCAGAAAAGTATCAATTGCCACTGGTTATTCATTCGGTAAAAGCGCATAATGAAATCTTAAAATTAAAAAAAGATACAGGAGCTAAATCTCAATGGGTAATCCATAATTTTACCGGAAGTAAGCAAATGGCTATGGATTTTATTGACCATGGTTTTTATTTATCTATCTGCCATCACATTAAAAATGAAAATTCAAGAATAAACTATTTTTTTCATCAATTACCAAAGGATAAAATATTTCTTGAAACTGATGATTTTGATATTTCAATAAAAGAACTGTATCAGATTGCAGCTGAAAAGCTGGAAATTAGTGTCGAAGAGCTAAAGATGCAACTAATTTATAACTTACAGGCATTTTTGGGAAATAATTGAACCGGTTAAAGTATTAGTTTAAAAAAAATTCCAACAATTAAAATTACCGTTGATTTCAGTCAACGGATAGGGAACAAGCTCTCTACTTCCGGGCTTTAGCCTATTACAGCGATATTTATTAAACTGGCTAAAGCCTTAGTTCTTTGTTAGCTCTTTTTCCGTCAGCTGAAGCAGACGGCAATTGGCTGAAGCAGACAGCAATAAGCTAAAGTTGATAAACATTAGCTAAAGGAAAAAACGATTAGCTATAACTATCAGTAATAAGCTTAATCAAACTGACTAACAGCAACAATAATTATTCTATTTCTTTGCATTTTAATTAACAATTATTTGATCAATTGGTTGGAGATTAAAATATTTTCTTGATAACTGGAGTGATATCTGATTACCGTTGACTTCAGTCAACGGAACTTAAAGCTATATGCTTTTAGGGCTTTAGCCCATTACAGCAATGTTTATTAAACCGGCTAAAGCCTTAGTTCTTTGTTAACTCTTTTCCCGTCTGCTGAA
>JAWLEM010000093.1:4455-8886 GCA_041686115.1 Bacteroidales bacterium
CTGAAGCAGACGGCAATTGGCTGAAGCAGACGGAAATGGTTAATTCAGATGGATCGCAATGAGCAAAAACTAACGACAATAACAATAAAAGATAGCAACAAGCCTTTCCAACAGCAAATAAAATCAATAGAAATTTTAAATTTGTGATTTAAAGAGATAAAATTTATTTAAGTATTTTATCATCGTTTTTTTATCAAAATTGAAAATGGTAATTTCTTTGTAAAAATTGAATTGTCGACTTACCGTTGATTTCAGTCAACGGACTTGGGAAAAACTATTTATTCACGGGCTTTAGCCCTTAGTTTTGTTTTTTGAAAAATTAATTTATGAATACAGAAAACTGGCAGGAACGTACTGAACTGCTTATTGGCAAAGAAAAAATTAATCAACTAAAAAACGCACACGTTCTTGTTGTTGGCTTAGGCGGTGTTGGAGCTTATGCAGCCGAAAGTTTATGCCGAGCAGGAATTGGCGAATTAACCATTGTCGATGGTGATACACTTCATCCATCGAACAAGAACCGGCAACTGATTGCTCTTGAAAGTACAATGGGTAAGCCCAAAGCACATGTTGTAGGTAAACGATTGCTTGATATCAATCCGGAACTTAAATTAAATATTATTCAGGAGTTTATAAAGGACGATAAAATGATAGGCATACTGAATAAACCCTTTGATTATGTGGTTGATGCTATTGATACTTTATCGCCAAAAGTTTATCTTATTTATCATGCAAGGCAAAAGGGATTAAAAATCGTAAGCTCACTGGGCTCAGGAGGCAGAATGGATCCTGCTAAAATTATGATTAAAGATATTTCAAAATCCTATAATTGCCGGTTAGGTTTCCTGCTTAGAAAAAAATTGCGAAAGCTGGGCATTTCTAAAGGTTTTAAAGTGGTATTTTCTGAAGATAAAGCCGATGAGAGTGCTGTTATTGTTGATGAACCGGGCGAAAATAAAAAATCAACGGTTGGTACGATTTCGTATATGCCGCCAATTTATGGATGTTTTTGTGCTTCGGTAGTTATTCGTGATATGTTTGAAAATAAATAGCTCTTGCATTTGAACTAATTTAATTTATATTTGTCTTGTAATAAACTGATTGATGATGACAAACTATTATAAAAATACAGGTCTTTATTGTTGCTGTAAGTTAAGCTTGCGGGAGGGATTGTATATTTTATAATTTAAGATAATTATTTATAATAATAGAGCCCTTCCATATCGGAAGGGTTTTTTGTTTTATGAAAATTGATGTTATGATAAAACGGTCATTTGACCAATAAGTTAATAAAAAAATAATCGTATGAAATCTAAAGAATTTTTACAAAGACTGTATGCATTTAATCAACAAATGTCGAGAAATTATCCTACGAAATTAATGGCTCAAAAATTTTTAACCGATCTGTCGAATTTGTTATTTCCGGTATGCAAAGAGGTAACTATCAATCCCGGAAAAATTGATATAGCCTGGGAACATCTAAAACTATCTTTAAAAGAGCTGCTGTTGCCCGTACAACCTGTTTTAAAAAAAGAACCCGAAGAAATAGCCAATGAATATTTTGAAAAAATACCATCAATTTATGATCAGTTACTTTTGGATGCTCAAGCCATTCAGGAATTTGATCCGGCCGCCTATTCTTTAGAAGAAATAATTCTGGCTTATCCCGGATTTCAGGCTATTATGACTTACAGGTTGGCACATCCTTTATACGAGTTGGATGTTCCGATTCTGCCCAGGTTAATGTCAGAATATGCGCACACAAACACGGGAATTGATATTCATCCGGGAGCAAAAATTGGCAAATCTTTTTTTATCGATCATGGCACAGGCATCGTTATTGGAGAAACAGCCGAAATAGGAAATAATGTTAAAATATACCAGGGCGTAACTATTGGAGCATTAAATGTTAAAAAGAGTGAAGCAAAAACCAAAAGGCATCCTACAATTCAAGATAATGTAATCATTTATTCCGGTTCAACTATTTTGGGTGGAAAAACAATAATTGGGCACGATAGTGTTATTGGAGGGAATGTTTGGTTAACCAAAAGTGTCGATCCATATTCTATTATTTATAATATAAGTGAGATAAAAGTACGTAATGGAAACATTAACGAACCAATTAATTTTGTAATTTAAAATGATGTAATGATGAAAGTAGAAAATATTTTACAAACCATAGGACATACCAACCATTTAAGGTTAAAAAAGTTATTTCCCGATCATGAGGTCTGGATTAAGTTGGAAAAAAACAATCCTGGTGGCAGTATAAAAGACCGTATTGCATTGGCAATGGTAGAAGATGCTGAAAGAAGTGGAGTGTTAAAAAAAGGAAGCACAATTATTGAACCCACATCAGGAAATACCGGGATAGGACTGGCTATTGTAGCTGCAGTTAAAGGCTATCGGTTAATTTTGATTATGCCCGAATCCATGTCGAAAGAACGGCGGCAGATTATGGCAGCTTATGGTGCCGAAATTGTTTTAACACCAAAAGAAGAAGGGATGAATGGCTCAATACAAAAAGCTACTGAACTAACCCATAAAATCAGCAATGCCTGGATGCCGATGCAATTTGAAAACAGTTCAAATCCTGAAATACACCGTAAAACAACAGCACTTGAGGTTTTTTATGATTTTCCTGAAGGATTTGATTATTTTATTACCGGTGTTGGAACAGGAGGGCATATTACCGGTATGGGCGAAGTGCTAAAAACAAAATATAAGGATTTGAAAGTATATGCGGTTGAGCCTGAAAATTCTCCGGTAATAAGTGGTGGCGAACCCGGTGCACATAAGATTCAAGGCATTGGTGCCGGATTTATACCTAAAAATCTGGATACTAAAATTTTAGACGGTACAATAAGTGTAATGCACGAAGATGCTTTTTTATTTGCTCAGAAAGCTGCAAAAACGGAAGGATTATTTGTTGGTATTTCAACAGGTGCTTCGCTTGCTGCCATAAATCAATATTTGAAAAACATCCCGAAAGGTTCTAAAATACTAACCATTGCATACGATACCGGAGAAAGGTATTTGTCTGTTAACGGATTGTTCGATTTTTAATTAAATTTGTTGATTACTTAACCACAATTTTTTTATAGATGAAAAAAGCAGTCGTTTTTTTAGTGATTTTATCCCTTTTATCCTGCGCAGAGTTAGAGCAGGTAGCAAAATCTATTTCTACAACAGAAAGCAGCACTTCACTCACTCAGGCGGATATTAGTAAAGGTCTAAAAGAAGCATTGCGTGTCGGTACGGATACTGCCGTGCATCAATTATCCAAAGTTAATGGATATTATAAAGATGAGGTAATAAAAATTTTATTGCCTGATGAGGCGAATGTGATCATTGAGAATGTGAACAAAATCCCGGGTGGAGAGCAAATGATTGACAAAGTGATTTTAAGTATTAACCGTGCTGCAGAAGATGCATCAAAAGATGCCGCACCGATTTTTAAACAAAGTATAACATCGATGTCTATCTCCGATGCTTTGGGTATTTTAAATGGCCCAGATACAGCTGCTACCCACTATTTACGAAAAACCATCTATCAGCAACTTTATAATCTGTATCAGCCTAAAATACAAACATCAGTAAGTAAAGATTTATTAGGCAATATTTCTGCAGCCGAAGCATGGAATGACTTAACCGGTGCGTGGAATAAGTTTGCCAATTCAATGGTTGGAAAAATTGGTGGTTACGAAACCGTAAATGTTAACCTGGAAGATTATTTAACACGAAAAGCCTTGGAAGGGTTATTTGTAAAAATAGCCGAAGAAGAAAAACAAATCCGAAAAGATCCTGTAGCCCGTGTTAGCGATATTTTGAAAAAAGTATTTGGATAAAAAAAGTTGTCATCCTGAGCAAGTCGAAGGATGACAACTTTATAACTAATCTGTCACACTGAGCCTGTCACACTGTCCCGATGGTTCCTAAAATCCGCATGTCGTATTTTTATAAGTATATTTTATATAAACTATATATTTAGGGAACCAATTAAAGGTGTTTTTTTAGGGAAAATAGTATCTATTATTTTTAATTTATGGTATTTTGAAAATATTTTTGATCTTTTCCACTTTTTTGGCTTGACCCAAAAAAGTTACAAAAAAAGTCAAGACAAAACGATGCTTCTCCGCTCTCTGCAATAAGTCAATAATTCCAGACAAAGTAAGTAAACTCCTTTGTCGGAATTCTATGACTTATTCCATTCACCCCACGCATGGCTCGCCGTTTTGTCGGGCCTACGCTCAACCTTCAACACCGAAAAAACTAGAATAACAAATTATAACAGGTGCGATGGAAAATCCGAAATGAGAGCGGAATTGTTGATAATCGCCATGTGACCATGATTCATTATTAAAGAAATTGTACCCTAAATCTTTTTTGAAATAGATACTATCGTTGAAAAAAGGATAGATTATCAAAATT
>JAWLEM010000094.1:0-8517 GCA_041686115.1 Bacteroidales bacterium
GGCAGGTAAACTTGAAATGCTGAAAATGATCAAAATTTTTAATTTTGTAATCATTTCCGCATCCACGAAAAACAAGCAAATTAAAATTTTTTGTTTTTCGGGACTTGAAATCTGAAATTTGAAACTTGCAACTTGAAATTAGAAACAATGCATGAAATAAAAATAGCATCTGAGTTAATAGAGATCATCAAAGATGTTGCTGAAAAAGAAAAGTTGAAGTCAGTAACCGCAGTAAATATTCAATTTGGTAAAATGATTCAAATTGTACCGGATATTTTTCAATTTGCATTTGAAGAAGCTGTGAAAGATACGATAGCGGAAGGAGCAGAAATTAATATGGAAATACTGGTGGTTAAGTTTGCCTGTAAAAAGTGTAAGCTCGAAACTGAAGTTAATGATTTAGTATTTATTTGTCCAAATTGTGGTTCAAGTGATTTGGAGTTAACGCAGGGGCGCGAAACCATAATTGAAAGTATAGAAGGGGAGAAGTGAGTGTAGGTATTAAAAATAATAGAAGGCAGCAGTAGACAGCAGCAGTATTAGTAATTAGCTGCGCCTAAGCCTTTAATTTGCTGAAAGGCTTAAGTTTTGAAACCATGCCTACGGCAGGTAAACTTGAAATGCCGAAATGATCAAAATTTTCAATTTTGTAATCATTTCGAGCATCCACGAAAAACAAGCAAATTAAAAATTTGTGTTTTTCGGGACTTGAAACCTGAAACCTGAAATCTATAATTTGAAACTAATTAGCTATGGAAATAAAAATACGCAAAAATGTTCTCGACCGGAATCAGAACAAAGCCAATGAAGTAAGAGAGTTACTTCGCGAGAAAAAAGTGTTAATGGTTAATATCATTAGTTCGCCCGGCGCCGGAAAAACTACTTTACTTGAGCGTACCCTTGAACACTTGAAAGGAAAATTCCGAATTGGAGTTATCGAAGGCGATATTACTACAGATCGTGATGCGCAGCGGTTAAAAATTCACGATATTCCAATTGTTGTTATTAATACCGAAGGCGGGTGTCATCTCGATTCGCACAGTATATCAAAAGTTTTACCCGAATTTGACCTGGAAAATCTGGATGTGCTTTTTGTCGAAAATGTTGGGAATTTGGTTTGCCCATCCCATTTCGATTTAGGAGAAACGTTTAAACTAGCGGTGGTAAGTACGACTGAAGGTGACGATAAACCCATAAAATACCCGATGTTATTTAGGGAATCCAAAGCTGTTTTGTTAAATAAAATTGATTTAATAGAATATACTAATTTTAGTAAAGCCGCATTTAACGCTGATATGGGCAAGGTGAATGGAAATATTCCGGTATTTGAAGTTTCATGTACCAGGAATATAGGAATGGAGACTTGGTACAATTGGATTTCTGAACAAATAAAATATGTTATACAAAATAAGTTGTAAAACATATTGATAACTAATAGTTCGTAAATCACTATTATACAGCATGATAATCGATCATTAAACGATTTATGTTTTTATATTTACTGTGAAAGAATTAACAGTGTTAAAAAAATAACAAATAAATTTGTATATTTGTAGCAGTTAATTAAATGATGTTTTTGGATATTGTTTAACACCATTTAACATGATGCTGCAATGAAAATTAAAGAAATAGTAAATATAATTAATGGCAATGTGGTTTGCGGTAAAGAGCTAATGGACATCGATGTTCAAAAAGGATTTGCTTCCGATTTAATGAGCGATGTTTTAACCCTTGATACTGACAATATTCTGCTTATTACCGGATTAGCTAATTTGCAAGCCATTCGCACTGCTGAAATGTCGGATATATCTTGTATTATATTCGCCCGAAACAAAAAGATAACTCAGGATATGATTGATCTTGCAGCAGAAAACAATATGGTACTGATTGAATGTGCTTGTTCGGTTTTTAAAACCGCTGGTGAATTATATAAAGCTGGTATAAATCCTGTATTTTAAAGATTATGCACTTTGAATACGAAATAGATGGTGGAGATTTTTCAAGAGCTGGTAATGTTTCCAGCCTCCTGAAAAAAACTTTAAAACAGTTGGTTGGCAATCATAAAATTGTTAAACGAATTGTTGTTGCCATGTACGAAGCCGAAGTTAACGTTGTAGCACATGCATATTCTGGTAAAGTAATTATTGATATAGATACTGATAAAATAATTATTCATGTAAAAGATAAAGGCCCGGGAATCGAGGATATTCAGCTTGCAATGCAAAACGGGTATTCTACAGCATCCGACCAGGTTCGTGAAATGGGCTTTGGTGCCGGAATGGGATTATCAAACATCAAAAATAACGTTGATGAGTTTGAATTATCAAGCACAGTGGATGTCGGAACCGAGTTAAAAATTGTGGCATATTTGAAAAATCAATAAAATGGATCAAAAGATATTTCATCATGCATTAAAAATTCAGAAAGATCAGTGTATAGGTTGTTCACACTGTATGCATATATGCCCTACCGAAGCTATACGCGTACGAAACGGGAAAGCCGAGCTTTTTGAAAATCGTTGTATCGATTGTGGTGAATGTTTTAGAGTATGTCCGGTAAATGCGATCATTATTGAGCAAGACGATTTTAATAAGATTTTTCAGTATAAATACAGGGTAGCTTTATTACCAGCTGTTTTTAGTGGACAATTTCCCGATGAGGTTAAAACCACTCAAATTTATGATGTTTTACTGGATTTAGGTTTTACCGATGTATACGAAGCAGAACACGGCGTAGAAATTTTAAAAAATTCAATTCAACAATTTATAAACGAAAACAAAGACAATAAACCGTTAATTTCGTCATTTTGCCCGGCAGTCATTCGTTTAATACAGGTTAAGTTTCCTGCATTAACAGAAAATATTATTTCACAGCATCCGCCCCTTGATGTAGCTGCAATGTTTTATAAAAAAATGCTTATTGACAAAGGGATTGATGAATCGGATATTGGAATTTTTTATGTAACTCCCTGTGCTGCAAAAATCGCTGCTGTAAAAAGCCCTGTTGGAGATGAGCAATCGCCTATAAACGGAGTAATTAACATGGATTTTATTTTTAATAAAGTTTATACAAATATCCGGAGAGGCAATTTTAATCAATCCAAAGGGATTAAAAAAGAACAACTGGCTCCCGAAAGTGTGTTGTGGAGCCTTACCAACGGCGAAATTGATAATATGGAAGGCCGGTGCCTGGCTATAGACGGAGTGCATAATGCAATCGATTTTTTGGAAAAAATTGAAAATGAAGAAATTAAGGATGTTGATTTTATAGAACTCAGAGCCTGCGATGAAAGCTGTGCCGGAGGTGTGCTTACAACAAAAAACAGATTTTTAACTGTTGAGCGGTTAAAGAAAAGAGCCAATCATTACAAGCAAAATGAAAAAGCTAACGAACAAAAGCAAATTTTAAATTATAGTAACTTCCTGAAAGAAAATATAAGTATTGGTAAAATCCGCCCGCGCTCAATGATGAAACTGGACAAAAATATGGGCGAAGCAATGAAGAAAATGCGAAGAGTGAAAGAAATCATGAAATGCTTACCCGATGTGGATTGTGGCGCTTGTGGAGCACCTAACTGTCAGGCGTTGGCTGAAGATATTGTTCAGGAAAGAGCCGTGATTAATCACTGTGTTTTTATTCAGAAAATTTTTGAGAAAAAAGGAATATTAGATTGGGAACAATCACACGATATTATGAAGGAGATTTGGGGCGAAGATAAATTAAATCGAAAGTGTTAATACTAAAAAATATAGGGTTATGAAAGTATCAGACATAGTTGACAAGTTTAATTTAGAAGTTTTTAGCGGTAAAGAAGGGTTAGGTAGAGAAGTTAAAGGGGGTTATGTTTCAGATTTATTGAGTGATGTTATGGGTAATTCAAAAGAGGGACAGATTTGGATTACATTACAAACACATAAAAATGTGATGGCCATAGCATCGCTCAAAGATCTGGCTGCTGTTATTCTGGTTAAAGGCTTTAAGCCAAATGATGATACGGCAGAACAAAGCGAATTAGAAGGTGTGCCGGTTTTAGGTACAAGCGAAAATACTTTTGAAATGGCAGGTAAATTATTCCAATATTTAACCGATAATGAAGTTATTCAAGGCTGATTTACATACACACACAGTACTTTCGCCTTGCGGCGATCTGGAAATGAGTCCTTTGAATATAGTGAAAAAAGCTAAGGATAAAGGAATTGATATTCTTGGCATTACCGATCATAACAGCACAAAAAATTGTAAAGCGCTGGATCAGGTTGCACAAAAACACGATTTGTTTATTTTAAAAGGGGCAGAAGTAACAACAAAAGAAGAGGTACACTGCCTTGCGTTCTTTGAGAATAGTGACGAATTATCTGATTTTCAGCAATATATTGATAAAAACCTGCCTAAGATTAAAAATGATATCAAAAAGTTTGGTTATCAGGTGGTGGTTGATGAAAACGAAAATATTATCGAACAAATCGATTGGCTGTTGATCTCGGCACTCGATGCAAGTATTGAGCAAATAGAAAAGAAAGTACACGAACTGAATGGATTGTTTATTCCTGCTCATATCGACCGAAGCAGATATTCGGTTTTAAGTCAGCTGGGCTTTGTACCCAAAGATTTGAATATCGATGCATTGGAGTTATCGAAATTTGTAAATAAAAATGCGTTTTTGGAACAAAATAATTATCTGGCAGATTATTCATTTATCCAAAGCTCTGATGCTCATTTTATTGATAATATTGGAGATACAACTACAGATTTTTTTATGGAGGAAAAATCATTTGGCGAGATTAGGCAGGCTTTGAAATCAGAAAATAACAGAAAGGTAATTGTTCATGAATAATCTTTCGATGCACATATTAGATATTGTACAAAATTCAATAGCAGGAGGAGCAACCTATATTGAAGTTAAGGTAGGTGTGCAAACCGATAAGAATATTTTCGAAATCGCCATTGTTGATAATGGCTGCGGGATGGATGAGGAGTTATTGGCTCATGTTACAGATCCATATACAACCACCCGAACCACCCGAAAGGTTGGTTTGGGTTTACCTTTATTAAAGCATTCAGCCGAACAAGCCAATGGGTTTATTAAAGTGCATTCTGAAAGAGAATGTGGAACAAAGGTCTATGCTGTTTTTCAGGATGATCATATCGACAGGCCCGACCTGGGTGATATTGCAGGAACAATTGTATTAATCGTTGCGGCAAACCCGGAAATAGATATGAGATATACCCATCAAATAGATGGTCATCAATATCTTTTTGATACACAGGAAGTAAAAGAAGCTCTAGGCGATTTGCCTGTCAGCAGTCCTAAAATACGTAACTTTTTAAAAGAGATGATTAATGAAAATATAAACGGGCTATATGTTATGAAGCATTGAGGTTTTACAACATCTAATTTATAATGATTTTTAATGAATGTTACCATAATTTTACAAAATATTTACAAAGAAAATTAACTATTAAAAACTATAATTAACATGGCAAAAATCAAAACACTGGCAGATCTAAAGAAAATGCGAGAGGATTTGCAATCAAAAGTAGACTTAAGGGAAAAAGCAGACAGTCCTGAGAGCTACGTTCAGGTTAAGGTTGGTATGGCCACCAGCGGTATTGCTTCCGGAGCTAAAGAAATTATGGATTTTTTGATTGAAGCTCTTGAAAAAAGGAATATCGAAGCGGTGGTTAGCCAAACTGGTGATATGGGCTATTGTTTCGCCGAACCAACTATTGAAGTTAAAAAACCTGGCGAAGAACCTATTGTTTTTGGTTATGTAGATATCAAAAAAGCTGACGAAATTATTGAGAAATATATTAAACGAGGTGAGCTGGTGGATGGCATTATTCCACAAAACTACCAGGTAATCGATGATAAAGACAATAAAAAAGCATAAGGAGGACAAAAAATGACAAAATATAAAATGCACTTGCTTGTTTGTGGTGGTACTGGTTGCAGAGCTTCAGCAAGCGATTCTATTGTAGAAAGTTTAAAACATGAACTGGAAAATAAAGGTTTGTCTGAAGAAGTTCAGGTTATTATGACCGGATGTTTTGGTTTCTGCGAAAAAGGGCCTATCGTAAAAGTATTGCCGGATAACACTTTTTATGTTGAAGTTAAACCTGAAGATGCTGCAGAGCTCATCGAAGAGCACATCATCAAAGGACGGCAGGTAAAACGATTATTGTACATGGATCCTGAAAAGAAAGAATCTATTGCCGACTCGAAGCATATGGATTTCTACAAAAAACAAATCCGCATTGCTTTAAGGAATTGTGGGTTTATAGATCCTGAAAATCTTGATGAATACATTGGCAGAGACGGTTATATGGCGCTCGGAAAATGTATTAACGAATTGAAACCACAGGATGTAATCAAAGAGATTAAGGAATCTGGATTGCGTGGACGTGGTGGAGGAGGGTTCCCTGCCGGTTTAAAATGGGAGATTGCCTCTAAAAACGATGCAGATCAAAAATATGTGGTTTGTAATGCCGACGAAGGCGACCCGGGTGCATTTATGGATCGTTCAATTCTTGAAGGCGATCCACACGCTGTTCTCGAAGCTATGGCTATTTGCGGATACGCAACAGGCGCTACAAAAGGTTTAATTTATATTCGTGCCGAATATCCGTTAGCTATTAAACGATTAAAAATTGCAATTGACCAGGCTCGTGAATATGGTCTTTTAGGAGAAAATATTTTCGGATCAGATTTTGGATTCGATGTTGAATTAAGATATGGTGCAGGAGCATTTGTTTGTGGTGAAGAAACATCGCTAATCCATTCAATGGAAGGTTTGCGAGGTGAACCTACAATTAAACCTCCATTTCCTGCCGAAAAAGGGTACATGGGAAAACCCACAAACGTAAACAATGTTGAAACCTATGCCAATGTTCCTGTAATTATTAATAAAGGTGCCAACTGGTTTAATAAAATCGGAACTGAAAAATCAAAAGGAACAAAAGTTTTTGCTTTAGCAGGAAAAATTAACAATGTTGGTTTAATTGAAGTTCCAATGGGAACTACTTTACGCGAAGTTATTTTTGAAATTGGTGGCGGAATAAAAGACGGCAAAAAATTTAAAGCTGTTCAAACAGGCGGCCCCTCAGGTGGTTGCTTAACAGAAAAACATCTCGATACGCCCATTGATTTTGACAATCTGCTGGCTGTCGGCTCAATGATGGGGTCAGGTGGTATGATTGTAATGGACGAAGACGACTGTATGGTTTCTGTTGCTAAATTCTACCTCGATTTTACCGTTGAAGAATCATGCGGAAAATGTTCGCCATGCCGTATTGGCAATAAACGATTGTATGAATTGTTAGACCAGATTACACAAGGCAAAGCTAAAATGGATGACCTGACTCGCTTGCGTAATATGTGCGAAGTTATTAAAGATACATCGCTTTGTGGATTAGGACAAACATCTCCAAATCCGATTATTTCTACACTCGAGAATTTTTGGGATGAGTATGTTGCCCACATTGAAGAGCACAAATGCCCTGCCGGACAGTGTAAAGATTTAATGAAATATGTGATTATTGAAGAGAATTGTGTGGGATGTACTGCTTGTGCTAGAGTTTGCCCCGTAGGTGCAATTACAGGAGAGAAAAAACAAGTACACTATATTGATCCTTCCATTTGTATCAAATGTGGTGCTTGTATTGAGAGATGTAAATTTGACGCAATCATTGTAAAATAAATAAACTTTTTAGTACGATGGAAAAAGTAAAATTAACTATAGATAACAAGCAAATAGAAGTAGAAAAAGGGACTACGATCTATAAGGCTGCGAAACAACTAAAAATTGATATCCCTGTGCTTTGTTACATGAACCTCGAAGATTTGGGAATTGAAAATAAGCCGGGTGGTTGCCGTATTTGTGTTGTGGAGGTTGAAGGGCGAAGAAATTTAGCACCATCATGCTCAACGGAAGTGTGGGACGGAATGGTGGTAAATACACACTCTATGCGTGTTATTAATGCCCGCAGAACAGTAATGGAGTTCATTCTTTCCGATCATCCAAAAGATTGTTTAACATGTGCTAAATCGGGCAATTGCGAATTGCAGGATATGGCTGTTAAATTGGGAATCAGAGAAATTCCGGGTCAGGAATATGCTGAAATGTCCGAGTATAAAACAGACTTCTCACCATCATTGATTCGGGAGCTAGACAAATGTATTATGTGCCGTCGTTGCGAGATGATGTGCAACGAATTTCAGACTGTTGGTGCTTTATCGGCATTTAACAGAGGTTTTGAAGCTGCTGTTGGCCCTGCTTTTGAAATGGATATCGAAGATTCTCCTTGTACATACTGTGGCCAATGTGTTGCTGTTTGCCCAACAGGAGCATTAACAGAAAAAGATCATACAAGAGATGTAATTAATGCTTTGGCTGATCCAACTAAAACTGTGGTTGTTCAAACAGCTCCTGCTGTTCGTGCTGCCCTGGGCGAAGAGTTTGGAATGAAAGCCGGAACAAGGGTTACCGGAGAAATGGTAGCTGCATTGCGCCGTTTAGG
>JAWLEM010000095.1:0-5447 GCA_041686115.1 Bacteroidales bacterium
TCCAATAACGACAACAATAAGAATGTACGTTAAAGGGTTGCCAAAATTAATTGTAAATCCCCTGTAATTTTGCCATTTAGGAACAAATACTCTCGAATCGTTTTTATTAAAATAGAATATCCCCCGGTAGTTTTCAGGGTTTTTACTTTCATTCTTTGAATGAATATCGTCAAAATTATTTTCCATTATTTTTAGGTTAATTAGTAGCGTTCTCGCTGATTAAAAAAGAAATCAGCCTCTTTTTTTGCATTTTCGTCAGAATCGGCCCCATGAACGGCATTTTTTTGCAACGATTCGGCAAACATTTTACGAATGGTACCTTCTTCGGCCATTTGCGGATTTGTATTGCCAATTAATTTCCTAAAATCCTTTACAGCATTTTCTTTCTGGAGAAGTAAAACGATAATTGGCCCGGAACTCATAAAATCGCATAAACTGTCGTAAAAATCTTTTCCGCGATGTACTTCGTAAAATCTTTGGGCTTCCTCGTAAGTTAATTTTGTCGACCTGATAGCCGATATTCGAAAACCTGCCTGGTTTATTGTGGCTAAAATTGGCCCCACATGATTTTTTCGGCATGCTGAGGGCTTAATCATTGCAAAAGTATATTCTAAAGGCATAATTATTTGTTTTTATTTAGCAGATCGAAGATATAAATTATTTTATTATTAACTTAAATTATGGACATATTATTTTATCTTTGATATTTCAGAATTAATTAAACAGAAATAAAGTGAATCCAATTTCAGAAGATATAATTTCCCCATTACGAAAGATATTAGGAGAAACACAAAATCCTTTAATAATCATTCATTATAATCCGGATGGCGATGCTATCGGTTCAGCCCTGGCCTTTTATCATTATTTAGTAAAAAAAGGAAAAACCCCGGTTTTGGTATCTCCAAACGATTATCCCGAATTTTTACATTGGTTGCCCGGTAATGACAAAGTTTTGGTTTATAAACGACAATCAGGAACAGTACTCAATGCCCTTGAAAAAGCAGATGTTATTTTTGCACTCGATTTTAACGATTCTGACCGGATAAATGACCTTGAAAAATACTTTTTAAAATCAAAAGCCCAAAAGGTGCTCATCGACCATCATCCCGAACCTGGAGATTTTGCCGATATTGTAGTTTCCGATGTAGTTTATAGTTCAACAGCAGAGTTGGTTTACCATGTTCTTGAATCATTAGGAGAAACTGATTTGATTGATCAAACAATTGCCGAATGTTTATATACCGGAATAATGACAGATACGGGTTCGTTCAACTATAATTCATCTAATCCCTATACCTATTATGTTGTTTCAAAGTTAATTGGTTTGGGTATCAACAAAGATCAAATTTATTGGAATATATATGATAATTACTCTGCAGAAAGGATGAGGTTACTCGGTTATTGTTTGCATAAGAAAATGGAAGTTTTCCCTGAGTATCATACTGCATTTATAAGTATTACTTTAGATGAATTAAAGGCTTTTAATTTTGCTCATGGCGATTCTGAAGGATTTGTGAACTATCCATTATCAATTAAAGGAATTCGTTTTTCGGCCATATTTATTGAAAATAAAAAACATATAAAAATATCTTTCCGCTCTAAAGGAGAATTTTCGACTAATCAATTTGCTAAAGATCATTTTAATGGTGGAGGCCATAAAAATGCTTCTGGCGGCAATTCTTACGAATCGTTTGAAAAAACTTTACAAAAATTTCGAGATTTATTACCTCAATATAAAAAAGAGCTAGCCAATGGTTTGTAGTCAATTATTACGTAATGGTCTAATTTTGATATTCACTATAATTTTCTTTTCTTGTGATAGTGTACAAGAGAAATCAGAAGAGGATAATAAAGTTAAATATTCAAAAAAATCGCTCGAAAAAATTAATCAACTATTGGTTGAAAAAGATGTTGAGATTATAAAAAATTATATTGAGCGCCGCGAATGGGATATGGAGATGACCGAAACCGGCCTCTGGTATATGATTTACCAAGAAGGATTTGGCGATTTAATTGAAGAGAATGACTTTGTAATCATGAATTACAAAATTTGGTTAATGGATGGGACACTTTGTTATTCGTCTGATAGTTTGGGACCAAAAAGTTTTATTGTTGGAAAAGGTGGTGTAGAATCAGGTTTAGAGGAGGGCCTTTTATTGTTAAAAAATGGAAGTAGAGCCCGATTTATTATGCCACCACATTTGGCGCACGGATTAATTGGCGATAATGAAAAAATTCCAGCCAGGGCAACAATTATTTATGATGTTGAAATCACTGATGTTAAAAAAAGAAACACTTTCGATTAATAAAATAAGCTTATGATGATAAAACGAATCCTTTTTCTGTTCATTTTAATTACCGGAATAATTTCTTGTAATTATTTTTCGAAATATCCGGGATATTCAAAAACAAAATCCGGAATTTACTATAAACTCATTAAGTTTGGTGAAAGTTCTGAAAAAGCAAAGCCCGGAGATTATTTAACCGCAGATATTGTTTACAAAACAATTGATGATTCTTTGTTTTTTGAAGGAAGACGGAGAATACAAGTAACAGAACCATCATTCACCGGAGCCATTGACGAGTGTTTTTTAATGCTCGCCGAAGAGGAAAAAGCTTCATTTATTATTTCTGCTAACGATTTTTTTACTAAAACTTTAGAAACCACTTTACCGGGATTTTTGGATAAAGAAGATCCCATGAAAGTGGATATTGATGTCATTGAAATTCAGACTGAGGAAGATTATTATCGCGAAAAGGAAGCCTTTTTGCACTGGATTGAAGATTTTGGTGAATATGAAAAAGTGATCCTGCGCCAGTTTATTGACCAGGAGGAAATTGATAAAGAACCAACAGGATCAGGACTGTATCATATTACCCTGGCAGAGGGCAAGGGCGATAGTGTTAGAGTTGGCGATACAGTAACTGTTCATTACGAAGGTAAATTTTTGAATGGCAAATTTTTCGATTCTACCAAGCGGCGAAACTCTCCATTTCAGTTTGTTTATGGAAGAAAGTGGCAGGTTATTCCAGGGATGGAAGAAGCTATAGGACGAATGGTTGAAGGCGAGAAAGCCCTGTTTATTATACCTTCCAAAATTGGTTTTGGACAAACAGGCTCATCAACGGGTATAATTCCACCATATACTTCTACTATTTTTGAAGTAGAATTGTTGGAAGTGTTGCCCGGCAAAAGAGAAAAAGATGTGGATTTGAATAAATATGATTAAGTGATCATAAAAAAGAAAAGCCGGTAAAAAAAGATACCGGCTTTTCTTTTCTCGTCTAATTTTTTTTAATAGAAAGTATAATCGTATCGGTATTGAATCCGGTATTGATAAAGTGCATAATAAACTTCTACCTTTTCAAGGATCCCTCTTTCATTATAAAAGTAAGTTTTTTTCGAGTTTTCGTTAGGATTATCATCGTACCATTCTTCCTCCATTAAATAGCCATCTTTATCATATGTATAAATGTTACTAACAAAAATATTCCCTTTAGGCTGTTCTTTTTTAATCTCTACTAAATTTCCTTTGCTATCGTAACTGTAATATTCTTTATACATAAAATTTCCAAGTACATACTTGGTTTTTTCGAGTAATAATTTACCGTTAAACGTGTAATAATATTTTTCTTTTACTTTCCCGTCATCATCATATTCAGTACTTTCAATAATATTGCCCTGGTCATCGTATTTATTAATTATTTTTCCAATCTCTTTTCCTTTATCAATAATATTAATCGTACAAATATCGCCTTTATAGTTAAAATCTCTCTGATGCTCAATATTTCCAAAAATATCAGAACGGGTGATGCTGGTTATTCGGTCTTTTGCATCGTAATTATATTTAATGATTTGATAATCGGTGCCATTATATCGTTCCTCGCGAATTTTTTTATTGGAATTATCGTAGGTTATATTTTGCCTGTATAATAATTTATTTTCGTTGCCTTTGTAATTAGTATACTCTACCTTATTTTCATTATTATCGTATTTGTAACTCAATTTTTGATCAACAGTTCCTGATTGGTAAAATACTTCTTCAATTACGTTTCCTTTGTGATCGAATCTTTTGGTAAAGTTTTTATAACCTTCTTTTACAGGCTTACCTTTTTCGTATTTATGATTCCATTGTACCTGGGTTTGTATTCGATTTTTTATAATACTCTCTCTCCATTTTTCTTCACCTGTATTTTGTGAAAAAGCAGTTGTGACTGCTAACGAAAGGATAATAATGATGCAAATATTCTTCATTTTTCTAAATTATTATTTCTTGTTATTATAACGTTATACCAAAAGTACAAAAAAAATAATTGTATTTAAGCTAATATGATAATATCAAAAATCGTGCTCAATTTTAATTCTACGAATAATATTTGTATTTGTTCTAATTTATAGAGGTTTAATATAAATCATCGCTTAAAAATTGATTTAACATATTTTATGTTATAACTTGTTTACGCAAAAATACTTATGATTTGCTATGAATTGGTTTTATTATATTCTCTATCATTATAGGCCTTCTCTATATTTACGATTATAATCATTTAATCTAAAACATACAGCCATGTCAAAATCAATTTTAATTATTGTATCCATAATAATGGTGTATTCTTTTAATCTTTTCTCTCAAGTTCCTGAAGCTTTTAAATACCAGGCAGTATTAAGAAATTCAGACGGTGAATTAATCTCCGGTCAGGAAGTATCACTAAAAATCTCTATTCTTAACGAAAGCTCAACAGGCGAAGTGGTTTACTCTGAAGAGCATTCCGCAACGACAAGTAATTTGGGGATGGTTTCGTTAAGTATTGGTGAAGGAACGGTTATCTCAGGTAATTTTCAATCCATTGCATGGGGCGATGGTGATAAGTATTTAAAAATAGAGATTGATGAGTCGGGTGGTAGCTCGTATTCTGAACTTGGAACTATTCAATTGTTATCCGTCCCTTATGCTTTATACGCAAATGCTGCAACTAAGCTTGGCAATAATTTAGTCTATTCTACATCAACCGATACGTTATTTGTTGTAAAAGATCATGAAGGGAATATCGTTTTTGCAGTTTATCCGGATGGAGCTGAGGTAATAGCCAACGAAACAGCAAAAGGTAAAATCGGTGGTTTTGCCGTTAGTGGGCGAACATCAACAAAAGCCGAACAAGAATTTTTAAGGATAACACCAGATAGTGCCAGGATTTATCTGAATGAAGATTTGTCGAAAGGTAAAATTGGAGGCTTTGCCGTTAGTGGACGAACAGCCACTAAAGGGCTGGTAAATGATTTTTTATATGTAACGGGTGATAGTACAAGAATTTATGTAAATGACTCTTTATCGAATAAAGGAAAAATAGGAGGATTTGCAGTAAGTGGAAGAACATCCACAAAAGGTGAAATTTCTAGTTTAATGAGTTTGACTAGAAATAATTATTTTATTGGACATGAAGCAGGT
>JAWLEM010000095.1:5547-8186 GCA_041686115.1 Bacteroidales bacterium
GGAGGATTTGCAGTAAGTGGAAGAACATCCACAAAAGGTGAAATTTCTAGTTTAATGAGTTTGACTAGAAATAATTATTTTATTGGACATGAAGCAGGTAAATCCAATACTGATGGTTTATATAACTCTTTTATGGGATATAAGACTGGATATTCAAATACAATTGGAGAAAGAAATACATTTTTAGGTTATTTTTCAGGCTACACAAATGTTTATGGTGATGGAAATATATTTATAGGAGATTCTTCAGGGTATTTTAACAATAACGGAAACAATAATGTATTTATTGGAAATACTTCCGGGAAATTTAATAATTCGGGGTATAGAAATGTGTTTCTAGGCAACGAGAGTGGGTATGGAAATATTAATGGCCGATATAATGTTTTTATTGGATATCGAACCGGTAGACAAAATACATCAGGTGAACAAAATGTTATTATAGGAGCAACATCAGGATTTTCTAACACAACCGGATATAGAAATGTATTTGTAGGGAACTGGTGTGGTTTTAATAATTCTATTGGTTATGATAATATATTTTTAGGAAATCGGTCTGGGTGGAATAATACAGAAGGGAGTAGTAATATATTTATTGGATCTTACTCGGGGCATGAAAATACTTTGGGTGTTGATAATATATTTATTGGCACGGATTCCGGAAATAAGAATACCACATCATCAAATAATATATTTCTTGGAAAACTTTCAGGGTATTCGAATGAAACAGGATCAGAAAATATTTTTATTGGTAAAGAAAGTGGTTATTCTAATTTAGAAGGAGATTTAAATGTATGTATTGGTTTTCAGAGTGGGTTTTATTTAACATCAGGAAACTATAATTCATACCTTGGATTTTGGGCTGGAAGAGGAAATACAACAGGTACATATAATACCTTTATTGGCGCCCAGGCTGGTATGTATAATACCGAAAGTAATAATAATGTATTTATAGGCTCTTATGTTGCTGCTGAAGATACAATCGGTTCAGAAAATACATTTATGGGAGCTGCAGCCGGACGACATAGCTCAGGGCATGATAATACTTTCATTGGTGCAATTTGTGCTACACAAACTTTATTTACACATCATAATGTTTATGTGGGAGGCTTTACGGGTCGCGAAAATTACGAAGGAAATTTTAATGTTTTTATGGGACATTCATCTGGATATTGGAATGATGGGTCAAACAATACTTTTGTTGGAATGGCTGCAGGAGCTGATTCTAAAGGAAGCAACAATATACTCATTGGATATTTGGCAGGTAAATTCAATACAAGTTCAAACAAATTGTTTATTGAAAATTCCGATGCTGATTCTACGGATGCATTAATTTGGGGTGATTTTGAACAAGAGATATTGAGAATAAATGGAAGGTTAGGAGTAAATTCAAATACCAATAACTGGGATGAAGTTACTATTGAAAGTAATGATGCAGCTGACTTACGATTAAGAGGAATTGGAAATGGATTGAATTATGCATCCATAATTTTCGAAGATAACTCTACAAATAACCTTTGGCAAATATGCCATACTGTTTCAGATAATTTAAAATTTGAATATTACAATGGTGAAAGCTATGTTGATAAAGTTATTTTTAATGCTAATGGTGATGTAAATATTAACAGTGGGGTTCTACAAGTAGATAGTACTATCTATGTTGATGCTTTAAAAATAAACAGAACTGATTCGGTATCTGATTTAAATGAAATTTATTTTTCTGATTATGGACAAATTAGGAGTAGTGACAATAATCATAGGATTATATTTGATAGAGGGAATAATATTCTAGAATTTCGTGAATTTGGTAAAATACTGTTTTCTTCAGGTGCTAATACAGGACAAAGAACAGAAAATTTGATATTAAATTCAGATGGAACTATGGAATTAAATGGAGATTTCTTACCACAGTTTCATAATACATACTCATTAGGCAAAACAAGTATGGCTTGGTCATATATCTACGCACAATCTGGAGTTGTAAGCACATCAGACAAACGATTAAAAACTAAGATTTTTGATTTAGATTATGGATTGTCTGAAATTATGATGCTTAAACCGATAACTTTTAAATGGAAAGGTAAAGAAAATGAAAAATATGAAATTGGATTAATAGCTCAAGAAGTTCAGCCAATTATTAAAGAAGTAGTTGATGTTGGAAACGATGCCAATCAAACATTAGGAATCAATTATTCTGCCCTTGTTCCTGTATTGATTAAAGGAATGCAAGAACAAAATGTAATTATTGAAACCCAAAAAGAAAAAATTACAGATCTCGAAAAGCGAATTTTAAAATTGGAAAAAATGGTTATGAAACAATAATATAAATTGATTTTTAATTTTTAAAACTTTAACTTACTGTTTATTTTACTATTAAACAATTGGATATTATTATGACAAAGCATTTAAAAAAAATCACGACTATTTCGGTTGGAATATTTATTGTTTTTCTATTATTCTCAAATACTAATTTGTCAGCCCAAAATGTTGCTGTAACCGATGATGAAACTTACACTGCAGATCCTACGGCCATGTTAGATATAAAATCTGAAAGCAGGGGATTACTTATTCCTCGTTTAACAACCATTCAGCGCAATGGCATTTCAAACCCTGCTCACGGGTTATTGGTTTATGATTCCGAC
>JAWLEM010000096.1:0-5885 GCA_041686115.1 Bacteroidales bacterium
AAATCTGAAAGCAGGGGATTACTTATTCCTCGTTTAACAACCATTCAGCGCAATGGCATTTCAAACCCTGCTCACGGGTTATTGGTTTATGATTCCGACAAAAAAGTGTTTTATTATTATGAAGGCTCGTCGTGGGTTAACCTTTCCATTGGCCAGGCATGGCAAATAAATTCAGACTATGTTTATCTTAGTTCAGATAATGGACGTGTTGGCATTGGAACATCTACTCCCAACAGTAAGCTTGAAGTAAAAGCTGATAATACTTTTACCGAGAATGACACTTTATTTGCAGTAAAAGATCAAAATGGGAATATCGTTTTTGCAGTATTTCCCGATGGAGCCAAAGTTTATGTAAATTCAGGTACTAAAGGTAAAATAGGCGGTTTTGCTGTAAGTGGGCGCACAGCCACAAAAGCAACAGAAACAGAATACTTGCGGGTAACTCCCGATAGTACGCGGATATATGTAAATGAAGATGCTGTGAAAGGTAAAATCGGTGGATTTGCCGTTAGCGGACGAACTGCCACCAAAGGCCTGGTGAATGATTATTTATTTATAACGGGTGATAGTACCAGAGTGTATGTAAATGATTCATCCATAACCAAAGGAAAAATTGGAGGCTTCGCCGTAAGCGGAAGAACTGCAACAAAGGGCTCTTTTAATGACTATTTGCAAGTTACAAAAGACAGTACCCGTGTGTATATTTCAGAATCGGGAACCAAAGGTAAAATTGGAGGCTTTGCTGTAAGCGGTCGTACTGCTACAAAAGGATCTTCCAATGATTATTTTAATATTTCAGGAACAACAACGGCAGAACAAATATTAAACGAATCAAGAGTTATGTGGTATCCTGAGAAATCAGCTTTTCTTGCTGGCGAGCTTAATATACCGAGTCCTGATAGTGTTGGCGAATATTCTATGGCTCTTGGTTACAGAAACAATGCTATTGGTAGTTGGTCACAAGCTATGGGATACCAAAGTATCGCCAGAGGGCCTTATTCAACAGCTATAGGATATGAAACAGTAGCTGATACGAACTCGTTTGCATTTGGAACAGGAACAAAAGCACTGGGGTACAACAGTTTTGCTTTTGGAGCTGTAGGTTTAGACTCATTGGGTAATCCAACAACAAATTATACAACGGCAACAGGAGATTACTCATTTGCATTTGGTTTAGGGTCTGATGCAGTAGGAACCGGTGCATTTGTTTTGGGTACAGAAAGTAGTGCCCTGGGAGACTTTTCTACAGCTGCAGGTTTTCAAACGGAAGCTTCCGGGTTTGGATCAACTGCAATGGGAGGCAGGAATATAGCGAGTGGACACTACTCACTTGCATTTGGAAACGATAATCAGGCTCAAGGCTTTGCTTCTGTTGCGTTTGGTTTAGGAAATACTGCAGGAGGGCTGCAATCTTTTGTAGCGGGTAGAGGCAATTCTGCATCTGGTGTTAGTGCCGTGGCATTGGGTATATCCAATAATGCTATAGGAGATGGTGCTTTTGCCGCAGGTAACTTAAATAGTGCTACTCAAACCTATGCTATTGCTTTCGGTAATAATAATACATCTAGTGGAACAAACTCCTTTACAGCTGGAGTAAATAATGAATCGAGTGGTAATTCTGCAACTTCAGTAGGTTCAGGGAATATCAATGCAGGCGATTTTTCACTGGTAATAGGTTCCGGAAACGAAATAACTTCCAATGGCAATGCTGCTTTTGCCGCAGGTTATGATAATACAGCTTCGGGACAAGCTGCAGTTGTTTCTGGATATATGACAACTGCTTCTGGAAATTATAGTACAGCTTTTGGATATCGAAATACAGCACCTGCTTATTCTTCTTTTGTTATTGGACATTACAATGAAAGTACATCGGCTAACTCAAGTACATCTTGGCATGGAAGTGATCCTGTATTTGTTGTGGGAAATGGAACTGGTGGTGTTCCCTTAGGTAATATTGGAACGGTTAATGATGCTTTTGTAATTTACCAAAATGGAGATGTAAAAGTAGAAGGTGATATTTATCCTAATGTTAATGATGATTATGATTTGGGTACAGCAGATTATCGTTGGAGAGATATTTATACCAATGGAACTGTTAATACATCAGATGGGCGCTTAAAAATGAATATTCAAAATATTACTTATGGATTAGCAACCGTTTTACAATTAAGGCCGGTAAATTTTTTATGGAAAGATAATCCGGATAAAGGTGTAAGGTTAGGTTTAATAGCACAAGAAGTACAACCAGTTATAAAAGAAGTTGTAAATGTGGGAGATGATGAAAATCAAACCTTAGGAATTAGATACTCGGATTTAATACCCGTTCTTATTAAAAGCATCCAGGAACAACAAGAAATAATTGATGAACAATCCCAAAAAAATAAAGAGCTTGAACAGCAGTTAGAAAAAATAACACAAAGACTGATAGAACTGGAAGAAAAAGTAAAATAAGAATAGGGGTGTCCAAAAAGGGGTACAACTAAAAATTTGCCACTAAAACACCAAGCCATTATGCTTTGGTGCAATTTTGTGTTATTGCATGCATGCCATACGGCATGTAAACCAGCCATGACTGGTAAACAAGCAGGTTGGTGTCTTTGTGGCAAAATTAACCTATTTGGACACCCTCTTTTTGTAATTATAAGAAGTTTAAATACCCCATGTAATGCAAAATGATAATTGCCAGCCAAATAATGAGTAGTATCCACAAAATAGTTTTTACTTGCCCTGACTTTTTAAACAGGTACACTAATAATAATATGATAATGATTACTAAATAAACCCACCAGGGAGGTACACCTGAATTCTGATAGTCATGTAAGTCTTCGCCTCTAACCGTTATGCTAAAGTCCCATGGTTTATCTTCTGATAAATTAGCAATGTATAAATAGTAACTTCCGTCCAAATTATCTCTTATTTCGCTTAAATAAGGAGTTCTTTGATTTGAACTTTTTTCGTTGGTTGAAACTTTATTTAATTTAACATGCTTAGAGTCTGATTTTAAATTAATTTTAGATTTAAACCCCGGTCCCATATACTTGCCAAATTTATTTTTAGGCCTTATTCTAAGTACAGTATATTTCTTGTTACTGCCTGATGAAGCAGGAGGTGCATCCTGAACAACTTCTGGTTCTTCTGGTACAACTTCTCCAAAAACAACTACATTTGAAATGGTTTTGGTTCTTTGAAATTTGCCATATGCAGGAATTTCTCCGTTCATTAAGAAAACGATATTATAAATTCCTGCTAGCTCTGTAGATGTATAGTAGCCTTTAAATAAACCATTTCCTTCATCTGTTAAATCAACTACTTGTTCTTCTGGTAATAAAGCATTATAAAAAGAAGAATCATTTAACATTAATTCGCTAAACTTTTGGGCCACACCGGAATTTAAATCAATTAATGAATCTTTTAAATCGGGTGTATCGTAATTTGAGAGTAAATCACCTAAATCATCTCCGGGTTTGAGGATAACAGCTTTTACTGTATTGCTTGTGCCCGAAATAGGTATATTGTTATGCGAAAGTAGGGTTTTTAACCAAATAGTATCACCAACGGTATATTTCTCCCTTTTAGAAGAACACTCGTAATTTAGATAGTGGTCATCCGCAATAACCGATAGATTAAAAGGATTGTATGTTTCTCCCTGTAATTTTATTTCCCATTTACCTTCTGAATGGATCGGTTCGTTACCAGGAATCGGGAAATGGAAGCTCAAAATATTAAAATTGTTTCCATCTCTTAGTCTTGCTTTAGAGGTTATATCAACACCATCTTTTAATATCTGCATATTAAGTTCTTCGCCTGAGTTTAGCTCAATTAAAAGGGTGTTTATATGGCTATTTAAATTGAAAGGTATTACGCTTTCGCCTGATTGATTGTGAAGCGATTTGTTCAAAACAATCTGAGGACTTCCTTTATCCAGCATATTTACTAACTGATTATTAAACCAATCTGTAAGGGCTGTACCAGGAGTAACAAATAAGACTTTTCCATCATTTTTACTGGCAATTTCCTGCAAAATCTCCGGTTCATCTCCAGCTGCCCAGGTGGCAACAGGAAAGTAATGTATACTGTCTTTTGGGTTGGTAGAATAGTTGTTAAGGGAGTCATCTGTAAGTGTGAAACTAATTCCATCATCCTTAACTTTATTTCCGTAATTCTGAAGGCCATCCGTAAACAGAAAAACTAATCTTTTTAGGTTGGGAGAGTCATCATTCAGTAATTTATTTTTTGCATCTAAAAGGCCTTCTCCCATAGCTGTCATTTGCAATGGAGTTCTTGGATCCAGATCATTATAAACTTTTATAACCGACCAATTGTTAAAATCAATATCGGTATTATCAATAACGATAAAATTATCAGAAATTGGAGGATTGGGTTGAATAACCGTTGATGAGAAATAAGTCATGGCTAACGAATCACCCATATCTTGTTGAAATTCTTCCAATTTGGGAACAAAGGAGTTAACGGCATCTTTCAACGCATCAATTCTGCTTCCGGTTCCCGATTGTACTGGTAAAGCCATACTACCGGAGATGTCTAATACCATAACCAGTTTGATACTATCTCTTATAAGCGGTATAATAAACTGTTGCTGCTCTGTTGAACCTTCTTTGGTAGCATTTAAAGTAAAGCTAATGGAATTACTCTGTGGATAAGGACATCTTTCTGTAACTAATAAATTAATCGTATCATCTGTATTGGCCAGGGTATGATTATTATCTATTTCGGTACAACTTCCATTTACATTTGAAATGGAGAATGTAAAGGGAGGTGTAATGTTTATTGGCACAATAAATTCATATTGTTGATTAAATCTTGCCGGCGGAAGAGAAATCACACAGCTTCCACCCGGACAGCTTGAAAATGTGGTTCCTGCAGGATAATCCGCGGGATTTTGGCTGATCATTTGTGCTTTTAGCTGAAAAACACAAGTAGTTGCAAGTATAAGTAAAAAGACGTATTTACTTATTTGCCATTTAGGTTTAGTTTTCATAATGATTTGGGTTTTGGTTAATAGATTATTAGCTTATAAATTTAATAATCTTCAAGTTATGAATATTTTTTGTTTTGACATATTGCTTTTTTAATAATTATAGCATAAGTTTTTTCGGTAACGGATAGTGGGAATGTGAATAGCTTTATTTTACAGGTCTTGCAAATTATTAAGATAAATTATAAATAAAAGTTTATGCTTCTATTGATTGGAGATGTTTTTGATTATTTTCTAAAAATTGAAATAGACGAAAATAGGCAAGCAAGTTATACTGAAATAGAAATTAAAAAATTTTTAGATCGAAGAATAGCTAGAAATTATACAAATCCAAAAGGAAAAAATTGCAGAGTTGGAAGGACGTTTATCTGAGCTGGAAGAGCTGCTATTAAATAATTAGTTCATCAAAAAACATTGATTTTAAATACCTAAAGTGCTAACTTACTTCATCTTTAAAATTTATTACTATGAAAAAGTTAGCACTAGTTTTTTTTGCAATGGTGTGTTTTGGGTTTGCACTATTTGCACAAGTGCCTGATGCATTTAAGTACCAGGCGGTAATAAGAAATTCTGACGGCGAATTAATCTCCGGACAGGAAGTATCTCTAAAAATCTCTATTCTAGACGAAAGTTCAACGGGAGAGAATGTTTACTCCGAAGAGCATTCTGCAACGACAAACGATTTGGGAATGGTTTCGTTGAATATTGGAAATGGAACAGTAATTTCCGGTGATTTTCAATCAATTGCATGGGGTGAAGGTGATAAATATTTAAAAATTGAAATTGATGAATTGGGTGGTAGCTCTTTTTCAGAACTGGGAACTTTCCAACTGTTATCGGTTCCGTATGCATTATTTGCCCGCGATGTTGCCAATAAAGATGATGCAGA
>JAWLEM010000096.1:5985-7910 GCA_041686115.1 Bacteroidales bacterium
TGATAAATGACACATTAGAAATTTCTGATGGGAATAGGATTGTATTGCCTTATGATAGTAGTCAATGGACTATAAATGGGGAAAAAATTTATTACAATACAGGAAATGTTGGAATTGGATCATCGAATCCTATAAGTAAACTGGAAGTAAAATCCACTGCAGTTACGGGAGCACTTTTCCAGGTTATCAATGCAAATAACGATACAGTTTTTGCAGTTTATCCCGATGGGGTTAAGATATTTGTTGATCCTGGGACCAAAGGTAAAGTGGGTGGTTTTGCAGTAAGTGGGCGCACAGCATCAAAAGCTGGTGGTGAAGATATTTTAAGGGTAACGCCCGACAGCACAAGAATTTATATTAATGAGCCGTTAACCAAAGGTTCAATTGGAGGTTTTGCAGTTAGCGGACGAACATCAACAAAAAGCCTTATCAATGATTTCTTATTTGTAACCGGAGATAGTACCCGTATATATGTAAAAGATTCTCTTGCCGGTTTTGGAATATCTAATATTGAAAGTGGTGATTTTGAAAGCTTATTAAATTTGAATAAACAGAATTATTTTATTGGCCATAATACCGGCACCAATATTACTACCGGTAAGTATAATACAATGATCGGATATGAATCCGGGACAAATACAACAGAAGGAAACAGTAATTTATTTTTGGGTTTTCAAACCGGACATTCAAATATTTCTGGGTACGACAATGTTTTTATTGGCAATAGGAGCGGTTATCAGCGAGTAAGTGGATATGATAATATATTCATAGGAAACTTTGCCGGTGAAGAATCTCCAAGTGGAACACACAGTATTTTTATTGGTAGTGAAGCAGGCAAAAATATGACCGGAGATGATAATATAAGTATTGGCGACAGATCGGGTATGAATGCTTACATTGAAAATTATGAGACTTTCGGAACAGCTATTGTGGGTATTGATGCAGGCAGAAACATTACCGGGGATTATAATACCATTTTTGGTACTGGAGCTGGATCGAGCTGGGGAGGGCAATCTGCAGGTAATTACAATGTATTTGTAGGGTCAAGTGCAGGTGGTGGAGGACATACAAGTAAATTAGGTGATTATAATGTCTGTATTGGTTACGAGGCTGGTTTCGGAGCCACAGGGTCCAACAAACTGTATATTGCCAATAATTCAACTACGCCTCTTATTTATGGTGAATTTGATACTCCTCTGGTTCGGATTTATAGTGACTTGCAGGTTACAGGAACTGTTGAAGCTAACTATGGTAGTCCTTCGGATATTAGTTTAAAAACTAATTTAGTTCATTTAAATTCCGGATTAGAAATTATTAAATCACTAACTACTTATTATTTTGATTGGACTGCTGATGCAAAAAAAAGTTATCATTTTGGCCATAAAAAACAAATTGGGCTCATAGCTCAGGATGTGGAAAAAGTTCTTCCTGAATTAGTTTCCGTAAGTGCAAACGGATATAAAATCATCGATTACGTTAAACTAACCCCGGTTCTTGTTGAAGCGATTAAGGAACAACAGAAAAAAATAAATAAACTTGAAAAAGAAAACAAAGAGCTGATTAAACGATTGGATCGAATTGAAGAAATGCTTTATAAATAATCATAAAAAAAAACATCCTGACAAATTTCGACAGGATGTTTTTAATTATTAATCGGATATATATGGTTGTTATGAAATTTTAATCTGTCGTGCCGGTTTTTCTATGGCTTCTTCTTTTTTGGGTAATACAACCTGTAACAATCCATTTTTATAAATGGCATTGATCTTTTCTGTATCAATTTTATCCGATAACCTGAATGATCTGGCAAATTTGTTGTAATTAAATTCTTTATAATTACATTTCTCTTCGGTATTTTCGTCTACATTTTTATCCAAAGAAATATTTAACATTTTTTTATCCAGATCGATTTTAAAATCAGATTT
>JAWLEM010000097.1:0-7866 GCA_041686115.1 Bacteroidales bacterium
TAACTACAAACAGGCCGTAATAATTTATGTTTTCAGCTATCACATTTCCGTTTGCTGATTGCAGTATTAGTCCCATGGCTCCTATTAATCCCAGAAAAACACCTATTGCATTGATTAACCGGGCAGTGCTTTTATAAAAAATGAGTCCTATTATTAAAGTAAATAAAGGGGTGAGGGAGTTAAGTATCCCGGCCATAGCACTATCAATCTGAGTTTGTGCTTTGGTAAATAGAAAAGCAGGCATTGCCGAACCTACAAATCCTATAATTAATAATGATACAATGTTGTCTTTATTAACCTTTTTCAGATTTTTAATTCCGAATGGAATAAAGGCGACAAACGAGATAAATAAACGTAAAGCACCTACCTGATCGTGAGTATACGATGTTAAACCTTTTTTCATTAGAATAAAACTACTACCCCATATTAATGAAAGAAATATGAGTGTTGCCCACTGCCATCCTTTATGTTGTAAATCTATTTTTATCATCGTATTTTTAAATTAGGTTGTAAAGATAAAATATAATTAACAATTCAAAGTTTCGCTTGTTTTATCTTTTTGTAAATACCCTGTTTTTTTCTTTAGAGAATCAATATAAAAAGGTTAATTTTGCACTTTATTTAAATGAATAATTGTATGCAAAAATATAAAATATACGCCGGCGGAGAGTTTTGCGATACAAAGAATTCACTCATGGTTTACAAACCATTTGATAACAAAGTGATAGCAGAAACATATCTTGCTGGTAATGATGAATTGGAAAAGGCCATTAGAAAAGCTGAATTGGTTAAATCTGAATTAAGGGATTTGCCATCGCATAAGAGATATTCTATCTTAATGGATATTGCAAATAAGATTAGCTCAAAGAAGAATGAGCTGGCTCTTATTTTAGCTAATGAAGCGGGTAAACCTTTTAAATATGCTTTAGGAGAAATAAATCGCGCCATTCAGGTGTTTATTATAGCTGCAGAAGAATCGAAAAGATTACCCAAAGAATATTTATCCATAGATTGGACCGAAGCAGGAGAAAATAAGGAAGGGTTTGTAAAATATTTCCCCATAGGGTTAATTGCAGGTATTGCACCATTTAATTTTCCATTAAATCTTGCCGCACACAAAATAGCACCGGCAATTGCCTCGGGTAATGCAATTATTATTAAACCTGCTCGCTCGACACCACTTTCAGTTCTGGAATTGGCTAAAATTATTGATACAACAGAATTACCAAAGGGCGCTTTTTCTGTTTTGCCTATGGACAGGGAAGCAGGAAACCAATTAGTTACCGATGATCGGTTTAATATGCTTTCATTTACCGGATCGCCAAATGTAGGATGGAAAATGAAAGCCAATGCCGGTAAAAAGAAAGTTGCACTAGAATTAGGCGGAAATGCCGGAGTTATTGTTTCTAACCAGTCAGATATTGATTTAGCTGTTAATAAATGCCTTGTGGGCGGCTTCGCCTATTCGGGGCAGGTTTGTATTCATGTGCAGCGAATTGTTGTGCAGGAAAAGGTATTTGATCAGTTTGTAGATAAATTTATAACTGCAACAAAAAAACTGAAATTTGGAGCACCCGACGACCAATCAACAGATATTTCTGTAATGATTGATGAAGAAAACGCTATAAGAGTTGAAGAATGGGTTGGAGAAGCTGTAAAGGATGGAGCTGAAATATTATTTGGCGGGAAGCGCAATGGTGCCTATTTTGAACCAACCATAATTACCAATACCCATAGGGAAATGAAAGTGTGTGCACTCGAAATTTTTGGGCCGGTTGTTACCATTGAAAAATATTCTGAGTTTAAGCAAGCAGTTGATATAATTAATGACTCGGAATATGGCTTACAGGCTGGTGTTTTTACCGACAATATCAAAGAAATAAACCAATCATTTAATGAAATTGAAGTTGGTGGAGTAATTATTAATGATGTTCCTACATTTAGAGTAGATCATATGCCTTATGGTGGCGTAAAAAACTCAGGATTTGGACGTGAAGGAGTAAAATATGCTATTCTCGAAATGATGGAGCCCAGATTATTAGTAAAAAATACGGATTATTAAAATTAAGATTGCAGGAGTAGATTATTGTGGAATTAGGTTTTTTAATTAAAGGTATTATTGTAGGTTTTTTAGCTTCTATTCCGCTGGGGCCAGTTGGAGTATTATGTATCCAAAGAACAATAAACAAGGGGAGATCATCTGGCATGCTATCTGGTATGGGAGCGGCAACAGTTGATTCTTTTTTTGCTCTTGTTGCAGCCCTTGGTTTAACTTTTATAATCAATTTCATTGAAGAACAACAATTTTATATTCAACTAATTGGAGGCACTATCCTGATCCTTTTAGGGGCTAAAATATTCTATACCAATCCAATTAGGCAAATACGCAGGCACCGGCGTCAAAAAAATAAACTGATCGAAGATTTTCTGTCGGTTTTGTTCTTAACCCTGTCTAATCCATTGGCAGTATTTCTTTTTGTAGCCGCATTTGCTGGTATCGGATTGGTAACAGCAAAAGACAGTTCTTTTAGGTCATCTTTAATTATTGGCGGAGTTTTTTTGGGAGCTACCTTATGGTGGGGATTACTTACATTCTTTGTTGATTTGTTCAGAAAACATTTCAGGCTCAAACAACTTTGGTGGATTAATAAGATTGCAGGAATAGTGATTATTGTTTTTGGTATTGCTGCTATGTTGTCAGTCTTTTTATAGATTTTAGTTTGTTTTAATTTAGGGTTGTACTTTAATATATTTTAAAATTGATGATGATGGACATTAAAAGCGCAGAATTTGTATCTAGTTTTACCGATTATAAGCAATGCCCTGAAGAACAACTTCCGGAATATGCTTTTGTTGGCAGGTCTAATGTGGGTAAATCATCATTAATTAATATGCTGCTTGACCACAAGAAATTAGCTAAAACATCTCAAACACCAGGAAAAACACAGCTAATTAATTTTTTTCTCATCAATAAAAAATGGCATTTAGTTGATTTGCCGGGCTATGGGTATGCTAAAGTAAAAAAATCTATACGTAAGGATTTTAATCGTATAATAAAAGATTATGCCGAATATAGAAAAAATTTGGTTTGCTTATTTGTGTTGATTGACTCACGGCATAAACCCCAGGAAAACGATTTACATTTTATGCAATGGCTTGGCGAAAAGCAGATTCCTTTTGCCATCATATTTACAAAAACAGATAAATTGAAAGAATCAGCCCTGGAACGGAATATTCAGTTTTACAAAGACGAAATGTTGAAAGAATGGGAATTCTTACCTGATATATTTTTAACATCAGCAGAAAATAAATTGGGCCGTAATGAAGTACTTGACTATATTAGCCGTTTAAACCAACTGTAATTTTTTTGACCAGTTATAGATAATTTTAGGCTAAAGTAGGTGAAAAATAGAATGATATTTATAACTTTGCAAATCCATAAAAAAGGTATACAAATTTTTGAAAAATAAGAAATATGAGCGTCCAACCCCCAATAAAGATTTTTTCAGGAACCAAATCACGGTTTATAGCTGAAAAAATTGCAAAAGAATATGGTGTTGAGTTAGGAAATACTACTTATACTGAGTTTAGCGATGGAGAATTTCAAACTTCATACGAAGAAACGGTAAGAGGGGCATATGTTTTTATTATTCAATCTACGTTTCCGCCTTCAGATAATTTAATGGAGTTGTTGCTAATGATCGATGCAGCTAAGAGAGCTTCTGCTTATAAAGTTGTTGCTGTAATGCCATATTATGGTTTTGCGCGGCAGGACAGGAAAGATAAACCCCGTGTTTCGATAGCCGCAAAATTAGTAGCCAACCTGATTACTGCTGCAGGAGTTGACAGAATTATGACGCTCGACCTTCATGCCGATCAGATTCAGGGATTTTTTGACGTACCTGTGGATCATTTATATGCATCAGCCATATTTGTTCCTTATATTAAAAACCTTAACCTTGATAATTTAGTTATAGCAGCACCAGATATGGGAGGTACTAAAAGAGCTAATGCATATTCTAAATTTTTGGAAACACCGCTTGTTATTTGCCATAAATCGCGAAAAAAAGCAAATATTGTTGACGAGCTTACTGTAATTGGCGATGTAGAAGGGAAAAATGTTATTATTCTTGATGATATGATTGATACAGCAGGGACAATTACAAAAGCTGCTGATATGATGATTGAGCGTGGCGCAGCAAGTGTTAGAGCCTTTGCAACCCATGCCGTTTTATCAGGTCCTGCCTACGAAAGAATTAATGATTCGAAAATTACAGAAGTTGTAGTAACAGATTCATTGCCCATTAAACCATTATCAGAAAAGATTAAAGTCCTTTCTATTGCTGATGTTTTTGCTGATGTGATTAATAAAGTATATAATTATCAGTCCATAAGTTCGAATTTTATAGTATAAAATTTTATATTTGCGGTTTTAAATTTAAAATATTGAAAATAACACATAATAATAAAATAAGATGAAAGCAATTGAAGTAAAAGGTAGCATAAGAGAAAATGTAGGGAAAAAAACTTCTAAACAGTTAAGAGATAAGGAACTGGTACCTTGTGTAATGTACGGTAAAGGTAAAAATATTCATTTTTACACACATAAAAACTCTTTTAAAGAGATTGTTTATACACCAAATGCTTACTTAGTTGATGTTGATCTTGACGGAGATAAGTATAAGGCTGTATTAAGAGATGTTCAGTTTCATCCGGTATCGGATAAAATTATACACGTGGATTTTTATGAAACCGATGAAAACTCAGATGTTTGGATGAGAGTTCCTGTAAGAATGGAAGGTGCTGCAGTTGGTGTTCTTAATGGTGGACGCTTAGTTCAAAAAATGAGAAAATTAAGAGTAAAAGCAGTGCCCGGTAATTTACCAGATGAAATTGTGGTTGATATTACACCATTAGGTATTGGAGACTCGGTTAAAGTTAAAGACCTGCCTTATCCGGCTGTTAATTTTCTTGACCCTGACAATGCAGTTGTAGTTCTTGTTAAGAGTGCACGTGGTGCTACATTGCCAGAAGAAATTGAAGCTTTAGAAGCTGAAGCTGCTGAGGCTGAAGCAGGAGAAGAAGGTGCTGAAGGAGCTGAAGGTGAAACACCTGCAGAAGAAACTACTGAATCAAAAGAGTAAGTTATAATTTAAACAGATTACTGGTTTGAAATACCTTATTGCCGGTTTAGGGAATATTGGAAACGAGTACGTTAATACACGACATAATATAGGATTTAAAATATTGGATGCATGGGCTAATGCATCCAATATTGTTTTTGAAGACAGGCGTTATGCTTTTCGAGCTGAATATAAATTTAAAGGGCGTACGTTTGTTTTAATTAAGCCATCAACCTATATGAATCGGAGTGGTAGAGCTGTAAACTACTGGCTTACGAAAGAAAAATTATCCCCTGAAAGATTGCTTGTTATTGTTGATGATGTTGCGCTGCCATTTGGTAAGTTGAGATTAAAACCTAGTGGTGGAGATGCAGGTCACAATGGGCTTAAAGACATTAGTATCATGCTGGGAACCCAGAATTATTCACGATTACGGTTTGGAATAGGAAATGACTACCCTAAAGGCGCTCAGGCACATTATGTGTTAAGCCCCTGGAGCGATCAGGAAAAAGAATTGTTGCCTGAAAGAATTGATTTGTCCATTGAAATAATAAAAAGTTTTGGGGTTATAGGTGTGGAAAATACAATGAATGAATTCAATAATAGATAAATAACATTTCATTTAATTTTATTCCTTTTCGTAAATTTCTACCTTTGATAAACTTTAATTATAATCATCTCGATATATGGTAAATGATGATAATTTAAGAATTGATAAATGGTTATGGGCGGTTCGGATATTTAAAACCCGAAGTCAGGCTGCCGAGGCTTGTAAAAAAGGCAGAGTTTTTATTGATGATATACAGGTAAAACCATCAAGAATAATTAAAGTTGGCGAAGTTGTTTTTGTTAAACGCCCACCGGTAACTTATCAATATAAAGTGCTTGGGCTTTTGGGGAATAGAAAATCCGCAAAAATAGCTTCTGAGTTTGTCCAGGATATTACTCCCGAAGATGAAAAAGTTAAGCTGGAGATGAAAAATTATACCGGTTTCGAAATTCGGCAAAAAGGATATGGCAGGCCAACAAAACGCGAAAGACGATTAATTGATAAATTAAAGAAAAAATTTTAAATCGAATATGATCATTGCAAAGGCAAAAAAAAGAGAAAATATTGCGGAATATATTTTATATATGTGGCAGATTGAAGATTTGATCCGTGCCTATAATCTGGATATTAATCAAATAGCAAAAAATATTGTCGATAGATTTGATCAGCCACAACCTGTTAAAAATGAAATAAAAAACTGGTACGAAGGCTTAATAGATTTGATGAAAGAAGAACAAATAGTTGAATCAGGGCATTTGCAGTTTGTTCAAAATACTGTGAATGATTTAAATGATCTTCATCTCAAATTATTAAAGTCACCCGATCATCTCGACTACATCGATGCCTACAACAAAGCAAAAGATGGTGTTATAGAACTATTGAATAAGTCGAAAGGAGCAGTAGATAATGAAGTGGAAGCTTGTTTTAACGGTTTGTATGGATTGTTAATGCTTAGATTGCAACAAAAAACAATTTCTCCGGAAACAATTTCGGCTATGGCAGCTGTTAGTCAGTTGGTTGCAATTCTGGCAAAAAAGCATAAATTATTCGAAGAAGGAAAAATTGAGTTATAATTTAAAGCGAAACTTATGAAAGAATTTGATGATTCTATTTATCCCGAGCTTATTAAAAATCTTCCGGATGCTGACATTCCTTTCGACGGCGTAAACGGGAAAATATTGCAAGGAGAGCATAATCAGGCTATATTTTTTGTGATAGATGCAATTGGCATTGTTCCTGAGCATGCTCACGGTGCTCAATGGGGAGTTGTTTTTGAAGGTGAAATGGACTTAACTATTGGAGGAGAAACAAAAACCTATAAAAAGGGAGATCATTATTATGTTCCGGCCGGAGTAAAACATTCGGCAAATTTCAAAAAAAGAACGCAGGTTATGGATTTTTTTGAAGATAAGCATAGATATCTGCCAGTAAAGAACAACAACAATTTATAGAAACAATTTTTGTTCATTGTTTTTTGGAAGGTAACATTCTGTTCGATTGCCAAACCATTTAAAACGGTTTTTAGCAATTATTGTATAAATATAATCCCGGATAATTTTAGGAACGATTATAAAACAATAACTCAAAGGCCATAACCCCCTGAGTTTTTTTGCAATTCGAAGGGCTGCAGTTGACTTGAAATAAACAGATCCATTCTCGATAAGCACAACAGATTCAGCGGTATTAGGAGGAATCTTAAATCTGTCTATAATTTGCCTTCCTGTTGCCGACTGCAATGATGCAAACCGGAAATAATCATTTTTGTGGCGCCTGATAATAAATTGTACCGACCATGAACACAAGTTACAATAGCCATCAAATAAAACGATTCCTTTATTTTGGGGTAGGTTTTTCATTTGCTGGTTCAGGAATATAAACTTCCAATAGCTTACTTTGAACAACCGGACTTAAAATCAAATGTTCAATAACAGCCGGGATTAAAACGGTTACTCCTTTTTCTATATAAAGTTTTTCTGTTTCGTTATAAAAGATCTCAAATTTCCCATCAAGGCACATATAAATAACAAACGAATCCAAAAGATTGTAATCTTTTTCAATACGCTTATCAAAGTTAATGATATTGGTTTGAAAATATTGATGTTTAATAATTTCTGAACTTACATTTCTTTCTGATTTGTAATCTGTCCTGTAGCTTTTGTAATAATTGTAGTCAATGGCATCAACAGCTAAATC
>JAWLEM010000098.1:0-7842 GCA_041686115.1 Bacteroidales bacterium
AAAAACAAAACCACCAAATACCTGGCATAATTATTTAACCACATCACAAAAATGATTTTGAGCTAAGTTAAAAAAATCATCTGCTTAATACAAAACCATTGGGCAAATTCACTACAATAAATTCCATTACGATTCAGATAAAATATTGTACAGGTCAATATTTAAATACACTATTTCCTTTCCAATTTTTTCAGAAACCAAAATTCCTATATCTTCAAGCTGCTTAAGATATTTTTTGGCTGTATTCAGGCTCTTTATATTCTTGTCGAGCAATTTTCCGGGACTTATATAAGGTTGTTCAAATAGTTTTTCAATAAATTCTTTTCTTATAGACGGATATTTTTCATTCACTAACCCGGTGGTTCTTGAAAACAGCCTGTCAATTTCTTCAATTTTGCTAATTGTATATTTAGAAGTTTCTTCAACAGCTCTCAGCATATAAATAATCCAAGGACTCCATTGTCCCAGGGTTGTAACATTCTTAAGCAACTCATAATATTCATCTTTTTCTTTTATGATATAAGCACTTAAATAGAGAATTGGCACATCCAATAGCTGCTTTTGAATCATTAGTAAAATACTTAAAATCCTTCCTGCCCTTCCATTTCCATCCCTAAACGGATGGATAGCTTCAAACTGATAATGTGAGATTACAATTTTCAGTAAAGGATCATGAGGATATTTCGAATCATTATTAATGTATTCGATGAGATTATTTAACTTTTGTTGAATAACTTGCTTTCCCCTTGGTGGCGTATATACTACTTCACCCGTTAGGTGTCCGCTTCCTCGTTTTAGTATTACCGTTTCTGTTTGGGGAGGCCTTATACCATCATTAACCTGTTTAATTTCTTGATATATATCTATAAGGGTTTCAATCATCAAATTGGGATTTTTCATAATATCATTATACCCCATCCAAAGCGCCTGCCTATATCTTAGAACCTCTTTTGTATTGCCTTTCAAACCATACTCACTTATTGTAAGCGCTTTATAAAGCTCATCGTCAGTTGTGAAAATATTTTCAATCGCGGTACTTGCTTTCGCCTCTCTTAGAGCAATTGTATTTACAAGCATTGATTGATTAGGCAATTTTTTCGCTATTCCTTTTAGCTCTGCGAGTGCTTTGTTGGCATTGTTTAAGGTTTTAAGAACCTTTTTCGTTTCAACCTTATCATCATCCGGAGGGAGAAGTGGAAGGCTATTATAAGGTTTATTCCTATCGTAGGACTCATTAAGGTTTGACATATTATTCCGTTTTTGTCAAAAATACTTAAATTTTGACAAAAACACCACTTCCCTGTCAAATTATGTCATTCTAATCAATGTTCTGTCAATTATATTAATTTTTTGACACTATAGTTCATGTTTTACACAACTCATTTATAATTAGCTGAAATAGGAGAAATTAATGTCCTTATTGTTGAAACAAACAAATAAAAGTTTAATTTATTTTTTCTATTGACCTGACGTTTATTTATTACTTTTGAAAATAAAATCGGCTTAATGAGTTTTTTTGTCACCCTGTCATTCCTATTTCTTATAGTATATGGGATAAACATTTTTTCTTTTGCTTTGGGATGGTTTAAATTAAAATGTTTTAAACATCCGAATCATTCTGTGAGCGAATTGGTAAGTATTGTTATTGCCTGCCGAAACGAAGAAGGTAATATCGAACATTTGATTCAGTCACTGTTACAACAGGATTACCCAAAAGAAAATACCGAAATTATTGTTGTCGACGACCATTCCGAAGATGATACCTATAAGATATTGATACGGTATGCAGAGAAAAACAATCATCTAAAAATCCTGCAAAACCCTAAAATCCAACAAGGCAAAAAAACTGCACTGGCTTATGGAATTCAATATTCTTCATCCAAAATTATTGTAACTACCGATGCTGATTGCAGAATGGGCAGGAAGTGGTTATCGGAACTGGTTGCATATTATACCATCCATAAACCTAAAATGCTTATTGCTCCGGTGGTTTTCGATCCATTAACAAATATTTTTGCCAAATTTCAAGCACTAGAATTTACAAGCCTTATTATATCAGGAGCAGGAGCAGCAGCGATTAATAAACCAATAATGTGTAACGGCGCTAACCTGCTTTTTGAAAAATCGTTGTTTAACGAAAATACATTACATACAAATTATGCCTCAGGCGATGATATTTTCCTTTTGCTGCAGGCAAAGAAAAAAAACAGCAGGGATATCCATTTTATTAAATCCAGCGATGCAGTTGTTTATACTAAACCGAACCAAACATTATCCGGTTTCTTTAATCAGCGCATCCGGTGGACTTCCAAAAGCAAAGCTTATCGCGATTTCGACCTAATTATTACAGCACTTACTGTTTTTGCCAGTAATTTCTTTCTCGCCTTTTGGTTCATTAATTTAATCTTTCATCCCAACCAATGGTACATTTTCATTCTGCTTTTTGCCATTAAATCGCTGGCCGACCTGTTTATTCTTATTCCCGGAACGAGATTCTTTTATCAACTATCATTGTTATGGCTATTTTTGCCACTGCAAATTATCTACCCTTTTTATATTGTGACTACAACTTTTATGGGCTGGATTACAAATTTTTCGTGGAAAGGCAGGAAATTACGATAAAATCAATATTTTTGATACATGCTTTTTAAAAAGAAAAGAGTAGACATTAAAGGGTCGCTAGATTATCTTGCCTGGCAAAAATTTAAACGTAACAAATTTTCACTGGGTGGTTTACTCTTTATCCTTCTTATTGTGATCATTGCTATTTTAGGGTACTTAATTACTCCCGATAAATCGCCTTTTGCCAACACCCAGATATTGGAAATTGCTGCAAAAAAACCAAGTTTTAGCTGTACCATGCTAAAAATCAGAAAAAATGTAAAAGAGAATAATAAAGGGTTTTTGCATACCATGTTTATGGGCAGAAATAATAAGTATTCCTACATTCCCATAAATTCCTGTCATTTTGAAAATACTCATTTAATCATTGAAGAGTATAATGATATTGAAGGAGAAGAACCTTTTTATAAAGAGCTAAACCCTGCGGATATTGTTTTTCCTGTAGCTTATGGAACAAAAACAGTAGTTAAAAATAATCAATTTGTTTTTACAGATATTGACAGAAATATAAGAAACATTTCATTCGATGAGCTCAAAAAAACGATTGAACAAAATCATATTGTCGATAAAAGATTTTTACTGGGTACCGACCGCTTTGGACGAGATTTATTAAGCCGGCTGCTCATCGGCGCACGTATATCTATTTCGGTAGGATTCATATCGGTTTTCATCTCTTTAATTATAGGGATAACCCTTGGTTCTATTGCCGGTTATTTTAAAGGAAAAGTGGATGATGTAATTATGTGGCTGATCAATGTGATCTGGTCAATCCCAACTTTATTAATGGTTATTGCCATTACGCTCGTTATTGGCAAAGGGTTTTGGCAAATATTTATAGCTGTTGGATTAACCATGTGGGTAGAAGTGGCACGTGTTGTCCGTGGGCAGGTATTAAGTGTTCGCGAAAAAGAATATGTGGAAGCAGCCCGTGCCTTAGGTTTTAGCCATGCACGAATCATATTTAAACATATTCTCCCAAATGTTATTAGTCCGGTAATTATTATTTCGGCTGCTAATTTTGCAACCGCCATTCTTTTAGAAGCCGGCCTGAGCTTTTTGGGCATTGGTGTTCAACCTCCGGTTCCATCGTGGGGAACCATGATAAAAGAACATTACGGTTATATAATTATGGATAAAGCCTACCTGGCTATTCTTCCCGGACTGGCTATCATGCTTTTGGTACTATCCTTCACATTGGTTGGCAACGGGCTTCGCGATGCTCTAGATACCAAAAGATAATCCAATAAGAAAGGTTATCCGTTTATCCAAAAAAAAACTGCATTCGTCAAATTCAAAAAACATCTGCTTACCATTTTTGTTTTAGAAAACAACAACAATTAATCATTAAAATTATGAAAGATTTTTTAAGACAAACCATAGATGTATTGAAAGAACGGGTGCAAACAAATCTGGATATTATTCACAATAATGAATTAAAGATTAGGGAGATTTTAAAAGAACCGGTTTCAACAAACCGCTCCAAAAAGTTAAGTATTAAGTACGATGCCAACAAGAAGCTGCTTGCAGAAAATAACGAGTCGATAAAAATTCAGATGAGCATTATCAAATTCATCGACCAGTTTAAAGAAAACTTTAAGGAAGATATGTCTTTAGTTATTGATTCGCAGAAAAAAGCCGAAAAGAAAAATGAACAAGAAAATATATCCTATGAAATAAGCAAAGAAGACTTCTTTGAATTAACAACCAGTGGCGAAGTACCCTTTGATAATCACCACCCCTATTTTAACGACAAGGAATTTTTCGATGCTTTATTATCGCATTATACGCAAGTAGAAAATTACGAGATGTGTGCGGCACTGCTCAAACAAAAAGATATGGATTAAAAATAATCGTGGGGCTGTCCAAAATGGTTAATTTTGCCACAAAGACACCAAACTGTTTGCCTGCCAGCCGTGGCTGGTAGGTTAGTGGCAAGTTTTTAGTTATACCCTCTTTTTTGGACAGCCTCCCGAAATATATTTATTATAAATTTCTTTTATTGGTAATTAAATAAGATAGAGCAATAAAAAAGCCAATAAATCCGGCAGCTAAAACAACATTAATACCCAATGGCAAGTTTTCAGGCATTAATCCAATTTCCTGAAAATCCAACGAGCTTTTGCCCGATGATGTGGTAAACGACTTTTCCGAGGTCATGGTTAAAAACTCAGGGGTAGGCGTAAGGTTGGAAATGATTTTAGCAGGAAAAAACCTTCGAGCTTCGGCTTTAAACATTAACCGGCCTACAGGCTCAACGATAGCAAAGTATAAAATAAACATGATAATAGACAATGCATTATTTCGAAAAACCAAAGCAATTAACATGCCTATTGTCATGTATCCAATGGCCTGTATGAAATATATTAATATAAGATATGATTTTTCAAAGATGATATCCAGGGTTAGCCCTTTCGTAAAAACCATTCCAAAAACAAGTATAGCAAGCAACACCATTAAAAAAGTATAAATGGCAATGGTAACAATCATGATTAACTTACTGGTAATTAAATCACTCCGGCTTAATCCATTAATTACATTTTGCCTGAATGTTCGATAGGAAAATTCGTTACCAACCAGCAAAATCACCACAATTGCCAAAAACAGGTTAAACCAGCTGGCTACCCAGGGGAAAAACTCCCAAATGTTCGGGAATTGATAGAGCCCTTTGACCGAAAAGCCGGGGATACTAAAATGCACCTGGGAAAATATCAACACTACCAGGAAAAAAAGTACAAAATGGATAATCAATAATGTTTTAAAAGCCGGATATGATAAGGTTTTTATTTTTTCGAGTTGAAATAATTTTTTCATTTTCCAAATTATATTTAAATTATTTAACTAATTGAAGGAACTGGTCCTCTAAACTTTGTTTTTTCAATAAAACTTTTGAAAGGGTAATCCCTTTTTCAAAACAATATTTATTCAGGTCAGTGGCAGAATATCCTGAATCGAGCACTACTGCCAGGTCATCATCCATTTTAAATGAATTTTTAACAAAATCTGCCTGTTCCAGTATTTGATCCAGTTCTTCCATATTGTAGGTTTGTACATAAACCATATCATCGGTAGTAAGTAGCTCGCCTACTCTCCCATTGGCAATTAAATCACCTGATTTTAGAATGGCAACATGCGAACAAACTTTTTCTACCTCATCCAAAATATGGCTGGCTAAAATAATAGTCTTCCCCTCGTTAGCCTGAGATTGGATAATATTTCTCACTTCTGCAAAACCTTCGGGATCGAGCCCGTTGGTAGGTTCGTCCAAAACCAATACTTCCGGATTACCAACCAATACCGAAGCAATGGCAAGCCGTTGTTTCATTCCTAACGATAACGTATTGTAGGCTGAATGTTTTCGCTTAAGCAAGTTAGCCACACCTAATGCATAATTGATATCATCATCGGGCGCATCCTTTATTTTTGCTACAATTTTAAGATTTTCCCATAATGATAAGTAAGGGTAAAAATTGGGAGTTTCGATTAAAGAACCAATACGCCGCCGGGTAAATTTATCCATGGGTTTATCGAACCATTTATAATTTCCTGCATTGGCATTTAATATCCCCATTACAACAGCAAGTGTGGTTGTTTTCCCACTTCCGTTTGGCCCTAATAAGCCATATACTTCACCCCTGTTTACGGTAAACGAAATATCGTTTATAGCAAGAATTTTTCCGTAACTTTTATTTAACTGATTAATTTCTAATACTTTTTCCACGTAGCCATGTATTTTAAAAGGTTAAAAAATAAGGGAGTTTTTACATTCCCTTATATTTTTATAGTAAAGACGAATAAGTTTTCATTTAGTTACCCAGTTCTGAAAAGAATTTTATTCTCATCAGTCGGATTTCTTCTTCTGAATACTCTTCTTCGCCTAATTCTTCAAGCGCAGCTTCAATCGATTCGGTTTCTGCCTCTTCCTTAAAATATTCATAAATATCATCCTGTTTATCTTCATCAATTACATCATTAATATAATAATCAATATTCAGTTTAGTTCCAGAGTGCACAATTGACTCAATTTCATCAAGCAGTTCATGCATTTCCAGGCCTTTAGCATCGGCAATATCGGTGAGTGGCATTTGCCTGTCGATACTCTGAATGATATAGACTTTTAACCCTGATTTATTGACCACTGATTTTACTACCATATCTTGCGGGCGAATTATTTCTTTTTCTTCTACGTATTTTTTAATTAAATCGGCAAATCTTTTACCGTATCGTTGCGCTTTTCCTGCACCAACTCCAACAATTCTGGTCATTTCCTCAAGGTTAACCGGATATTGAATAGCCATATCTTCAATTGATGGATCTTGAAATATAACAAAAGGAGGCAAATTTAATTCCTTAGACAATTTTTTTCTTAAGTCTTTAAGAATATTAAACAGTTCATCGTCTACAGCACCAGATTTACCGGCTCCTGCCTGGCTGTCAATTTCATGGTCTTCGCCTTCATAATCATGGTCTTTAATTAAAGTAAATGGGTGTGGATTTTTTAAATATTCCAGGCCTTTTTCGTTTACTTTCAATAAACCATAATTTTCAATATCCTTATCAATAAATCCAGCTATTAACGCTTGTCGAATAACAGCATTCCAATATCTGGTATCTTTATCAGAGCCTTCTCCAAAAATTTCCAATTCGTGATGTTTATACGATTTTATGGATGTATTTTTTACTCCGGATAAAACATTGGCAACATGCTCAGACTTAAACCTTTCTTTAACATCTTGTATGGCTTTTAAAGCCAATACAACATCATCCTTTCCTTCAATTTGTTCTTTAGGGTGAATGCAGTTATCGCAATTTTCGCAATTCTCCTGTTCGTATTTTTCGCCAAAATAATGTAACAGCATTTTCCTGCGGCAAACAGCAGATTCGGCATACGCAACTGTTTCAAGCAATAATTGTTTCCCAATTTCTTGCTCTGCCAAAGGTTTACCCTGCATAAATTTTTCCAGTTTCTGTATGTCTTTATAACTGTAAAAAACAATACACTTCCCTTCGCCACCATCTCGTCCAGCACGTCCTGTTTCCTGGTAATAACCCTCAAGGCTTTTCGGAATATCGTAATGAATAACAAATCGAACATCTGGTTTATCAATACCCATACCAAATGCAATGGTAGCAACAATCACATCAATATCTTCCATTAAAAATTTATCCTGGTTCAGACTCCTGGTTGCTGCATCCATTCCGGCATGATATGGTAATGCATTT
>JAWLEM010000099.1:0-7788 GCA_041686115.1 Bacteroidales bacterium
GTCTTCTCTATATTTTAATTTAAAATACAATACAACTGAAAAAATTGCATAAAGCGGATAAGTTAATGCAGACACCAACGAGTTAAAAAAAACAGTCCACATACCAATGTCATAGTTTTGCATTTTTAATGATTCAAGAAGATTCCCTGTTTCTTTCCAGTTATCAAAAAATATAATAACAAAAGGGATAGACATTAGCGCTGAAACTACAATAGAAACCAGAATCATAATTAATACAAATAAAATTGTTGCTCCTAAAGCCGGCCAAAAATTTTTATGGGTCAGCGAAAAAGTTCTGCTTATGGCTTCTAATGCATTTTTTTCTTCAGCAATAACTATTGCAGCTCCGGGAGAAAGGACTGTTCCCAGGTAAGCAATAGCTACAAAAGATCCGATAATAAAAATAAAAATACCTGCAACGGTACCCAGGGCTAATATAAACCCTGATAATAACAAAAAGAAGATCATATGTATGGAATACTTTTTAAGAGATTCCATAAACAACTCTCCGGAAGCTAATTTTTTTTCATCATCACTTTTTAAGATAAGATTTACAAAAAATGCGTTTAACAAACCATATACGATAACTGTTCCTGTCAGAAGAATCCCCATTTTACCCATTAACCCTGACAATTCCCTCATCATCTCTTCTGTGTCAGATAAAGTATATATTTGGGTAATCCCAAGGTTGTATGTTAAAAATTGAATGATAAAAAAAGCAATAAAACCTGACAGAAAAAGAGGAATAAATTTATTTTTATAAATCGTAAAGACATGGGATAAAATGGTATCTGCTTCCATGGGCTTATACAAACTGTGCTTTTTTAAATCAATCATAATTTTCATTTTTATAAAAATACAAAACTAATCAATTCAACATACTAATAATACACAATCTTCGATATTTTCAAATAATGATTGATCGTTTACTCTGTAATAATTACGCTTTAGATGATGGGGAAAACAAAAGTTGAACTTTTATTCGGATTTTTAAGCTATATTTTATTAATTTATTTTTTTTTGTAACAGAATCCGGCGCTTAAAATAGTTAACGTTATTGAATAGAAAAGATTAAAAAGCAAGATGAAGCAAACTTTTAAAAAAGATATCCAGTATTATAAATTTTGCTTTTATGGTTTTTTAAAAAACCTGCGTTTTTTTGAGCCTTTTCTTATTCTGTTTTTTTTGGATAAAGGTCTTTCTTTCCTAGAGATTGGAACCCTCTATGCCATTCGAGAAATATTAATCAACATCACGGAGATACCCTCCGGAGTAATCGCTGATTCATTAGGAAGAAAACGATCCATGATTTTTTCTTTCTTATTTTACATTGTATCATTCGTCATTTTCTTTTCATCAAAAGAATACCTGTTTTTCATCCTGGCTATGTTGTTTTATGCTTTCGGCGATGCTTTCAGAACAGGAACTCACAAAGCAATGATTTTCGAATATCTTGAGATTAATGGGTGGAAAAATCAACGGGTATATTACTACGGACAAACCCGTTCCTGGTCTCAGATGGGTTCTGCAATCTCATCATTATTAGCAGCATCTATTGTTTTTTATTCAGGGAATTATCAATCTATTTTTGTTTACTCAACCATTCCTTATATTCTTGACTTACTGCTCATATCTTCTTATCCTAAAGTGCTTGACGGAGAAACAAGCAAATTACATTTGCAGGACATAAAAGTAAAATTTATATCCGTTACCAAAGATTTTATTTTTTCGTTTAAAAAAATTCAAATCTTAAAAGCAGTTGCCAATTTATCAGTACATAGCGGATTTCATAAAGCCATAAAAGATTACTTACAACCCGTTGTTCAGAGTTTTGCTTTATCTTTACCTGTACTGTTAGCCTTCCGGGACAAACAACGTACTGCATTGATCATTGGAGTTGTTTATTTTATCGTTTACCTGCTAACTTCCATAGCTTCTAAAAAATCAGGGCGTTTTACAGAAAAAATAAATTCGATGCCCCGTGCGTTAAATATTACGCTTTATACAGGATTTATTTTAGCCCTGTTGAGTGGAATCTTTTATCATTATAACTTTTACTTTATTTCCATTATATTTTATATTGGTATTTATATTATCGAGAATCTCCGCAACCCAATCGGTGTAGCTTATGTAAGCGAACTGTACAACCACAAAGTACTGGCTACGGCTCTTTCAGCCAATTCGCAGGCAAAAAGTCTTTTCGCAGCTATCATTGCCCCTGTTTTGGGTTTTGTTGCCGATAAATATAATGTAGGGATTGCTCTTGCTGTAGTAGCAATATCTTTAGCATCAACAGCAATCTTATATTTAGCCAAAAAATAGATTAAACATTCGATAGCAAATAATTTTCACAAACTTTTTATCTTTGGAAAAACTTATTTAGAATGAAAATAGCACTTTTTATCGGTCTGGGAGGCTTTGCAGGAAGTATTGCACGTTATTACCTTTCGAAAATAAATTTAATTCCTGCATTATCAACGATTCCATTAGGCACATTACTGGTTAACATTGCCGGTAGTTTTTTACTGGGGATATTAACCGGGATTGCTGACCGATCGCTTCTTCTTAGTGTAGAGTGGCGTATGTTCTTAATGGTGGGTTTTTGTGGTGGATTTACCACCTTTTCAACCTTTGCAGGAGAAAACCTGCTGATGATGCGTAATGCCAATTTTCAGGGCATGCTTCTTTACACCTCATTAAGTGTAATATTAGCTTTTATTTTTGTATATTTAGGATATAATCTGTCAAAAATACTATGATGCTGATGCAAAACAGTAAGCCCAATCAAATATTACGAATATTTATGAGTAGTACCGACCGAATCTCAGGTCAACTGGCATACGAAAAAATTGTTTACATGGCCAAAGAAAATAACTTAGCCGGAGCAACTGTTTTTCGGGGAGTACTGGGTTTTGGTGCCAGTTCTGTTATCCATTCATCGAAATTTTGGGAGTTAACGGAAAAATTACCCGTAGTTATTGAAATTATTGACGAAGAAGAAAAAACAGAAGCATTTTACCAGCAAATTGAACCCCTGCTCAATGAAATGCCCAAAGGATGTCTGGTAACGCTCGATCCGGTAAATATAAAACTTTATAAAGCAGGCAAAAAAAAATAAAATGCCGCTAATAAGCAAACCTGGCGATGGGAGCAATATCCTGTGCAGCAAATTCCTTTTTTAGATATTTATAATATCCGTTAATTGCTATCATTGCTGCATTATCGGTAGTAAATGTAAATTCAGGAATATATGTATCCCAATGATTTATTGCTGCTTTTTTTAATAACGCCTCCCGCAAGCCCGAGTTTGCCGAAACACCTCCGGCAACAGCTATTTGTTTAATTCCTGTTTGCTTTGATGCTTTCTCCAGTTTCTCCATCAAAATATCGATGATAGTAAATTGAATACTGGCACAAAGGTCGTTCATATTATTTTTCACAAAGTCAGCATCTTTCTTCATCTCATCCCTGATAAAATATAAAAAAGAGGTTTTTAATCCGCTAAAGCTGTAATCCAGTTCTTTAATTTTCGGTTTATTAAAAACAAACGCTTCTTTATTTCCATGTTTTGCTTTCTGGTCAATTACAGGTCCGCCGGGATAGGGTAATCCGATTACTTTTGCACACTTGTCAAATGCTTCGCCTGCAGCATCGTCAATGGTTTGACCGATAATCTCCATATCAGCGTAATCCTTAACAATCACAATCTGGGTATGCCCTCCGGAAACCAATAAACATAAAAAAGGGAATTGGGGTTGTTTATTCTCTTTTTCGGGTTGCTTAATAAAATGGACTAAGATATGAGCCTGAAGGTGATTAACTTCAACTAACGGAATATTCATAGCTAAAGCAAAAGATTTAGCAAAAGAGGTCCCTACCAGCAAAGAACCTAACAACCCGGGGCCTCTTGTAAAAGCAACGGCACTTACCTCTTCTTTAGTAACCCCTGCTGTTTTTAACGCCTGATCAACTACCGGAATAATATTTTGTTGATGAGCCCTTGAAGCCAATTCCGGTACTACCCCTCCATAAGCTTTATGAACATCCTGATTAGCAATATAATTAGATAAAAGATACCCATCTTTTATCACGGCAGCTGAAGTGTCGTCACAGGATGATTCAATTCCTAAAATTGTTATGCTCATTTATTGTACGGATTTTAAGATTTTTATAATTTTTTTTATTTCTTTTGCGTTAAGTAATTAATGGGCAAAAGTATCAAAAAAATATATAAAATATTAATCATTGTTTTACTGGTAATCATTGTGCTTCCGGTAACAGCATATTTTGTTCTGCAAAACAACAAAATACAAACTTATATTACCCAAAAAGTAACTAAAACGGTATCAGAAAATCTGAATGCAAAATTCAGGGTTGAATCTGTTAATTACCGTTTTTTCAACAAAGTAGTTCTTAAAAATGTTTACATCGAAGACCAAAATGAGGATTCGCTGTTATTTGCCAAAGAAATAATTGCCAACCTAAGTAAAATTAACCAGAAAGAACGAACCATAGATATCAATCATACGAATGTTCTTAATGCCCGGTTTTATTTAAATAAACCCGATTCTCTTGCTCCGTTAAATCTAAAATTTATTGTAGATGAAATTAAGCGCGACAGCACGAATACTAAACCCCGATGGGAAATAAACTTTCGTAATATTGAGATGCATCAAATAGTCTTCCGTTTTCGTAATTACAAAAACCTTAAAAAAAACGCGGGGGTAGATTTCAGCGATTTGATATGTTATATTGATGATTTAGATATTAGAAACCTAAAGGTTAAAGACCAGGTCGTAGACTTTCATATTAACAACCTGAACTTTACCGAACAATCAGGGTTTGAGGTATATAACCTAAAAACGAATATGAGTATTGGCAAACAGCATATGTTATTTAAAAATGTAAAATTAAGAACGCCCAATTCTTTTATCTACGCCGACTCATTATCGTTTAACCATAATGATTTTGATGAATACAAAAACTTTACCAAATGGGTTAAAATCGATTTTGCTTTTCGCGAATCCAATGTTAGTTTTAATGATATTTACTATTTCTCGCCTAAACTGAGGAATATGGATGTAAACCTTGTCATTTCAGGACGGATTCATGGCAAAGTAAGTTCTTTAAAAGGTAAGGATGTGAAATTCCAGGTTGGCGAACAGACTGAATTAATTACAGATTTTGATTTTAATGGTTTGCCCAACCTGAAGGAAACATTTATTTATGCAAACTTTAAAAAATTTAAAGCTACGGTAAAAGATTTTGAGATTATCAATAAATTTACAGAAGGCCCGGACAAATTTACCATACCTGAAAATCTTAACAAGCTGGGCATGATAAACTACGAAGGTAAGTTCACCGGGTTTATAGATGATTTTGTTACTTATGGTAAATTTACCACCGATTTAGGAGACATATCTACTGACTTGTATTTGAAACCGGATACTTCAAGAACTCTTGCTTTCGACGGGAAATTAGAAACTACAGACTTTCGGATTGGAGAGTTATTTGCAGATAATGAAACCGTAGGTAAAATCACTACGAATGCACAAATTGAAGGAGTTATCGGAAGAGACAAAACGTTAAAAGCAAATACCGATGGAGTAATTAAGAATATTACCGTTAATAATTACAATTACCAAAATATTATTCTTGATGGTTTTTTAACCGAAAAAACGTACGATGGAATTTTAAGTATCAGCGACCCCAACATTGAAATGGATTTTATTGGGAATATTGATTTCTCGGGCAATATTCCCGTATTTAATTTTAACGCAAATGTTCCTAAAGCTAACTTATATGGTTTAAATATCGACAAAAATGATACTTCTGCACTGTTATCTTTTAATGTTGATGCCAACTTTACTGGAAACACCCTGGATAATGCAGTAGGTGAAATAAATTTTTCTCAGACAGAATTAACCAAACGCAATGAAAACATGCGTTTCGACACGTTAAAAATTATTGCTGAACAATTTGCCGACACTCATAAAATCACCCTTAAATCTGATTATATCGACGGATTATTAATTGGCGAGTACCAGCCCTCAACTCTTTTTCAATCGATAAAAAACCTGTTTTACACTTATACTCCTGCATTAATAAAAAGTCCCCGTGATACATTAAATAAAAATTCAACCAATAGCTTTCGCTTTAATGCTGATTTAAAAAACACACAACTTTTAACCTATTTTTTCCTCCCCTCTGTAAAAATAAGTGATAGTGCTAAGGTTGACCTAAAATACCGTGAATCAGATAAGCAACTACTTCTAAATGCTTCGGCCAAAAAAGCATCATTCAATCAACACACATTTAATCACTTGTCGCTTAAAGCTGTATCGAACGACAGTATTTTTACTGCATCAACAAAATCAGAAAGTATCTTATTAGGTAATCAGATATTCCTTGAAAACTTCAAAACAACCTCATTAACAAGCCAAAATGAGGTACATTTAAAAGTTGATTGGGACAATAAGGATACTAAAGATGAATACAATGGAAAGATATTAGCTTCTACCCTTATTAAGCAAAAAGAAGCCTACGATGATCCATTATTCCATATTAACATCTTACGATCAACAATCGTTGTGCAGGATTCAATATGGAACATCAATAAATCATCCATAAAAATTGATTCCACCGCCTATACCATTAACAATTTCACCATTAGTCATAAAGATCAATTTTTAAATATAAATGGCAAGATATCTGAAAGTACCGAAGATTCATTATTTTTATATTTTTCCGATCTAAACCTTTCACATATTAATATTCTAACCAAAGACAAAAACCTTGCCTTTGATGGTAACATAAACGGGAATGCAAACTTCTCCAGTCTATACACCAATCCTTTATTTCATTCAAAGATAACGGTAGACAATTTAAAATTAAACAACGAAACCTTAGGATATTCACAAATTTTTGCCACATGGATTGATGAATCGGAAGCTATAAATCTTGATATCTTTACACAACAGCAAGAAGAGAATAAATCTTTAATGATTACCGGTAATTATTTTCCGGAGAATCAAGCGTTAAATTTTGGCATAACGTTAGATCAGTTTAATCTTTCCATTTTAAATCCTTTTCTCAGCAGTTTTGCCCGAAATATTTCAGGAACATCATCAGGAGATGTTAATGTGAACGGCACGTTAAACAAACCAGAATTTAACGGCAATGTATTCATAGAAAACAGCTCAATGACCATTGACTATATCAATACAGAATATCATTTTTCCACCGAAACAAAAATTGAAAACAATTCGCTATTCTTTAATGATATCGATATTTACGACAATTTAGATAATCAGGCAACAACAAATGGATATGTAAAATTCGGGCCTCAAAAAAACATCAGTTTCGATTTTGATATCAATACAGATAATATTTTAGCCTTAAATACAACCGGGAGTGATAATGAAATTTTCTACGGTACAGCATTAGTATCCGGAGTTATCAATATCTCAGGAAGTAATTTAGGGGATGTTTTTCTCGACATCTCCGGAAGAACAGAACGTAACACCAAGATTAATATCCCGTTAAATCGTTCCGGAACAGCTGATGAATCCGCTTTTCTTACATTTATCAACACACAAAAATCGGCCGAAGAATTATCAGATGACTATAATATAGATCTGTCCGGATTTAGATTGAATTTCGACCTTGAAGTAACTCCCGAAGCAGAAACCCTTTTAATATTCGACTCAAAAATCGGCGATATTATCCGAGCACGTGGCCAAGGAAATTTAAAAATGGAAACTGATGCCAACAATAATTTCAATATGT
>JAWLEM010000100.1:0-7727 GCA_041686115.1 Bacteroidales bacterium
ATAATGGGTAAGATTCTTTTTAACATTCTAATTCAACGATTTAAGTTTAACTAATTTTTAATTTGTTCACTTGTTTTTCCAAAACGTCTCTCTCTTTTTTGGTAATCTAATATTGCTTCATATAAATCTTTCCTTCTAAAATCGGGCCATAAAACTTCTGTAAAATATAATTCAGCATATGCAATTTGCCAGATTAAAAAATTACTTATTCTGTATTCCCCACTTGTCCTTATTAATAAGTCGGGATCGGGCATACCGTAGGTATTTAAATATTTTTCGAAAAACGCATCGGTTATTTCGTCTTTTTCAATAGTCGATTCTTTATACTCTGACAAAATATTTTTCACTGCATTAATTATTTCCCAGCGAGCACTGTAATTAAGCGCTAAAACCAGTGACAATCCGGTGTTTTTTGCAGTTTTATCCTTTAGGTTTTTTAAATTCCGATTAACATCTTTCGGTAAATCATCAATATCACCAATAGTCAATAAACGAACATTATTTTTAATTAGTGTATCGGTTTCGGAATTAATTGTTGCAACCAGTAGCGACATTAAGGCATCGACTTCTTGTTTTGGCCTGTTCCAGTTTTCGGTTGAAAATGCATAAAGTGTAAGATATTTGACACCTAGTTCTCCGGCAGCTTCGACAGTATCCCGAACAGCTTTTACGCCGTTTTTATGCCCGAAGATTCTCGAGTTTCCTTTCTTTTGTGCCCATCTGCCATTCCCATCCATTATTATTGCAACATGCTCCGGCAAATTATCTATATCAATCTTATCCTTTAAATCCATTTATCAATCACTATAAGTCGGACAATCAATTTTATCTTTAAAAATCTTATAAGTAATAAAAATACCGCAAAATGAATACCAATCATCATTATGTATCACTGGTGAATGATTTTCGTCCTGGATATTAATTACCCCATCAATCTCGTCATTAAATGTTTTACTATAACTCCATTCAACACCTAATGTTAAGCGCTCAAAGATATTATATTTAATTCCTAATCCAAAAGGAATTGTAATTGGATTTTCAAATCCGCCCGAACTTGTTAAATAATTTCCGCCAATACCCATAAAGATGTATGGAGAGAACCTTTTTTTATTTTTCTTAATATAGCCTGAACTATTATAGGGCAAAAAATTAAATTCAATAATAGCATTAACATCTATTATCCCGGATGAAAAAGATGCTCCTCTTAGCTGATTTTCTATTTGATTAAAATCACTATCACTCCCTTTCAGTTTCCCGTATGATACATTTAAAGTTGATGATAAATGATCGCTAAGATTATACTTCACGATTAATCCATAAGCCAGGGATGGTGAGTAAAATATAGTTGACTGATTAATATCGCCATGATAATAGGATGTTCCCAGAAGCACTCCCAGTTCTGTCCTGCTTTGCGAAAATGAGCTAACGATAAAAAAACTGGTTAGCAATAACAAAAGAAATCTTTTCATATAATATTAAAATCGGATTTTAGGTTTCCTGCCTTTAGGCTTAATTTTATATGAAACGTATATTGTAGTTAAATAGTATAAATCATTTGCTTTTGATGCATCGGGGCTAAACCCATCGATATAATCGGTAGTTGTTAGCCGTCCTGAAAGTTCAAAACCAACATAAAGATCGCTTAGTACAGGATACTTTCCTCCAATACCAACGGGTAAAACAAATGTTAAATTTTTATCGCCGTTAAACCTTTCGCTGTCAATAAAATCATCTTTAGCTTTTGGTTTAAAATAAGCACCTCCAATTCCTGCAAAAACATATAAATTAAAGGCTGCATTAAACTTTTTTAATCCACTTCGGAGAGACATGGTTGAATAAGTAATCAGTTGCTTTTCTGGAGTAATATGATACTCGACATGTCCGTATAGCTCAAACATATTGGTTGAGAAACTATAGTTTCTTGCTTCGTTTTTTGATCCTACATCTGATCCATGAAAATTGGCGTAAGTTAAACTACCTTTAGCAGCAAGCCTTTCTGTTAGTTTATATCTATATCCAACCATTACACTTGGGCGGGTAGAACCAAAATCTATATCAGCAAACACTGAAGCATCAGGGTCTGCAGCTCCGCCAATATCGCCAAAATAGTTAGTAATTCCAATGCCTCCCATTATTTCTTCCCTGGTTAGTTTCCACTTTTGACTGTAACCATATATTGGGATTAATAAAATAATTGCAAAAAAAAGTAGAATTTGTTTTTTCATCATTTTTAAGCGTTGTATATACAAAGTTATTTATTTTTTTATATTTTAAAATAAATTCATTAACAAAATAAATTTCAGTATTTCAGTATTTTACTATTTAATCACAAACAACTATTACGCTAATTATGTTTAATTTACTCTGCTAATTTCTTTTGTCGGCACCCCACATTAGCTTATTTCTTAGTGTTTTATAAAAACTAGTACTGTTTAATTTGAGTAAGTTTATCTTAAAATCAGCTTTTTGAATTAATAATTCATCCGTATTTTTTATTACAACAGACCTGTGATCGAGCGATGCAATATAGTTTAATGCTTTGCTTTCCAGTTTTAACTGTATTTTACTGGTATCGGGTAAAACAATAGGCCGAACTGTAAGGTTATGCGGAGAAATGGGTGAAATAATAAAATTACCCGAATTTGGAATAATTATTGGCCCTCCCACACTTAACGAATAGGCTGTTGATCCTGTTGGTGTAGAAATAATCAATCCATCAGACCAATAAGTATTTAAAAACTCCCCATCAATATGAACATGCACTTTAATCATTGCCGAATCTATTTTCTGCACAGCAACTTCGTTTAAACAGTAAGGGAAATCCCCAAAAACTTGTGATGGAGCATCTATTTTCAATACTGTTCTTTCTTCAATGGTATAATCATTTTCATAAATGGCAGTTAGCGCCATGTCAATTTCGTCCTTGGCAATACTGGCCAGAAATCCTAATTTACCGGTATTAATCCCAACAATAGGTATTCCGGAATCGCGTACAAGAGTAATGGCATCAAGTATAGTCCCGTCGCCACCAATACTAAATAATAAATCAGTATCTTTTTTAAGCTCGCTATAATTTTTAAAAACAATCGCAGATTTTGGCTTGAAATTAATTTCGTTGGTAAGAAAATCATAAAAATCCTGATGGATAGATATTTTTACAGCATTTTGTTCAAGATTATCAAAAAAACTAAAGATATATTCTTTAAAACTTTTATCGAAAGACCGCCCATATACTGCTACTTTCATAAATTAATCATTTAAGATGTTTTTTATCAACTGATTTATTACTGATAAAGTAAAACCAAATATATTCAATTATTTATAGTTTATAGTTACAAGTTACTAAAACTATACCAAATCATCCTCCAGAAAAATAAATTATAATCATTAAGTTTTACTAAATCGCTGTTTTTTTTTTAATTATTATTGACGGAAGTATTATTAAATGTTCAGGTAACGCATAAATAATTCATACCTCGAATTGTAAAGATCATCCTGTTCATCGTATTCCATAAACGATGCTTTAATGCTGTAATCGTATCTGTTAAAGGTCTGAATTATTGGGTTAATATCGGTAAGGTTTAGTTTAAGTGTTATATCCATTTTGGTAGAATCGGGCGATGTATTTAAATACATACTTAAGATTTTGGCATTATTGGATTCAACAATTTGAGCAATTTCAGTCATGGAATAATCCCGCTCACTTAATTCAAGAACAAGAATCCCTCCTGGTTTTTCTATAGCTGTTATTTTAGAAAAATAGTGCAATAAATCACTCATTCGAACCAATCCCATATATTTATTATTATAATCCAAAACCGGCACGATGGTTAATTTGAGCCTGCCGGCAATTTCCATAATTTCGTAAACATGCTGATCGTAACGAACAAATGGCCTTAGTAATGATAATTTATGATTTCCGATAGATTCATCAGGAGTATTTAGGTCGTAAATATCAGCATCAGAAATCAATCCTAAAAACTCTTCGTTATTTACAATTGGTAAGTGCGATATCCTAAACACCTCCATCCAGTTTAAAGCTTCAACAGCTGTATCCGATGTGTGCAAAGAAGGGATCTCATCTGAAATTAAATCTTTTGCCAACATATACTTTCAGTTCAAAAAATACTCGTATTTTTGTCTGGTTAACAAATTTAACTCATTAAATGTTTATTTTATAGAAATCAAACAAATGACCAGACTAAGTGTAAATATAAATAAAATTGCGACATTAAGAAATGCCAGGGGCGGAAATATTCCAAATGTTTTAGATGCAGCCATTAATTGCCAGCGTTTTGGGGCGCAAGGAATAACTGTGCATCCCCGCCCGGATGAAAGGCATATTCGTTACCAGGATGTATATGATATTAAACCAATAATTACTACCGAATTTAATATTGAAGGATATCCATCAGAAAAATTTATTGATTTGGTTTTAGAGATCGTCCCAACCCAGGTTACTTTGGTACCCGACCCACCTGATGCTTTAACATCAAATGCCGGATGGAATACCATTGAGAATAAAGATTTTTTAAAAAAAGTAATTGCCCAATTTCAATCTAAAGGTATAAGAACCTCCATTTTTATTGAATCAGATGTTGAATTAATAAAACATGCGAAAGATACAGGGACAGATCGGGTTGAATTGTATACTGAGCCTTATGCTGCAAACTTTTCGAGTAATCAGAAAAAGGCTATTGAACCGTTTATAAAAGCAGCTGAAGTAGCTAATCAGGTTGAGTTGGGGTTAAATGCCGGACACGATTTAAACCTTGACAATCTAAAATATTTTAATCAGAATATTCCCGGATTACTGGAAGTATCCATTGGCCATGCCTTAATTTCCGATGCACTTTACTACGGACTAGAAAATACAATTCAAATGTATTTGCGAGAATTAAAATAACATGGTATGGAATTATTTTTCAGGAAATTTGGAGAAGGCCCCCCTTTAATTATCTTACACGGTTTATATGGTTCGTCAGATAATTGGGTAAGTGTTGGAAGAGCATTATCCGAAAATTTTGAAGTGTATTTAATCGATCAGCGCAACCACGGAAGGTCTCCACACTCGCCACAACACAACTATCATTTATTAAAAGAAGATTTACTGGAATTCATGGATCATCAATCTATTGAAAAAGCCATAATTATTGGGCATTCGATGGGTGGTAAAACAGCCATGTTTTTTGCTGCTGATTATCCCGAAAGAGTTAACAGCCTTATTGTTGTAGACATTTCTCCAATATCATATAAAAATACCGATTCAACCCAGCTGCTTACTCATTCAAAAATTATCAATTCAATGTATAATGTAGACTTTAACAATGTAAAAAGTCGCGATGATATTGACAAAATTCTTGCCCAATCGATTCCTGTAAAAAGAGTTCGCCAGTTTTTGCTAAAGAATGTGCAAAGAACCAAAAATAATCAGTTTGGTTGGAGTTTAAATATTGATGCTATAAGCAACCAATTAGAAAATATAATGGATGGGCTCAACGTAAATGATTTTGAAAATGGAAAAGAAATAACAGGATTTCCTGTTTTATTTATAAAAGGCGAAAAATCTGATTATATATTACCTCAAGACAGGGAAAAAATTACTAAAATATTCCCTTTTGCAGAAATTGAAAGCATTCCAAATGCGGGCCATTGGTTACATGCCGAGCAACCAAAACGGTTTATCAAAACAATTCAAGACTTTATTCTGGAATAATTTATTGATAGGTTGTTGTTTCAACATTATCGGGTTTTATTAATTCCTTACCCTGATAACGCAAAAAGAGTTGAGCTACTGCTAATACATCTTTTTCGCAATAACGCACAACACGGTCAATATCTTTTTGGTTCCAAAAAATATCTGCAACCATACTTCCATCAATATCGTCTTTGGGTGTAGGGATATTAAAAATATGGGTTAACAGATTAAGGGATGTATAATGTTTATAATCTCCGAATTTCCATAATTCCAAAGTATCCAAAAATGTCACTTCCCATGGTTTTTTCCCTGCTACATCCAAAATAGCCGGAAGCTTAATACCATTTATCAGCATTCTTCTTGCGATATAAGGAAAATCAAACTCTTTACCATTATGGGCACACAAATAAACACCCTTATTTGTAGCATTATATTTGTCTAGCATTTCGGCAAAATCTGCTAAAAGCAATTTCTCGTCACTACCATAAAATGATTTAAGCCTGAAAAATGGTCCGTCATTTTTATGCACTACAATACCCACTGAAATACAGATAATTTTTCCATATTCGGCATAAATTCCTGCACGCTGGTAAACATCGGCAGCTGATTCGTCATCGCTTCTAAAATAGGATGATTTTTTCTCCCAAAACTCTTTGAACTTATCCGGTACAGCATCAAAATCAGAATACTGTGGAACTGTTTCAATATCTAAAAACAGAATATTTTCAACTTTTAAATGATCTAACATATAATCAAAGTTTTAAATTGATATCAGCACTAAGCTTTTTTTCGATAATTGATGTTAAAATATCGATACCAACCTTATTATCACCACCTTGCGGAATAATGATGTCTGCATATTTTTTAGTTGGTTCGATAAACTGAAGGTGCATAGGTTTTACTGTTTTTTCGTATCTTTCTAAAACAGTACTTACCGCTCTTCCGCGCTCAACCAAATCGCGCTGGATAACCCGCATAAGCCTGTCATCACTATCTGCATCGACAAAAACTTTAATATCCATTAAATTACGTAACTGGGCATTTTGCAGAATTAAAATCCCTTCTATAATAATTACCTTTTTGGGACTAACCGGAATTGTTTCGTCGGAGCGGGTACAAGTTAAGTAGGAGTAAATCGGCTGTTCAACGGATTTACCCTCTTTCAACCTTTTTATATGCTCAATTAATAATTTAAACTCCAGTGACCTTGGGTGGTCAAAATTGATTTCCTGCCGCTCTTCTATAGGCAAATGACCATTATCTCTATAATATGAATCTTGTGGAATAATAGCCACCTCGCTTTTGGGTAGTCGTGAAATTATTTTTCGAACAACGGTAGTTTTACCCGATCCTGTTCCGCCTGCAATACCAATTATAAAAGACATTTTAATAAATTTTAATACCTTTGAAAAGAATTTATTTAGAGCTTGAAGATAAATAATTATCCATAAAAAACATAAAACAATGATAAAACATATTGTAATGTTTAAAATAAAGCATGCTGAAAATGATAAGGACAGACAAGAAAAGGCATTGCGGATGAAAGAAATTTTTGAATCTTTGAAAAACAAAATTGATGTAATTCAGTTTTACGAAGTAGGTATAAATGAAGGTAAATCTGCCTTTGCTTACGATGTGGTTATTAATTCTGAATTTAATACCTGGGAAGACCTGGAAAAATATGTTATACATCCCGAGCATCAGGATGCTATTAGGAAGAACAAAATGATTGAAAAAGAAAAAGCTGTTATTGATTACGAAATTTAAATTTTTTTATCATGACTGAATTATATCCTTTTAAATTTAAGCCTTTATTAAAAGAAAAAATTTGGGGTGGGCAACATTTAAAAAGTTTATTAAACAAACCATTACCTGAAGATAAAAAAATAGGTGAAAGCTGGGAAATTTCAGGAGTTGCAGAAAATGTATCCATTGTTGACAATGGTTTTCTGGCTGGCAATAATTTACAGGAGTTGATTGAAATTTATATGGGCGATTTGGTTGGTGATAAAGTATATGACCAATTTGG
>JAWLEM010000101.1:0-7529 GCA_041686115.1 Bacteroidales bacterium
TCAGCTTTCGACAGGGTAATTGCAAGTCAACTTGGTGTGGCTGCAGTTGAAGCTTTGCTCGACGACCAGCAAAGCATTATGGTAGGTATGATGAATAGAGAAATTGTGCATGTACCATTTAACAAAACCATTAAGCATCATAAAGATGTTGATCGAAGACTACTTGAAATTCTTGATTTTCTGAACGTATAAAATCATTATAACATTTAAATGAGTAATCTACCCCTTTTTGCCGATGTAATTTTACCACTTCCACTGAAGCAGCTATTTACTTATAGCATTCCGGATTCAATGCAAAATTCAATCGGTATTGGAAAAAGAGTAATTGTGCAATTTGGCAAAAGAAAAATTTATGCGGCCATTGTACATTCAGTGCATAATAACAAACCTAAAGATTACAAAACCAAAGATATCGTATCGGTTCTTGATGAAAACCCGATTGTTAACGAATCGCAACTAAAACTCTGGCAGTGGATTGCCAATTACTATATGTGCTCACTTGGCGAAGTATTTAAAGCATCAATGCCATCGGGGCTTAAGCTGGAATCGGAAACAAAAGTTATTTATCATGCAGAAAATATTGATCCTGTAAAATTCAATAGTACAGAGTCTTTAATTCTCGATTATCTTGAAAAAACAAACATTGCCAGTGTTAATGATATTTCAAATGCATTAAACAGAAAAGATGCTTTGCCTGTTATTAAATCGCTTTTAGAGAAAAAAGCGGTTATTCTTGAAGAAAAACTGAAAGAAAGTTACAAACCCAAAACAGAAATTTTTATCGGACTGCATGAATCGGTAAAAACTGAAAAACAGCTTAACGAAACTTTTGATTCACTAAAAAATGCACCCAAACAACTCGATGTATTGATGCGTTTTATTCAGCTATCGGGCAAATTCATGAAAAAGGAGTTGGCAGAAGTTAGTAAAACGGTATTAATAAAAGAATCCAAATCAAATCATCAAACCATTAAATCATTAATTAAAAAAAATATTTTAACCGAATACGAGCAAATAACAAGCAGGCTGGATCATTCAGCTTCAAGCACTAAAGAAATAAAACAGCTTTCAATCGCTCAGCAACATGCCTATGATGCCATTCATAATGAATTTGAACAAAAACAGGTGGCTTTATTGCACGGTGTTACATCAAGCGGAAAAACCGAGATTTATATCCAGCTGATTAAAGAACAAATTGAAAAAGGGAAACAGGTATTATATCTATTGCCGGAAATTGCTTTAACAGCACAAATCATTAACCGGTTAAAAACTGTTTTTGGCAACAGGGTGGGCATTTACCATTCGAAATTTAACGATGGCGAAAGAGTTGAAGTTTATCAGAATGTAATGAGCAGCAATACCGAAAATAATTATGATATCATCCTGGGTGTGCGTTCATCGCTGTTTTTACCTTTTTCGAACCTTGGTTTAATTATTGTCGACGAAGAGCACGAAAATACTTACAAGCAATACGATCCGGCTCCGCGTTACAATGCTCGCGACAGCGCTATCGTTTTGGCTCAAATTCATAAGGCAAAAGTTCTGCTAGGTACAGCTACACCATCCATCGAAAGTTACTTTAATGCTATTTCGGGTAAGTATGGTTTTGTTGAATTAATTACCAGATTTCAGGATATTAAATTACCCGAAATTATTTTAACAGATACACGGCGAGCGAGAAAAAGAAAGGAGATGAAATCGCATTTTACCCCTTTGCTTTTGGAAAATATAGAACAATCGCTTGAAAGGAAAGAACAAATTATTCTTTTTCAAAACCGACGGGGGTTTGCTCCCTTTTTAGAGTGCGAAACCTGTGGATGGATACCTTACTGCACTCAGTGCGATGTAACCATGACCTACCATAAACATAAAAACGAACTAATTTGCCACTATTGCGGCTATACCATTCCTAGTCCGAAAGCCTGCAAAGCTTGCGGAAACACATCAATGATTACTCGAGGTTTTGGAACCGAAAAAATTGAGGATGACATAAAAATATTCTTTCCCGATGCCAAAGTAAAAAGGATGGATTTAGATTCTACCCGATCAAAATTTGCTTACGAAAATATTATCTCGGGATTTGAGATGGGCGAAATTGATATTTTAATTGGCACCCAAATGGTTTCGAAAGGATTGGATTTTGACAATGTGGGTTTGGTAGGCATATTAAATGCTGACAATATGTTAAACTTTCCTGATTTCAGAGCGTTTGAGCGGAGTTACCAACTCATGGCACAAGTTAGCGGACGTGCAGGCCGAAAAAATAAACAGGGTAAAGTGATTATCCAAACCAGCAATCCTGAGCATCCTATTTTACAATTTGTATTGGATAATAAGTTCGAAGAGATGTACAAATCGCAAATGTACGATCGTAAAAATTACAACTACCCCCCATTTTGCCGGTTAATCAATATCAGCATAAAACACAAAAAGGCTGATCTGGTCGAAAAGTCATCCAACCAACTCGCAGTGAACCTAAAAAAAATATTTGGCAAAAGAGTGCTGGGGCCTGAATCGCCGGTAATTTCGAGAATTCAGAATCTTTATATCAAAAAAATATTGCTGAAGGTAGAAAGACAAAGGTCTTTTGAAAAAGCCAAACAACTTTTAGATCAGCAAATTATAAGGCTTGTTACAATGGATGATTTTAAAACCATTCAAATATCAATAGATGTGGATCCGGTTTAAATGGATAATATGAATTATTTTTGTAAAAAATTTTAATAAAGAATAGATGAAAATAAAAAAATTAATTCCTTACATTCTTGTTTTTCTGATTGCCTTTTTTGCTGCACCACTCATTGGCAAGTGGTTTATACAAAAAGCCAATGATGAAGCTGAAAAATATATTGAAGACTTCCATCCTAATACTTATGGTTTACAAGATGGCACATATCAGGGTAAGTTTAAAATTTTCAACCTGATTACCCTTTCGCATGTTGAATTTTCAATAAAAGAAAACAAGATTAAAAAGATGAGGTTTAAAAAAATGTTTCATACTCCGGGCTATTTAAGTAAAGATGATATCACATCAAAAATAAAAAATAATAATCAATTGGAACTAGATGCTATTACCGGAGCAACACGAACTTCAAATTTTGCCAAAGCGGCAATAAAAAATGCAATAAAAAACCAAAACTTCAAATAAATTCAACTTTACTAAGTAACCTTTACATTTAAAAACAAATACCTCAACAATGAAAAAGTTATTCCCATTATTGCTTATTTTCTTCTGGAGCTGCAATTCATCCGTAAATTTAGAACAGGAAAAACAAAAAATGTTACAAACAGATATTGATTTCTCCAATCGTTCGGTTGAAGTCGGCAACCACCAGGCATTTTTAGAGTATGCTGCAGCCGATGTGGTGCTATTAAAACCCAATTCTTATCCTATAGTAGGTAAACCGGCGTTAAAAAAATTATATACAGAGTTAACCGACACCAATTACAGGCTTACATGGCAACCCAGTTATGCAAAAATTTCAAAATCGGGCGATTTGGGTTATACATTTGGAATTTATTTACTTGAAATAACACTGGGAGAGCAAAAAGGGGATATTACCCGGGGAACTTATTGTACCATTTGGGAGAAAAATGCTAAAGACGAATGGAGATTTGTTTTAGATACCGGTAATCCGGGATTGGGAGATTAAACAACTTACATAGTGCTTTCAAGAATAATAAGGTGGCTGATATCAAATATCATTTTGAATTTTGATTATTGAACCTAAGTTTCAAGTCCTTTTCTTATCTTTGCAATTCCATTTCGATATTAAAATTAATTGTTGTGAAAAAGCTAGACATCCAATCCATATTCGATTCGTTTAATCAATTCAATATTTTAATTATTGGAGATGTAATGATCGATTCATATATGTGGGGTAAAGTAAATCGTATTTCGCCCGAAGCACCTGTTCCAATTATCATGAGCACCAATCAGGAAAACAGGTTGGGTGGAGCAGCAAATGTGGCGCTCAATGTACAGGCACTTGGCGCAAACCCCATTTTATGCGCTGTAATTGGAAAAGATTCGAAAGCAAAAATTTTTTCCAGCTTGCTGAAAAAAAGGAACTTAACCAGCGAAGGAATTATTGAAGATGAATCGAGAAAGACAACGGTAAAAACTCGCATTATTGCAGATAATCAGCACTTATTAAGGGTTGACGAAGAAGTTGACAATGAGCTAAAAAAAGACATTGAAGAACAATTTATTAATCATATACTTAGCATTATTGCCGGACAATCCATACATGCCATTATTTTTGAAGATTACGACAAAGGATGCATAACTCCGAAAGTTATCCAATCGGTGGTTGAATATGCCAACAATAACCATATTCCAACGTTGGTTGACCCTAAAAAGCGTAATTTTATGAAATATAAAAATGTCACACTATTTAAGCCCAATTTTAAAGAACTGGTTGAAGGGTCAAAAATTGATATTAAAAAAGGCGATTTTGATGGAATTTATAAAGCTTCAAAATTGCTACATCAGAAATTGGGAGCAAAATATATTTTTGTAACACTTTCGGAGTTGGGAGTTTTTATTTGCAATAATGATGATTACAAAACGATCCCTGCTGAAATTCGCGACATTGCCGATGTTTCGGGAGCCGGCGATACGCTTATAGGAACTGCAAGTTTATGTTTAGCCGCAGGATTAGAACCGGAAATTATTGCAAGCATATCTAATCTTGCAGGTGGGCAGGTGTGCGAAAATGTGGGCGTTGTTCCGGTAAACAAAGAACAACTTTTAAAAGAGGCGCTTGAGAAGTATTCATAAATTAGCTTTTATCGAAAGATAAGTTTGAATTGTATAAAACAACAAAGATGATTGTTCTTTCTTAATCAATTCATTGAAAAATAATAAACGATTATTTGTTAATAAATTGTTTATAACTCTAAAAAAATTGTTTACAATTCTTATCTTGGTAAAAAATATAAATCTGATAAAATTGTATTTTTGAATTCCTGTTTTTTAAAAATTCAGGCATACAATAAAAAAAGAAATCCAAAAACTCGAATATATGGCAAAAGTAATTGCACTAGCAAATCAAAAAGGAGGCGTAGGTAAAACTACTACCGCAATTAATTTAGCAGCCAGCTTAGCTGTTTTAGAAAAAAAAGTATTAATTATTGATGCAGACCCACAAGCAAATGCCACATCTGGCTTAGGATTCGATATAAGAGCTATAAAAACAAGTATATACGAATGCCTAATTGAAGACCAGGACCCCAAAAACATTGTTTTAAACAGCGAAGTTGAAGGATTGGATATCATCCCGTCGCATATCGATTTGGTTGGTGCCGAAATAGAAATGCTCAATCAACCCAATAGAGAATACATGCTAAAACAGGTTGTTGAAAAAGTAAAAGATGATTACGATTACGTATTAATTGACTGTTCACCTTCATTAGGGTTGATTACCGTTAATGCACTAACCGGATCCGATTCAATTATTATTCCTGTTCAGTGCGAATATTTTGCTTTGGAGGGGCTAGGAAAATTATTAAATACTGTAAAAATTATACAAACCAGGTTAAATAAAGAACTTGAAATAGAAGGTTTCCTATTAACCATGTACGATCCAAGGTTACGACTTTCAAACCAGGTTGTTGATGAGGTAAGAAAACATTTTGAAGATATGGTTTTTGAAACCATTATTCAGAGAAACATTAAACTCAGCGAATCACCAAGTTACGGAAAGCCTGTAGTATTATACGACGCAGCTTCCAAAGGAGCTTTAAATTATTTAAACCTTGCCAAAGAACTTTTACAAAATAACGATCAGACAAAAATAGCAAACGCAGACAAAGTAGTTGATTAGTAATATAAAACATTAATGATATAGAAGATGGCTAAAAGAAATGCATTAGGAAGAGGATTGGGAGCATTAATTGATGATGCAGGACAAGAACATACAGTAACGGCTGATGCCGTAAATGAAATTGATGTTACCTGGATAGAAACAAACCCATTTCAGCCCAGATCAAAATTTGACGAAGTAGCACTTAACGAATTAGCAAATTCAATTCGTGAGCTTGGAATTATACAACCCATTACGGTTCGTAAAGTCGACGAGCGAAAATTTCAGTTAATAACAGGAGAGAGACGTTACAGGGCAGCACAGATTGCCGGTTTAAAAAAGATCCCGGCATACATTCGTTTTGCCGATGATCAGGCAATGCTTGAATTAGCTTTGGTAGAAAACATTCAAAGAGAAGACCTTGATGCCATCGAAATTGCAATCAGCTACCAGCGGTTAATGGAAGAGTGTAAACTTACCCAGGAAAACATGAGCGACAGGGTTGGCAAAAAACGCTCCACCATTTCTAACTATTTACGATTATTAAAATTACCTGCCGAAATTCAGCTCGGAATACGCGATAAACAAATATCTATGGGTCATGCGCGTGCATTAATAAATATCGAAAACCCTAAAACACAACTTAAAGTTTATTACAAAATTATTGATGAAGGTTTGTCGGTGCGCAAAACAGAAGATATTATTCGTGATATCAACAGCCCGCAAAATAAAAACCCAAAAGAAAAAGTAAGGTTGCCAGAAGAATATCAACAACTCGAAAAGCATCTAAAAGACCATTTTAAATCTGAAATTGACTTTAAGAGAAACAACAAAGGAAGCGGGAAAATAATTATTCCTTTTAAATCTGACGAAGATTTAGAAAGAATAATGGGAATTATTGATAAAATGAAATAATTTTGCACCCGGTAAACATTAAAAATAAATATTTTGCTGGGAAAGAAAAATTATAAATCCCTATCCGTATTTCTCCTAATATTGGTTATTGCATGTACTTCTTTTAGCAGTTCAGCGCAAGGCCAATCGGCAGGTGCAGAAAGAAATAATACGCAAAAGAATTCGGAAAGCTATCATTCGCCGCATAAAGCAACTATGTATTCGGCTGTAGTTCCCGGGCTGGGCCAGGTTTATAATCAAAAATACTGGAAACTTCCAATCATTTATGGGTTAACAGGCGTATTTATCTATGCTTTCGATTTCAATAATGAACAATACAATAAGTACAAAAATGCCTATGCCGAATTTGACGCGGATAAAATCGATATTTTTGAAGGGTATACAGATAAAGATATTATCCTTAGGTTAAAAGACAGCTACAGGCGAAACAGAGACCTTAATGTAATTGCCCTTGCAGGAATTTACATGCTTAATATTATTGATGCAACTGTTGATGCTCACTTATATGATTATGATATTAGCGACAACCTCTCATTAAACATTCAGCCATCGCTTATGCGATCAATCGACAACCAAAATGCACTCGGTGTTACATGTCGTTTTGTATTTTAAAACCGATGTTAACATTTTATAACAAATTTTATTTCATTTTTTAATCATTTATTAGTTATTTCGGGCTTTTTAGTAAATTTGCTTTATTAAATCATATCAATTATGTTAAATAAAATTACGCTTTTATCCATTATATTATCGCAGCTATTGATTACTAATATTTTCTCTGAAAATACAAACAGAGATAAGGACAGT
>JAWLEM010000102.1:0-7489 GCA_041686115.1 Bacteroidales bacterium
GTCCGGGCAATTCCCGGTATTTTTTGCATTTTATTTACCAAAACATTCATCAAATGCTGATTATCTACACAATACATTTTCACCAATAAAGACCATGTACCGGTTGTAAAATGGCATTCAACGATCTCTGGAATTTTCTCAATTTCCTGAATTACTTTATCAAAAACATGCCCTTTATCTAACAAAATGCCAACAAATGCACAAATATCAAATCCAACAGCTTTAGGTTTAACAATAAATTTTGATCCGCTGATGATTCCGGCATCTTCCAGCTTTCGAATTCGTTGATGAATTGCCGCTCCTGATATTCCACATGATCTTGCAATTTCGAGAAACGGAGTCCGTGCATTTTTAATTAAGAAAGATAATATTTTTCTATCGGTTGTATCAATTTGAAGTTTATGTACCATAAAAATAACAATTTATATACTATAAAAATAAATAACAATTTGATAGTATCAAACTTAAAAATTAATTTGATTGCCTGCTTTCATTCATAATAATGGTTCTTAATTATATCCCCCCTTTGTTTATGAGATAAATGCTCAATTAAATTTTTATTGCACAAAACAGACATTCAGTTTGAATTTAAACATCAAATATAATATTTTTAAAACTACAGTATGTTTTATAACATATAAACCGGATTGAAATTATAAAAGAAAATAACGATATTGGGTTTGTAATCAATTTTAACTATTTTATAACCAATTATTAACCTTAAATTTGAATGATTATGAAGAAAAATCTAATGATTTTAAAAATGATTGCTCTATCACTTTTTTTAGTTGCTGTTTCCTGTCAAAAGGACATCCCCGAACAAACAGGCAATACAGAACAAACAGAAAAAGAGGTAACTAAGAAACCCTTTGAATCAGGGGTAGAATTAAGTTATCTTGTAAAAGAAACTTCTTATAGTGATGATGCCGGTAAAAACGAGCCTAAAATAATGGCCGGTAAAAGCATAAATCATGAAGAAAAAGAAGTAAATATCTATTTCGACAGCAAAAGGGAAAATTACCAGATAACTACCCGAAGACTGAACAAATACAAAGAGAAAGACCAAGATTTTATTGAACCTGCATGGCGGGAAAAGGTAGAAACGAACTATACTACAACAAGGTATGGCAAAGGCGGTGAAATACTTTCCAGTTTGTCGTCCATGCAAAAAGATACTGAGGATTTGAGTTATATCGTAACTCCATATCCCGAACGTTCGGAAAAGATGAAAGAAATGCTTGAAACCATTCATAACGGTTCAAAATCCGTTAATATTGATATTGAAGTACAAAATGATACCAATGTTGTGAAAGTTTCAAAGTATTTTCAAAATGATGAAGAATTTGGCAAAGAGATGGATGGATATACTGCTGTATCTTATATAAATGTTAAATATGGAGTTCCTGTTGTTTCAGAACTATACGACCCGGCTGGAAACCTTACAAGTAAAGTTTCTTTATTATACAAAATGATTGATAAGATACCTGTTGTTGCTTACGAAGAAGCAAAAAGTTTTACAATAAACTCTGACGGAGAAATTGTAGAACATACAACAATTACCAATTACGAAAATATTCACATAACAAATTTTTAAACAATGAAAAAACGAATATATATATTTATACTATTACTGGCAGCTTCGGTATCAATTAAAGCACAGCCTTTAACAAATAAAGATTCGCAAAAATCAAATTACCGGAATGTTTATTGGATTCACGGTTTAAGTGGAGATGTAAACTCATTAAAAACCCTTTCAGATTATTTCAGAGAGCACTATAAAATTAATTCATATTATCCGGGTTACCCTACAAACAGAGGTGTAAAAGAAGCTGCATATCAACTAAGCGGACTCGGCATTGGGTTGCAACGAAACGATGATATTGTTATTGCCCATAGTATGGGAGGCCTGGTTTCAAGGCAATATTATAAAGATTTTACCAACAGACGTTTTGGAGGGATCATGACACTGAATACACCGCACCAGGGGGCTGAATTTGCCCAATCCTTTGATAATGGTAAAATTAAAACTTTCTTTACAAAGGTTACTACTGATGGTTTTGATGGATATAATAATATGAGTGTGCATGTTGCTGATTGCCGAAGAGGATTTCATGAGAATGTTTTAGAAGAATTAGAAGCTTTTGAATCGCTTAATGAAACCAGAAATGATATAACCCTTGTTGGTGTTATTGCGGGAAATGTTTTAGGAAATCCTTTAGCATCCTGGTCTGTTGATGCTCTAACAAATACAGCTCTTGTTTTGCTTGTCAATGTATTTACAGATGCATTAAAAGATAATGTAGCAACTTTAATAGGTTTTGCTGCCACTACAGTTTTTGGTACAGAAGAGAAAGGATGGACCTATAGCAAGGATGACTTAAAGCCAAATAGCCAGATTGTTACAGGATTAAATAACTCTCCGGTAGATTGCCCGCGGATAGCAATAACAGGTACCGTTGACGACCGCCCTGGAATGCGTTTTTTAGGTTCCCGGCTTAGTGCCATAGAAAAGGATAACCCCGGTATTGGGGATGTTGATGACGGAGCATTTATAAAATATGCCAATGCCATAATAAAAGATTCATGGAAATGTAAAGATGAATATGCAAGGCTTTACCGAGTGGGCAGCTGGCTTACCCTTGGTTTAAGCAATTCATATTTCAGTAAAAGAAGAGATGCTTTTTCCCGTCAGGCCCGTTTCTGGGAAAACGGCTTCGAAAGGGAATTCCAGAAATGCTTAGGCAGTATTTATTATACCAACCAAACCCAAACATATACCGTATGGGAAAATATTTGCAATACCGGGCCGATTCGAATGGCCAGTATGCCAATAATAGGAGAAGATGACGATTGCTGGCAGTTAGTTACAAAAACCCGCACTATAAGGGTACAACGCATGCACCCCAACGATGGTATCGTAACACTTCCATCGCAAAGGGGAATGGCAGGTCCAAGGTACAATATTAAGGATAATGACCATGAGAAAGTAAAAAGAAGTCAAAAAACTGTAGACTATATTGATAGCCAGTTTTCTAATAATAATGGATATTTTTATTGTGAAAGAAAATAAAATAACTTGTAGCAGTGTAATTTTTGCACTGCTACTTTAAGTTTTTAGATATGAAAAAGTGGAATTTAATTATCGTCTTTATTTTTATATTAATTTTTAATGCTTGTATTAAAGATGAATCTAAAGAACTTGAAAACTGTATTTTAAATGGGGTAGTTGTTTGCCAAGATCCTCTATGGAAAGTACCACATGATATTGAAAATCGTGTGTTTGCAACAATTAAACCTTACTATACATTTGATGGAAATGTAATTGTTGGAACAAATAAGGCTGGTAAATTTGGTTTACGCTGTATGGAAATTGAAACAGGACATATTATATGGGAGCATTTTTTTAACCTTACTGATGAATATTTAATTATAAGGGATACTTATTTTAATGCGGAACAAAAATTCCTAGTTTTTTCTTTAGGACATTGGGGTAATATTAAACATATAAAACTTGATGTAAATACTGGTGAAATATTATGGGAATCAGCTATTGAGACGTTTAATACCATTGAAGCTTATGGTGATCATTATTATTGTACTGTGCGTTCTTCTGGTGATGTACATCAAATTTACAAAGTTAGCATTGCAACCGGACAGGCAGAATACTATTACGAAACCGACCTGCCACCAGATCCTGATTACAATGCGCAACGCTCCAACGGGGCATATCCATTTGAATATAATGGTAAGGAGTGTTTGTTCATCGGTATCATGCAAATGGCCAGCCCCAATTCAGCCAACTACTATTACAGTCTTATAGATGCAAATACACAGGAGCGTTTATTAAAGCACGTTCCTATTGAAAGCGGCTTGGAAAAAGTTGATGTACATGCTGAAGATATTTATGTTTTTACAGGGAATGGCTATAAAATTTTTAATTTTGAAACATTATCTTTTGAAAAAGAAATAAAGCTATTGGATAGAGGAGAATATGTTTATCACATATTTTATAAGGACAAATTAATATTAGGATTGGACTATTACGGTTTGGATGGCTATGATGACAATGGGCAAAGCCATACTCATTTTATTATTGATGTGAATACTCACACAAAACAATATGGAATAGATGATATAAATGTTGATCCGGCATCAGTAATGGATAATATATTATATTTTTTATCCGGTGATACCTATTATGCTTATAATATAAATACCGGAAAATGTGTATTAAAATTTGACCCAAGTGGGTGGGAAACTTCATTTTGTACAGCTACTTATAAGAATGCTAAAGGAGAGAAATTTGTTATTGTAGATGATACAAGACATACCTATTGCTATGAGGGGATATAAAATAATAAAATAATATGAGAAAAATACTTTTGCTTTTACTACTTCTTTTGAATATATTGTTGTCTGTACAATCGCAGGATAATTCATACCTGAATTACAGAGTTATAATCCCATCATACACTAATTGTTATGCACAAAAAGGAGATTTAAAAATAGCTTATCAAAGACAAAATTATTCTCCTGATATGCGTGATTATTCTATTTATAAATCCTGGTTGCTCGAATATGCCGGTTATTTTATTTCTAATTTTATAGTCGATACTCAAAACAGGTTTTTGCTTACCTATTCAATTAACGATAGAATTACCATAGGAGCAGGTTTTGTTAATCTTTATAGAATAGGCGAATATTTTAAGCTCGAAGAAGATGATATTTTTTACAGGAGTGTGGTAAATTCTTATGAATTATCGGTTTCATATCATAAAAGTATTATCCCTTCATTAGAATATTCATTTGGTACTGGTTTGTTAGCCGGAGCAGGGTATTTTTCTTACAGGAAGGGCTATAATGATGAAACTGAAGAACAGTTAGATTATAGCACATTTAACCATAATTTTTCTGGTTCAATATCTTACCGGTTTAAGAAATTACGAATGGGTTTAATGGTTAATACAGGGTATTTATACCACTTTAACACCAACCCTTCATCTCTTAATACCTATTATTATGAGAATATGGTTTATAATTTTAATAAGCATAAAACTGATTTTTACATCGATCCGGCTTTTTTAATTGGAATACAGGGTAAACGAATTGGAATACTTGGGAATATAGCATATCCTTATTCCTTTGGTGAAAGTAAAATATCACGCCCCACCTTGATGATGGGAATAGGCCTGTCTGTAAAAATTTTGAGTGGTAAAAAAAGAAAATAAGATAAAAAATAAAAATATTTGTAGAGAAGTTTTTAAAGCCTTTAGACTTTTGCATAATAGAAATTTAAATGCAGTTTAAAAACCTGGCAAACACATTTATCTATTATTGATTATAACTCAACATCAAAGAGTTACGGTATAAATAGGTGAATAAGAGCAATTTTAATCATTAAATTAACGAGGCTTACAAAAGGCCATTGTTGTGATTATCAGATAAAATATAATAATCTTTTCGGCCGTAAGGCATTCCAATAATACTAAAGTCTGTCATATAGAATAATAAAAATTTGAAATACACATAAAAAAAACATCCGGAGACAAATTGTTTCCGGATGCTTAATAAAAGTTGTATACTTTATTTAATTCAGTTTTTGTATTTCCTGCACAATCTCAGACCCGCGATGAATTGCTTTTTCATTTACAGGTAACAGGTGGTGATATCTTTCAGGAAGTGATTTTTTCAATCCTGCAATTACATTATCCATTTTAACAATGGGTTTAATTTTCAGGAATCCACCCAGGATAATCATATTGAAAGTTTTAGTAGTTTCCATTTTAGTAGCTTCTTCAGCTGCATCAACACGGTAAACACTTATATCTTTACGTTCAGGATGACGTGTAATTCCATTTCCATCGTAAATTAATGTGCCACCGGGTTTTACCATACTTTCAAATTTATCCATTGATTGCTGGTTAAGAATAATTGCAGTATCAAATTCGTTTATGATCGGAGAACTAATTCTTTCGTCGCTAAGAATAACAGTAACATTAGCAGTACCTCCTCTCATTTCCGGCCCGTAAGATGGCATCCAGGTTACTTCCTGTCCTTGTACAATTGCCGAGTAACATAATATTTTACCCATAGAAAGTACACCCTGTCCTCCAAATCCGGCTATAATAATTTCTTCAGTCATTTTTCTTAATTTTTAAGTTTAAAATTTAGAATTCATTAACCTGATTTTATTCTTCAGGAACTTTAATATCACCAAGCGGGTAAAATGGGAACATATTATCTACCATCCACTCGTTTGCTTGATTTGGAGTCATTTTCCAACCAGAGTTACAATTCGAAACAATTTCAACAAAAGAAAGCCCTTTTTTCAGTTTTTGATTTTCGAAAGCTTTTCTTAAAGCTTTTTTCGCTTTTCTTGCTGCAGCAGGAGTATGAACAGCCTGACGAGTTACAAAATAAGTGCCGGGTAATTGAGCAACAAGCTCGGTCATTTTTAATGGATTACCCATTAATTTAATATCGCGGCCATATGGTGATGTTGAAGATTTCATACCGGGCAATGTAGTGGGAGCCATTTGTCCTCCTGTCATACCATAAATACCATTGTTTACGAAAATAATTGTAATATTTTCGCCTCGGTTACAGGCATGGATTGTTTCTGCTGTTCCAATGGCAGCAAGGTCACCATCGCCCTGGTATGTAAAAACAAACTTATCAGGGAATAATCTTTTTATTCCGGTAGCCAGTGCAGGAGCTCTACCATGAGCGGCTTCCTGCATATCTACATCCATATAGTTATATGCAAGTACAGAGCAACCAACGGGTGCTACTCCAATGGTTTCCGATTGTATATCCATTTCTTCAACTACTTCCATAACCAGGCGATGAGCAGTTCCATGGCCACAACCAGGACAATAGTGAAGAACATTATCGGTCATTAATTTGGTTTTTTGGTAAACCAAATTTTCTTCTTTTATGATGTCGTTATTTATTTTTTCAGCCATTTTAACCTCCTATAAAATTTTTTGTTCTAATGCTTCAACGATTTCTCCTGGCGAAGGTATAATACCACCCATTCTTCCATAATGAACAACAGGAATTTTGCATTCAACTGCCAGTTTCACGTCCTCAACCATTTGGCCTGCACTCATTTCTACAGATAAAATTCCTTTAACCTGTTTTGCTAATTCTGCAAGACGTACTGACGGAAATGGGAATAAAGTAATTGGCCGTAATAAACCAACTTTAATTCCTTTTTTGCGAGCCAGTTGTACTGATTTTTCACAAATTCTGGAACTTGTTCCATAAGCAACAAAAAGATATTCAGCGTCTTCAGTTTGAATCTCTTCAAACCGCACTTCTTTTTCTTGCATCTCTTTATACTTGGCCTGTAACTTATGATTAAATTTCTCCTGTTTTACAGGGTCCAGGTCTAATGAAGTAATAATGCTTCGTGGTTTGTCAGGATTTTTTCCTGTAGTTGCCCAGGGAAACTTTTCCTTCACCTCAGCATCTGTCCATCGCTGTT
>JAWLEM010000103.1:0-7422 GCA_041686115.1 Bacteroidales bacterium
AATTAAATCTGCTTTTTCACCTACATGATATGGATTTCCTTTCGTTTGACTTTTTAAAAAAACTTCAATTGTGTCTTCATTTAATCTCATGATCAGTCCAGATGGGACATTAACAATTTTTGCAATTGTATCTAACAGTGATTGCCACTTTTCAGTGATCGCAGAAAAAATTTCAGGTTTTACATCTGCACTTATGGAGACTAATTTCGTTTCCTTTGTTTCCCGAATTGTAATTTTTGATTTTTTCTCTTTCATCTCACCAACCATTTAATTAGTTATAAAAGTTATTGAGGAACCAATCATATAGGAGTAATAGCCTTAACAGTAAATCATCCTTTAAAACCTAAACGAATATAATAATTTGTCAGCAAACCACCAACTTGCCGAAACCTAAATGCTTAATAACCAATGCAGAACGGCGCATTCACAAATAAAGTGAGTATAAAACACACATACTAGTTGGTTGCATGTTATAGTAAATTTCAATTTTTAATTAAGTTTATATCCTACAGTAAAATTAATACTATTTAGATATAACTTTTCAACTTTCATTTGCCAGGCAAAGTAATCTCTACTTTCCACTTGCTGCATATTTAAAGTTCTATCATATAGCAAGGTACAAATTATTTTTCCAAAATCTGCTCTAATTCCTGCATTATAACTAACAAAAAAATCTTTGTATAAATGATATTCATTATAATCCATATCAATTTTTACAATATTAGCATCTTTCATTATAATGAATGTAGATAAACCTCCCAATAAAGTAAGCTTATATTTTTCCCTGTCAATAAAATCATATCCTAGCGCTATTGGAATATTTAATACAACAAGTTCATTTTGTATTTTTTCAATTTCAGTTTCCGGCAACCACCTATCAGAAGGTGTCGTCCAGGGTGTATAGTAATATGCCTCTCGATAAAATTTTAATGAATGTGAATTATTATAAGAAGCTATTATGATATCTGCTTCAAGACTAAATCGGCTTTCAACAGGTTGAACTTTTAAAAATATACCAGCCTGATAACCCAGTCCTGTTTCATTCGATTTATTTAGGGAAATATCCCTATCCAATTCATGAAAAGGATAGTTATAATCTATTGAGGCCTTTGAGCTCATAAAAGAAAGATTCAATCCAAATAATGGGCCATATGATATGTCATACTTTTGAGCCCTTGAGACAGTAATTACTAAATAAAATAGTATTATTAAAGCTAATATTCTTTTCATCTCCACGTATAAAATGGTAATATAATGTTTACTAAGATAACACATTGTCATCAAATCACAAAAGCCCGCATTACTGCTGATGTCGTGTTACAACCTGAGTACAAAAAGAATATGCCTGTCAGTTTTTAGAGTTGCTTACTATGGAGGTTATAAATAAATAGGTTTCGGGTAAATATCGCAACAGCCCTAAATGGCTAGCATGAGTTGGGATGCAATATCTTTTGCAATTGAATGATATGCCGGTACGTACAGAATTTCAAATCCGCTTGCAAAATGGGCAGGTGTAATTGCAAGTGTAATGGCTAACGGTTTTTTATTCTTATCTATCTTTGTCGGGTTGCCAGCTAAGTATGTCGTATAGATTCCCGTCTCTGTCCAATTGATTTCCGCCTGTGTCAAATGGTTTCCCGTGTGTGTCAGATTATTTTCCGTGTGTGTCAAATGAGTTTCCGCCTGTGTCAGATTATTTTCCGTGTGTGTCAAATGAGTTTCCGCCTGTGTCAGATGAGTTTCCGCCTGTGTCAAATTAATTTCCGCCTTGTAATGTCGTACCTACGGCACTTTATCCATTCATTTGTAGTATTTTTTACCATAATTACGTCGCTCCGCGACTTTTTAGTCCTGAGTAATGTCCTAAAATTCAATTATTTTTTATCCCAAAAATCAATACACTTTTCTTGTTCGGCAATTCTCAATACTGAAAAACCTAATTCAATTGCTTTACTAAAGTCTTCACACCCTTGCTCTTTTTGGCCTAATTCGTATCGCGCCAATCCACGAAGAAAGTAAGCATTTTTATTATTTGGGTCTAACGCAATTGCTTTATTACAATCAAATACTACTCCGTTTAAGTCATTTGGGAACCTGGTTCCAGCCCTGTTTACATAAACTCTTGCATCTAATGTATCTGTTAATAAGTATTTGTCAAAATCATCTTTTGCCAGTTTGATCCTACCTGTTGCTAAATATATTCTTGCTCTGTTTAAATATAATTCAGGTTTTGGTGATTTGGATATTTGGCCATCAAGCGTCTTTAAAAGATCATTGAAATCAGGTTTTGTCCAAAATCCCATGGTAGTTTTTATCCTTCCGCTACAATCGTCATCGATTAGGTCAAAGGATACATAGTAATCTGTTTGATAGACCTTATACTGCCCATATTCTTTGCACATTTGCCCTTCTTCATCAATAAATTTGATTGTATCTCCAGATAATTCATATCTTGAAGTAACATCAACTGTCTGATCATTTCCAAAATCGGCTTCGACCAATCCATTGTCTTTAAAATCAAAGCTGATTGGACCCATTTGTCCAATCCTTACCCACTTACCAATAAGCATATTTTCAGACTTTGTATATGTCTGATTCTTTTGCTTTTTATTAGAATTAAAGGCAAATAAAATTACCGTTGAAAGGAGTATCAAAAAAATCAATTTTGTTTTCATCTTTATCTGGTTTTTGATTTGTTGCTTTGAGTTATTGAATTCTGATACTGCTTTAAAAATTGATTATAACGGACCGCTGTTAGTTTATCGTGGGGGGTTCCCGCCTTGTTTCACGGTCACCCGTTGAAAAATTAAAGATAACAAAAATAGTCAGAAAACCACTGCAACCAGCATTTTTTCTGAAGCCGTGTTACAAATTGGGCGCATGGAATTACTCTACTTACCAATTTGGCAATTAAACTATCCATGAAATGCTAAACAAATTTGATTTGAGTGGACAAAATTGAATTGCATTACATTTTTTTAAGCTTTTGGATAGCACTCCGGATTTAAATAAACATAGCATTGTATTTGGTATTTTTTGTTTTTCTTTTCAATCTTATGATATAGAAACTTAATACGAAATTCATATTAATTTTATTTGAGAGAAAAAACTAACACCAATCTTTGTATAAAAAAAAATGGAATTATTTATCATGATTTTTGGAGCATTATTCTCTATTATGAACCCTTTTGGAACAGTGCCTATATTTGTAAGCTTAACACAAGAAAACAGTAAGCTAGAACGAAATAAAATAGCATTTTGGACATCTCTGAATGTTTTAATAATATTACTTATTTCATATTTTGCAGGAAAGTTTATTTTATTATTCTTTGGGATTTCTTTAAATGCACTAAAAATTGCAGGAGGACTAATTATTGCTTCATCTGGTTTTGCTTTATTAATTGGAGAATTTACCAAGCATAAAGGAATGAAAAAGGAAAAAGTAAAAGAAGATATTAAAAACCGTTCTGAGATTTCATTAACTCCTTTAGCAATACCTATGATAGCTGGTCCTGGAACAATTTCTTTACTTATAACATACAATCAAGAATATGATGGATTAAATAATATATTAATTATTCTTGGAGCAATTGTAGTATCTACAATATTTATTTATCTAATATTGAAAAGTTCATACCTTATTGTCAAAACGCTTGGAGCTTCTGGGATAAATGCATTATCAAGAATTATTGGATTCATTGTTATTGCAATTGGTATTGAATTTATTATTTCGGCCGTGGTAAGTATTTTTAAAATTGTCTAATTTGTTGTTAATAATTGTTTTATTTTCCAGTTAATACTGTTTATTATAATTCCAAATTGCAAATGTCAGGCTGCAAAGCGCGCCGGAAACAAATTTGTTTTAACATTCATTAATACTTAGCCAATCTTACTGTTTCTATAAAACCAAACCTTTACCAAGAACATTTTATTATGTGTCAACGTGGTAATTTATTGTCAGTTTGGTTAGAACTTTTCCGGGACTAAAGAATTGTTCGTGTGATTAAAACAAGCCTAAGAAATGAGATGAAGTTTCCGCTAAAAACACTTTGAAGCATCTGGTTTGTAACGGTGATTATAAGCGAATTGCGGGATTTTAAGGCACTTCACTATCAATTTACCAGGCCGCTTATTAATTGTTAATTTGCTCATTTCCAGCACTTCGCCCGCATTACGTTTATACATTGTTAGGCACTGGCGTTTCATACTCAATCAATTTAATAAGCATGAATGTAACACTTTTCAATCAGAAATTATATCAGTCGATTGATTCTTTTTGTCAAGTAGCACATATCATATTTTTTCAAAGCCATTTATATTAACACTAGTCGAAGTGCTTTGATAAAGCATTCACTGTAATTAATAGTACAAAAAGACTTTTATTAAAGACAAATGAAAAATAAAAAGGAAGGGATTAACCAGAAGTGGTTGGAAGATTTTTTCATCCGACTTTTTTTATACTTATCAACAATATTTGTTAATATAAACAATTGATTATTAAGCAAATAAACTATAATTTGTGATGGGTTTTGATTATCTTTATGTCTGATAATCAAAACATTAACTAATGAGTAAAGACCGTAAAATAGGAGTTAATCAATTGTTAGAATTTATTCCGGAGGCTCTTTTAGCTAATCTAGCTGTGGAAACTAATGTAGACCACTATGCAAAGGTACTACATGGAAAAAAAGTGTTTTATTTTTACAAATGCAGCCTTCGTGTAATCTAATTTTAATTATCACAACTGAACCAATCTCAAAAAAACTCACTTTCAAACTGCTAAAAATTAGCATATTTGTATATGGTAATTAATATTTCATTAATGGTAATTCGTTTTTTCTTATTAGATATTTAATTTTTACTTATAGATATTTGGATAATAAGCTAAGGATATTTTATTATATATTAATTACATGTTTCATTTATATTAATTTTTTGTTAAATTTGTGTACGGAAATTAACTAAAATCTTAAATAAAATGACAACAAAACAAAGTATCGCGTTAAAAATGTATCTGAAAGTCAGGGATGTTTTTGAAGAAAACCTAACTAAATGGGCTGACGCCAGTGAAATAAAAAGTTCATGTGAAGATTTTAATTCAAATACTGACAAGATAATTGAATTAGAAAATGAATTTAAAAAGGATATTTCAAGTTTTACTGTGGCAAAAGCAGCCAAGAGAGAAAAATTAGTAAATACTGCTGTACCAATTTTAAATGTGCTACAGGTTTATGCTTACGATATTAAGGATGATAGTTTGGCGAAAAAAATAAACTATTCTCGCAACAAACTAACTAAGATGAAAGATTTGGCGTTGGTAGATAAATGCAAATTTGCCTGGAAAATAACTAAACAACTTTATGGTAAGTCGCTTACAATGGGTAACGAATCAGCCAAAAAGGATAAAAAAGCTTTGGCAAATTCTGTTAATATAAAAGGTTATGGAGTTAACGGCCAAATGATTGATAATCTTGAAGTGGCAAATAAAGAGTTTATTGATGCAACCTTAGCCTTAAAAGATGCTATAAGCTATAAAAACAAATGTGCTAAGAAAATTACAGATAAGGTAAAAAGTAATGATAAAATACTACGAAATAGGTTAGATAAACTATTAACCTTATTTGAACTTACAGACCAAAATTTTTATAAAAGCTATACCGATGCTCGTGTATTAGATTCAGATACTAAAGCAAATAATGAAGAAACGAAAAAAGCGGTTGTGGAGCCAAAGCAAACGGGAAAAGAAAAATCTCAAGCGGGAAAAACTACAAAAGCTACCGCCCAAAGAAGGACACGTGCAACAACTACCGCAACTACAAATAAAAGTAAGACAACATAGTAGATAATCTGATCGCTGTCAACTGAATGACAATGCAAATTATCAATATTTAATATTAAAATAATCAATTATGGCGAAAAAAAGCAAACTAAAAAAAGTTCTAAAAGATCTTCTTGCTAAGAAAAAAGCAAAAGCAAAAGCTATTAAAAAACTAAAAGTTCTTAAGAAGAAAGATGCTAAGAAAAAAGTAATAAAAAAGGCCAAAAAAGTAGCTAAACTTAAAAAAGTTTCCTTTAAAAAAGCTAACAAAAAAGCGCTAGCTTCAAAAAAGGCTTATAAAAAAGTTGCTTAATTAATATCTTAATCGATAAATAGAAAGGGCCTGTCCAAAAAGCCTCTTTTTTCATGTCTACACTTCGACAAGCTCAGTGTGACATGTTGATTTTTAATTTGTTGTCATATTGAGCCCGTCGAACTGCTCTCATGCGAAGCATAAATATGAACAACTAAAACACTTTTTGGACACCCTCTTTCTATTTATTGTTTTATAATCTTAATTGTTTTCAATCTATCATCTATTTTAAGTTTTATAAAATAAACTCCTTTTGTTAAACCTGACACATCAATGGGTTGATTTGATTCTATTTCATTAATCTCCTTTATTACCCCCCCAATGGCATTGTAAATTAAGACCTGATTAACTTTCTCGTTGTTCCCTGTTTTTATATATAAGCTATTTGAGGTTGGATTAGGATACACATTAACCGAAAGATGTGACATATTCTCTATTCCTGTGGTACCTGCAACACCGGTTCCATAAAACGATATTATTTGTTGAACACTTCCTGAGCTGACAAGAACACTACCTCCAAAATCTGCTTCTTCATCAGGAGAAAACCTGACAAAGACTGTAGCTCCAACTCCGTTTTCTCCTTCTGGTAACGGAATAATAATTTGCGATACATCTCCGGAAAAGTCTTCAGCATCCAGTGAAATTTCAAATGGTGAAGATGTTGTAAGACTGATATCATTCGTTAAGTTCTCTCCTGAAGCATTAAAACTTTGAACTGCTGAATTTTCACCTACAGCAATATCTCCAAAACTTAGTGATTCTTCTGATAAATAAATGCTTGCATCACCGGATTCATCTTCACCTGTGCCTGTTACCGAAACCTGTTCATTATCTGCATTAGGAGACATAAGTGTAATATGGTCGCTAAAATACCCGATAGATGTAGGGCTAAATCTAACATAAACAACCTCATTATCCACTGTTCCTGATACTGGAGTTAAAGATATATTAGATGTATTGCCACTGTAATCACCCGAAGTTTGCGTTATTTCAAAATAATCTGGAGCATCAATGTTTATGTCGCCTTCAAGGTTATAACCGGAAACAGTAAAAGTGTATTCATCTGAATATTCACCGGGAATTACATTTCCAAAATCGATATTGCTTTTATTAACACTAATTCCTGGTAAGGTTTCATCTACAATATTTGCCGAAAGCGCTACAGTTTCATTCAAAAATCCTGAACTAATATAAATATTTGAGTTATACGAACCGTAATTGTAACTTTGGAAACGTACATAAACTGTTGTATCAACTTTACCATTAACCGGAACTATCATAATATAAGTAT
>JAWLEM010000104.1:0-7325 GCA_041686115.1 Bacteroidales bacterium
TAAAACGGCAGAATTGCGGTACAATTTTAATTATACCGAATTCTGGCCAGAGCAGGATACAGGCAACCCTACCAATAAAGCATTTATGCTTACTACCGGATTTATCTATTATCTTATTCCAAGGTAGTAAAGATAACAACCCGATGTAAAACTTCTCGTCATTTAGTTAGTTTATTAAATTATATCAAATCATCAATAGGTGATGGAGTTTCTTTCACTATAATATCCGAAATATGTAAATATCTTTCTGTGGTTTTTATACTTTTATGGCCTAAAACTAACTGAATATACCTTAGGTTAATACCAGATTCAAGTAAATGCGTTGCAAAACTGTGGCGTAACGTGTGAATGGTAATTCGTTTTTTTATTCCCGATTTAATAACACTACGTTGTAAGATTTTTTTTATACTTCCAGCGCTGTATTGCTGATTATCAGCCCCTTCAAAAGCCAGGTTTTTGGACGGTAGATTTTATAATATGTTCTCAACAGAGTAAGTAATTTAGGAGATAATGGTACATTTCTGTCTTTTTTCCCTTTTGCATTTCTAATTAAAATAATCATTCGTTGGGAATCTATATCTCTGATTTTTAAATTTATGGCTTCGCTCCGCCTTAATCCGCAGGCATATATTAAACTTATAATGGCTTTATGTTTTATGTTCTTTATATTGTTAAGGATACTTTTAACTTCTGATTTTGAAAGAACTTGTGGAATATATCTCGATTTAAGTGGACGTATTGTTGTTTCTTCCTGTAATGGCTGGTTCAATACTTTATTATAAAAAAACTTAAGGGCACTTACCATAATGTTTTGTAGCGAACCAGAATATTGATTTGTAAATATGGTTCGATAAATATACTCCTGGATTTGTTTTTCATTAATCCTTCTTGGATTCTGATTAAAGTGGTTTAAAAAAAATTCAATTTGCCGAACATAAATACGAATAGTTTGTTCGCTGTAACGTCTTAATTTCATTTGTTTTACAGTGTAATAAATTTCTGGTCTCATCATATTTTATTTTGTGTTTAGATAAAAAAATTGTTTAATTATTTGCAAAACTAACAAACGTTAGTTAGTTTTGTGCAGAAATATAAATGAAAAATGAAATCAAATCGCGAAAAAATATTGGAGATAGCTATTAAACTCATTGGAACCAGGGGTTATGATGCTGTTTCTATTCGGAATATAACTAAAGAAGTGGGGATTAAAGAAAGCTCCTTTTATAATCATTTTAAGAGTAAAGAAGCTCTGTTGGATGAGATTTTTGAAATGATGGAAAAGGATTTAAACCGCATACGTCCTAAAAAATTGGAAATTGAGGAACTTTGTCATCATATGACATTAAAACAGTTTTTAACATACAGATTAACCCAGTTTTTAAAAGGGTGGGAGAATCCAATGGCTCGATATCTTTGGTTTGTGGTTTCGCAACAACAATATAAAAATAAAAAGGCGGCTGCTTTAATTATTCAGGAAACTGAACGCTCTGTTGAAATGTTTGAAACGGCATTTAAAATTCTAATGGATCGGGGCAAAATGAAAAAGGGCGATGCTGTTTTTTGGGGTAACCTTTACGGTTATGCTATTCGTGCGATACATCTTGATTGTACATATCGACAGTTCGAAACTGGAGAATCGGATAATGCATTTCAAAAAATGTTTGATATTATGGAAAAATTTGCTGATGAGTATTCAGCTTAATTATACAAACTGATTAAAATATTAATGTTATGGTTAAAGAAAGAAGTATTAAATGGATGATGATTGCATTGGCAATATTCCAGGCATTTAACGGATTTAGCGGATTGTTGGGAGGCTTTATGCTGATGAAAGATCCAACAGGACAAAGTTTAAGCATGGAACAAGCATGGTTAAACACAACACCTTTTGCTAATTTTTTAATTCCGGGAATTGTATTGTTTATCGTAAACGGATTAGGAAATGTTACCGGATTTTGGGTTACACTAAGCAAAAAATCAAAAGCTGCAGAAATCGGTATCGCTTTCGGATTGATCATGATGGTTTTGATTACTGCACAAGTTTTGTGGATAGGATATAAAGATTTTTTGCAGCCCTTGTATTTCTCTACCGGTTTACTTCAGTTGATTTTTGGGTTACTATTATATAAAGTAAAACGAAAATAAAATTCATGGACGGATGTGTTGAGTTTTTCTCATATCCGTCCTTTTTTATGAATTCAAAAACCTAAAATGATGTTACTAAAAATTATATCAGGCGTATTTATTATCTTGCACGGAATGGTGCATTTTTGGTATGTAGTTTTGGCGGCAAAGCTGGTTGAGTATAAATCAGAAATGGGATGGACCAGCAATTCATGGTTGCTTGATGCTGTGATTCCTCCATCAATAATCCGAATTATTGCAGTATTATTATACACCCTTGCAGCTATTGTTTTTATTATAAATGCTGTTGCTTTGTTGTTGGGTAAAGCCTGGTGGAGTAATGGTTTGCTTATTGCTGCTGTAATTTCTACGCTGACAATTCTACTTTTTTTCGACGGAAATGGTCAGATGTTGGTACAGAAAGGGCTTATTGGTGTTATAATTAACCTGGCAATAATTTTATTTTATTATCTCAATTAGCGGAAATGGCGCAGCAGTTTGTACGATGCGATTTAGCTTTAAACCTGCTTTTTCTATCATTTGAATGTATTCATCCTTGGTTCGCTCCTTGCCGCCATCCAGACTGACCATCATTTGAATATCGAATAGTTTGGCGAATGAATAGCGGTTATTATTAATTATTAAAGGTTCAATAATTAAAATTTTCCCTTTTTCGGGTAATACATCTTTTATTCTTTTTAAAATCTCAACAGCTTTTTGGTCGCTCAGGTTATGAATAATATTCTTCATTATATAAACATCTCCACCAGTAGGTATAGTATCATAGAAAGAACCTGAAATTAATTCAACACGATCTGCAATATTGTGGTTTTTAAAATTTTCGTCCGCATCTTTAATTACATGTGGCAAGTCAAATAATATTCCTTTAAGGTTTTTATTCTTGATTAAAATCATGGAAAGTAACGTGCCGTGCCCTCCGCCAATATCAACAATACAATTCGCATTTTTAAAACGATATTCTGAAAGGATGGCATAACTCAACATTAATGATGAGTTGGTCATGGCTGTATTATAAATTTTATTTTTTTCGGGATATTTTTCCAGGTACTCAAAAACATTCATGCCTAAAACCTGTTCTGATGCATTTTTACCCGTTTTTACTACATGATAAAGCTCATCAAAAAGATTCCAGTTTACGGTATTGGCAAGGTGCATAATCATGAAACGCATTGAGTCAGTACGGTCAATCATCGTTTTTGATAATCTGTTTTGAGCAAAAATTCGATTATTCTTTTCTTTGAAAATACCCTGACTAGCCAGCATGCGCATTAAACGGTAAAGCGATTCTTCGTTGGTGTTTGTTAATTGTGCCAACTCCGAAATATTTCGTTCTTTTTCTTTTAAATGTTCGGCGATATTTAGTTCTGCTGCCACGCCAATAGCTTTGGAAACATAAAAAGCCTGAACCATTTCTACAATAGCAATGTTAGGAGCTGTAAACTTGCGCGACATTTTAAACAGAAAATACCTGAACTTTTCGAATGCTTTAACAATGATTGGTGATGGGTATTTTGGTATTCGAACAGGTGCAGGCATTAAAATAGCTTTATGATTGATATTACTTGTTAAATGTAAAAATATGGAAAATAAATAATAATGACGATGAAAAAGAATTAAATAACGATTAACATTTTTATAAAAACGTCCTGCCTTTTGACGAATTATTTAAAATTCTTCATTTTTCTGACTATTTTTACGGATAAAATTAAAATATTGATGATATACCGTTCTAAAACCACTGTTAAAGGATATGAACTCGATTCGTACGGGCATTTAAATAATGCAGTTTATTTAAATTATACAGAACAAGCACGATGGGAGATTCTTGAAAATGAAGGAATTTTGGATATCTTTTTAAAAAGAGATTTTTTGCTGGTGGTTACTGAAACCAATATCAGGTATAAGCGGGAGTTAAAATTATTTGATCAGGTGCAAATTGAAACTGAAGTGAAATTTGAAGCACCATATCTGGTTTTTTATCATAATATTATTCATGATCATTCGGATTATAATGCTGCGAAAGCAATAGTAAAAACTTTGTTAATTAACAAAGAAAGAATACCACAGGATATTCCGGAAGAATTATTAGCCATTACAAAATAAGCAGGTTAAAATGAGTGAACAGCATTTTGCTAACTGGATAAGGGAAGAAGGTATAGGAGTTATCTCATTATCGAATGGTAAAGAAAATTATTTGGATCAGCCGAATTTTGTTGATTTAGATCAACTTAAGAACTGGACTAATGATGCAGGCTTAAAAGGAATCATTATTCGCGGGTTGGGGCGAAATTTTAGTGCCGGAGCTAACCTGGAAATCCTAAAACAACAAGCTGAAGATCAATCCAATTTATCGGAAAAAATTGAACAGGGAAAGGATTTGCTCAATTATATCGAAGCTCTGGAAATTCCTGTTATTGCTGCCATAAATGGTATTTGTTTTGGTGGTGGACTTGAAATTGCTCTGGCATGCCATATGCGAATAGCTTCAAAAAAAGCATTGTTTGCTTTTCCCGAAATCAATCATGGTTTGCTGCCCGGTTTAGGAGGAATGTATCGTACCGTAAATTTAGTTAGAAATAAATCTTACGAGATTATTTTAAACGGCGATATGATGAATGCCGAAAAAGCATTAGAAATTGGTTTAATAGATACTGTGACCGATCATAAAAATGCTTTTGATTTAGCCAGGGAAAAAATGCTTAGTATGACCAGGGGAAGATCCCCCGAGTTAATTCGTTACGCTATGCAGGCGATTAAAAATGCAGATTTTTTAAGTAAAGAAGATGCCCTGAAAAGAGAAACAGAAATGTTTTGTAAACTTGCTGTCAACCTGGAAAAGCAAAAAGATGATTAAGTAAAATGTATAAAGAAATTGTTGCAGTAAAATCAGTAGAACAAATAGAAGCGGTATTGTTTAAACAAACCGATGATTATTATTTTATCGAAAATGAAATTAAATCATCAGAAAATAAAAATATCATTAAGAGCTTGGGAAGCAGGTATCTAGCTAAGAAAAGTATACTTGATTACCTGGATTTGAAAGATGAATATCATGATATAGAAATACAAAATGAGCAAAATGGAAAGCCTGTTGTTACTGTTAAAGGAAGGGTGAAAGAAGTTTTATCCAAAAGGAATATTCAAAAAGTTCATATTTCTATCTCGCACTCAAAAAATTATGTTTCAGTTTTAGTGATCTTGGAAAAATAGATATGTTCAGCACAATCAATTGGTATATTAAAAATCAGACAGGATTCCTGGAGTTAAATAACCCTCCATCGAATGCAATGAGCTCAAATTTTTTCGATGAGTTTTATGATTGGAGAACAAATGTTATTAACCGATCTAACATTAAAGCATTAATTATTTATGGTAAAGGGCGGCATTTTTCTTCTGGCGCTGTGGTTGACGACCTGGTAAATATCATAAAAAAAAGCAATCAACAATCGGGAAATTTAGATAGCGTAAGTAAATTTTTAAATAAAAACAGCAGTATTTTTTTATCTCTAAAAGATTTGGATATCCCGGTAATATCTGCTGTACGGGGCGTATGTCTCGGATCAGCGTTTGAACTGGCTTTATGTGCCGATTATATTATATGTGGCGAAAAAGCTGTGTTAGGGCTGCCGGAATCTACTTTTGGTTTAATCCCGGGGTGTACGGGAACCTATATTTTACCTAAAATTACCAGTAAAGCTTTAGCCATGGAGTTGATTTTAACAGGTAAGACTTTTTCACCTGCAGAAGCATTAGAATGGAATTTAATACACAAGATTGTTCCAGCTAAGCAACTAATCGAAAATGCTATTCAGATTGCTGATCAGTTAAAAAATCGTTTTGTTCATGATTTGAAAAAGATTTAAAAACTATGACTCAAAATAAATCATCCGAAATTTTTGTACAGTTAACAGGAACAGGATCATATTTACCCGGCAAACCCATCAAAATTGATGATGTAGATCATTATTTAGGGGAATTAACAGATGCCCCTAAAAAGTTGCAGAAATGGTTGCAACGAATGAAAGTCTTGATGAGCGAAATGCTTGAAGTGAAAAATTATCATTTTGCTATTGATCCTGTAACACGAGAGTTTACCGATGATAATATTACCATGTCGGTAAAAGCTGCAAAAAAAGCCATTAGTGCTGCCGGATTAAAACCTGAAGATATCGATTTAATTGTTTATGGTAGCGCTCATCAGGATCAGATGCCAACAGCTTCGGTTCGCATTCAGGAAGCACTGGGAATTGAACAATGTGGAGAAATATCTATTCATGCCAATTGCACTTCGGCTTACAAAGCTTTGTTGGTTGCCACAGATTTTATTAAATCGGGCAGATATCAAAACGCACTGGTCATTTCATCGAGCATGTCGTCGTCCGAATTGCGGGCTGAATATTATAACCAGGCACTGGTTAAAAAAGAAGAGTTGTTTTTACGCTACTTTTTAAGCGACGGTGCAGGAGCACTGCTTTTACAAGCTGCTGAAGAAAAGAAAAACGGTCTTTTTGTCGAAGAAACTTACATGGAATCAATAGGAGGCAAAAAACCCGCTGCCATGTTAAATAAGCGCCCTGCTTATTGGATGAATCCTAAACAAGAATATGAACTTGGATATCACCATTTAAGCCAAATGTTTAACGAGCAATTGAGAACACATTTTCATGATGATGACGGAAGCGTATTTATTAAAGGATTAAAACGAATGCTTCAAAAATACCCGGTAGATTTGAAGCAATTAAAGTATTTCCAGGTAAACTTTCCATCTAAACATATTTCAGAATTGATTATGGACGAATGCCAGGAATTGGGAATTGATCGAAATACGCTCTATACAAAAATGTCGGATATGGGATATGCAGGCCCGCCCATGGCTTTTATTTCTATTAATAAAATTCTTAACCAAGAAAAATTACAATCTAATGATTTGATAATTAGCTTTGTTACCGAAGTTAGTAAATTTATGCAGGCAGGATATATTTTAAAATATTATTAGTTTGGCACGATTTATGAAAATTTCAATTTTATTGATTTTTATTTCTATTAATAAATGCTAAAAATTTAAAAAATAACAACTTACGATTATGAAAAAGATTTTTACGATATTATTATTAGCCTTGATGGTGCAAGTTAGTTTTGCACAAGAAAAAGATGAGAAAAAAGAAAAAGATGATATTCAG
>JAWLEM010000105.1:0-7288 GCA_041686115.1 Bacteroidales bacterium
TTTACATATCTTCAATAGGAATAAATTCAAAAGGGATATCTACCATTTCGCTATACTCTTTCCCTGCATCAAGCATATCATCATCCATTTCGAGATAGCTCCAGAGAATTTTTACCTTGTGCCCTTTTTTAAAAATTCGATTTAAAATATACAACAATTCAAGTAAGATGGTTGATGTTGATGAATTATAATAATCGAGCCTGATTTCGAAATTTGTTTCTGCATTCGGATTTTTTTCATAATCTTCGAGCCACATAAATACGGGTTCGAAAAATTTCTTTGCTTCTTCAGGAAATGATTTTCCAAAAATCATGAATTTGTTGTTTTGCGGATCAAAGTTTATTCCCGGCTTTTCTTCCGATGCACCAATAATTAATGGGTCCATATTATTTTTTGTTCAGCGTAATAATTTAATAACAAGATTTATTAATTGATATCGTCTAAAGAATGGTACTCAAACGGGACATTAACCAGCTCGGCATATTCTTCTCCTGCTTCAAGCATATCGTCGTCACCATCCAAGTAATTCCATAAGATTTTTACATTTTTATCTGCTTTGTTCATTTTATCTAAAACATTCATTATTTCAAGAATGATAAGCGATGATGCAGAATTGAAATATTCCAGCTTAAATTCGAAAACTGTTTTTTCATTCGGATTGTTTGCATATTCTTCTAACCATTTAAATACCGGGGCATAAAAGGTTCTGCTTTCTTCGGGAAAAGATTTACCGGTAATTTCAAATACATTTTTCTCTTTGTCGAGAACAATTTTAGGTGTAGAATCTTCTGCTTCAATAATTAATGGGTCCATATGATAATCATTTATGATTTCAAATATTGATCTAAGGTTAATAAGAAAAGTTTTAGCTTAATGGGTTTTAAGATAAAATCATCGCAACCCACTTCTTCAGCTTTATCTTTTGCATCTTCAATGTTGAGTGCTGTTTGGGCAATAACAGGAATGTCTTTATTTAATTTCTTAATGGCTCTTGTTGTTTCAAATCCATCGAGCTTTGGCATATTAATATCCATAAGGATTAAGTCAATGCCGGGGTTTTCTTTAAATACAGCAATGGCTTCTTCGCCATCTTTTGCCCTTAAAATGTTAACATCTGTTTTTTTAAGGGCTTCGACCAAAAACAAGTAGTTCATTTCTGTATCTTCTGCAATAAGTATTGTTTTGCTGCTCCAGTCGTATTTGTCTTTTGGTATAATTTTTCGGTTGGTGATTTCCATCTTCATTCCAATCACCAGTATATCATCAAGTTGTATATAATCACCTTTCCAGTCATGGAATGTTTTTTCCAGTATTTGTTCCTGAACATCCATCGGTTTGTGATGAATTTTTAGCAGGAGCTCCTGAAAATTTCTCGACATAAATTTTCTGTGCTTTGGCCCTCCAATCTGATCAACAAATCCATCAGAGAAAATATAGACAACATCATCCTCATGAATATCCATTTCGTGGTTTGTAAATGGTTTATGTGCATTTTGGTGGATGCTAACCGGCATTCTGTCGCCTTTAATTAATTTTAATTTATTGTTTCTGATCAGGTATAGTGGATTATGTGCTCCGGCAAATTGTAGTTTTTGTTTCTCGGGGTCGATAATACAGAGGGCCATATCAATTCCGTCTTTCGATTCATTATTGGCACCCGACTGGTGTAGCGATTCAATAATGTAGGTCCGTAACTGGTTTAATATTTCGTTGGCCTGTAGTGAGTACACATGTTTATTCTCTACAATTTTGGTAACAATTTCGTTTAAAAATGCTGTACCGAGCATACTCATAAAAGCTCCGGGCACTCCATGCCCTGTGCAATCTGCAGCAGCAATAATTATTTTATCATCTTTGTTCATCATCCAGTAAAAATCACCGCTTACAATATCGCGTGGTTTAAACAGGATAAAATGTTCGGGTAAACTCCGGCGGATAAAACTCAGTGGCGGGAGCAGGGCTGTTTGTATTCTTTTGGCATACTCAATACTATCGGTAATATCCTTTTTTTGTTTATTGGCTAAGTCGCGCTGCTTTTCAATTTCTTCCTTTTGTTTTACAATCTGTATATTTTGATCTTCAAGCTTTTTGTTGGCTTTCTTTTTTGCCTGAAACTGCCGGTATACTAAAATTGAAAAGAAAAAAATGAGAATAAATATAAATAATGCCCCATAAAGGGTGATGCGTTTATTTTTAAGCTCTGCCTCTTTTTCTTTTATTGCAAGCCGGCTTAACTCAAGCTCTAGTTGCTGCTTTTCGGTAAGTTCTTTTGTTTGTTCAAGGGATTGTTTTGTTTTTTCCAGTTCTGATGATTTTTCTGTGAGCTCCTTTTGCGATTGAACTTTTTCTGTTTCTGCTTTTGAGATTTCTTCTTTGCTTCTGGATTCTATTTCTTTGATTTGTTCAGCCTTTAGGTGCTTATCTACTGATGCAAAAAGATCGAAATATTTCATCATGTTTTCCGAATCGCCCAGGGCGTCATAATTTTCGGCAAGCATTCCATAGCAGGTTCGAATAAGTTTTAAGTTATTCAGCTCCTGGGCATAATTTAATGCTTCGTTCAGAATGGTGATGGCCTCGTTGTGTTTCGAAAGATTTTTCAGGGCGGCTGCCTGGTTTATTAATCCGCTATAAATTCCTTCTTTTTGGCCTAAATTGCGTGCATATTTTATTCCTTCACTAAAATTCTCTGCTGCACGCTGGTAATTTTCCATATCAGAATAAATCAATCCGATATTATAATGAATGGACTTGATGCCATTTTGGTTATTGTTTTGCTTATTTAGCGCCAATGATTTTGAAAAATATTCGACAGCATTATTTAATACACTGTTATCCCAGTATAAATAAGCTATTTTGTTGTAGTATTCGGCCTCTTGTATGGTATTGTTTTCGTTTTTAAACTTTTCTGCCTGTTGTTTATATTCATCTATCGTATTTTGCACAGATTGATCGATGGTTTGTGCTGTTATTTGATTAAATACAAAAACCATTAACACTGACAGGATATAATATTTTATTCTTCTGTGCATTTTAAGTTATCAATTATCAGGCTATTCGATAAAAAAATCGATTTGTTTTTCCGACTCATTGCCCAGCTTATCTGTTGATGTTACATCAATACTATATTGTGTGCCGGGTTTAAAATCTTTAATAAGCGTATTGTATTGCCGGGGTGTTGACCCGTTGATTGAATAAACGATTTTATCGAATCCAACCAGAGCATCTGTTGATGAAAGAAAAAGTACTACATGGCTTGGATAAACATCGTATCTTTTATTATCCACATTTTTAGATTTTTCAGCCAACATGCTAAAACGGAAAAATATCTCGGGACCTGTATTATCTTCAACACAAATAAATGTGTTTGTACTTGAATTATCTACATTGTCGTATCCGGTATAGTTAATGGTATGCACGCCTTCTTTGTTAACGGTAAAAGGCTCGGTATACTCTTTCACAGGCTCATTATCCAGGCTGTACTCCATTCTCTTAAAACCGGCTCCGTCGTCGTTTGCCGAAAGCCTGATTTTGGTTTTGTTGGTTACAAAAGCAGTATCCTTTGAAACGAAATGCGGCCCTTCAAAATGATGCCCCAGGGAAGGGCCTGATAAATCTACATAAGCAATTTTTGATTTATCGGTCATGATGGTGCTTATCTTTTGATTATTGACATGGTCGGTAACAAAGGTTTGTATTTTTAGTTTACCTGATTGATTCAGATAAAAGGGTTTGGTGTACTCCTGAAATTCACCATCGTTGATAGAGTAGCGGATTTCTTTTACCCCTGCTTTATTATCCATTGCAGTTAATTTTACCCGGCTTCTGCCCGATGAATACTCGCGTCCGTTGGCAACAAACGTGTTTCCAATAAGCTCATCAACAATCATGGGAGGTGTTTTGTCGAGATAAAGCTGGTATGTTTTTTTACTCTCCTTGTTATTAACATGATCAACAGAATAATAGGACAGGGTATGCTCACCCTCGCTTAAACCGGAAATATTAATAGGTTGGTGGTAATTATATTCAGTGCCTTCGTCGATAGAAAAAAAAGTTTGTTTTACTTTTGAGTTTTCGTCCGTAGCTTCCAGGATGATTTTCGACCTGGGTGAAAGAATATCATTATAGTTGTCGGTAGTTACAGAAAGTTTTGTTTCGGGATTTGTAATATCAATTTTTATTTTAATCTCCTTTGGTATTTCTGCATTTCCAACATTGTCAACAGAATAGTATTTTATTTCATATAATTTCTCCTGATCCAGCATTATGCTATCTTCCAGTTTTTTGTATGCCTGCCCGTTGATTGAGAAATAGGTGTTTTCTAAACCAGAAGTTGCATCATTGGCATTAAAATCCAGTTTAATTTTTTCTCCGAAATAATGAATCCCTTCGTTTTTATAAAATTTTTTACCATTAAATGAAAAGGTTGTAGCCGGTGGTTTGCTGTCGGCGTAAATTTCATAAATAACATCTTCAACAGGATAAATCACTTTTTTGGTCACAGTATCTACTTTTGATGGAGACCTGAATGTGTTGTAACCTTCGGTATCGAGATACATAGGGTTGGCATATTTTTTTGAATCGGCGCTCGGATTTAGCAGGTGTGATTCGGCTTCTTCGTCCGGCGATGATGAAATCCTGAAATACAGGGGCATATCTTTATTAACGTAGAGTTTTCCATCTTCTGACTGGTAAAACTTTTTTTTGTGTGCCAGTGGCTCTTGCGCATTTACTGAGACAAAAACAAAAAGGAGGGATGTTAACAATAAAGAAATTTTATACCTGCTCATAGTATTATGCTTTATAATTATATATGTTTTCTATTTATACGGCAATTGTTAAAAAGGTTGTATAAAAATAGGAATAAATGGGCTTTGATGCAATCATAAAAGGGTGATATTTGTTTTATACTTATGGTAATCTATATCACCTTTTTAATTTTTATCTGATAAGCGTCACTGTTCCCGAAAGTCTTTCTGCACCATTTTTAAGGTTAATAATATAGTAGTAAGTGTCCATCGGAAGGTCTCTTCCATTGAAGGTTCCATCCCAGTATTGCGATTCGTCGTACCCTTTGGAGTAGAATACCCGTGAACCCCAGCGGTCGAAAATTTCTACTGTTGCTGAAGGATATAAATGGCTCATTTCAATTTCCCACCGGTCGTTAAACCCGTCGTTGTTTGGTGTAAAGGCAGTTGGAATGCTTAAACAATTATCACTTACACTTCTTAAAACAAATGTTGTATCTATTTCGCAAAGATTTTCATCATTAATAATTACGTCATATATTCCCGACCTGATATCGTATAATTCCTCTTCGGCACTTCCATTGTCCCAGTAAACATTATAGTAACCTGTGCCACCACTAATATTCAGTTCGATATATCCGTTTTGGATATCGGGGCATGATGGCCTTCGGATTTGTGGGTCAATAACCAACTCTTCGGGTTCAGCAATTTCAATAACTGTATCCATGGAGCAATTATTCTGATCGCTTATGGTAATCGGGTAATATCCCTGGTCGAGCATGTCGGCTGTAGGTGTGTCGTATCCGTTTGCCCAGGTGTAGGTATAATCGGGTGTTCCGCCAAACATGGAGATTCCGATATAACCATCACCAAATCCATAACAGGTAATATCATTTTTGGTAATATCAGCGATTAATGGATCGGGCTGCGTTAGCTCAATGGTTGAAATTTCCAGGCAGTTATTGGCATCGGTAACAGAAATTTCGTACGCCCCGGGATCCAGATTTTCTGCTATGCTGTCGGTAAAACCTGCATCGTGATTCCATTCATAATTATATGGCATTGTTCCACCTTGCGGTGTTAATATAATTTCACCATTTTGATATCCGAAGCAGGTGATATTCTGGAACGATTCGGTAATTATCAAATCATCGGGCTGAGTAATTTCGACAGAATTGGTGGTTATACAATTTTTTAAATCACTAATGGTTACCTGGTAAGTACCCTCGGCCAGTCCAAAGATCGAATCCGTTGTTTCTCCATTATCCCAGTTGTATGAATAGTTTCCGTTTCCTCCTGTTGGTGTTACTATTGCTGTACCATTATCATCTCCAAAACAGGTAATATCTGTATTAGCGATGGTAGATTCCAGCACATCAGGCTCAACAATTTGTGCTGTATCATAAATTTCACAATCGAGTGAATCGATTACCGTTACATGATAGGTTCCTGCATCGATGTTGGTTAAATTACTAAGCGTATCGCCAGTTGACCAGATATAGCTATAATTACCATTTCCTCCTTGTGCTGTAACTGTTAATTCACCATCGGCGTCGCCATTACAGGTTACATCGCTAACATCAATATCAGACAAGAATGTCGGCGGCTCGCTTATTGTGGCGGAATCTGATGTTTCGCAACCTTTCCAGTCACTTACAGTAAAATAATATTGACCTCCTGAAAGCCCGCTTTGTTCTTCCTGTCCGTCAACCAATCCTCCTCCATCGGGTGTTGACCACTGGTAAATATAATCTTCGTCGTCGTTACCACCTTCAACAGTAAGGCTTATGGTTCCGTTAGCATCCCCTGCACACCATAAATCAGTAGCTGTAACCGAACTAATCAATAAACTATCCGGCTCATCAATAAATTTACTTTTTTCAATCTCGCAACCTTCATTATCACCTACAGTAACAGTATACCATCCTGAAGATAAATTTTCGATCTTCTGGGTAGTTGCTCCTGTTGACCAAATAAAGCTTGACCCTCCGGCTACTTCAACCCTGGCCCATCCATCATTGGCTCCCTGGCAGGTAACATCTCCATAAGTTATCGATGCAGTTGGTTCTGCCGGATGATCAACCAGCATGGTTGTATCCTGTTGACAACCTTTATAGTCTTCTACAGTAACATAATACCGGCCGGCATAAAGGTTATCGGCATAACTTGTAGTATGTCCGCTCGACCATCGATAAGCATAACCACCATTACCTCCATATGGATCTACACTTGCATATCCATCAGGATAACCAAAACATGAAGCATCTATCACGGCATCTATATCCGGTACCAACCGGTCGGGTTGTGCAACAAATACAGAATCAACAACCTTACAAGCCTGATTATCGGTTACTGTTACGGTATATGTGCCTTCTGTTAACCCGGTTGCTTCGCTTGTTGTTTGATTCTGCGGATCGTTCCATTCATAGGTAAATATATTTACGCCATTTTGGGCAATAACAGTTGCCACGCCATTTGACTCTAAATAACAACGAACACTATCCATTGTAAAATCAATGTCAGGTGTCGGATGTACTACT
>JAWLEM010000106.1:0-7287 GCA_041686115.1 Bacteroidales bacterium
TAATAAAGATAGTAATTCATTTACAAGATATCAGCATAATCCATCAGATCAAAAAAGCCTGAGTCATCCAAGAGCAAAATGTATATGCGAAACCGATGACGGGACATTATGGATTGGCACAGGAAATGGCCTTAATAAACTGGATAGAAAAACAGGGTATTTTAAACATTATTATCATAATCCAAACAATAAAAACAGCTTAAGTGCAAATAGCATTCAACATATAATTACAGATGATAAGAACAACATCTGGATTGCAACAAGAAATGGAGGGCTTTGCAAATTTGATCCTGAAAAAGAAGAGTTTACAAATTACCAGAATGATCCTAACAATCCGAAATCAATTAATGATAATAAAGTTGAATTTTTATTTATTGATTCATATCAGCAGTTCTGGGTTGGAACATATGAAGGAGGGTTAAATCTATTTGATCCTGAAGAAGAGACTTTCGAACATTTCACTCACAATCCAAATTATTCTGAAAGCATTAGCAGTAACCGCGTTGAATATATATTTGAAGATCAATCGAGAGTCCTTTGGATTGGAACAAGAGGCGGAGGAATTAATAAATTGGATTTAAAGCCCAAAAAGTTTAATAATTACAAACACGATCCATTTAACAAGAATTCTCTCCCACACACAAGCATTATGGCTGTTGATAATGACAACAAAGGCAACATCTGGATAGGAACCGACGGTGGAGGTCTTACCAAATTTAACCCTGCAACAGGTATTTTTAAACATTTTAAGCATGATCCTAATAATCTAAATACCATAAGTGCCGACAGGGTTTGGTCAATAAAAGTTGATAAAAACGGAATAATATGGGCTGGAACCTATCTGGGGGGATTAAACCGGATTGAAAATATTAATGGGAGTTATCAAATTACAAGATATTTGACATCACCAGAACCAACTAGTATTAGCAGTAATCAAATCAATAGCATTTTAGAAGATAAGGATGGAAATATTTGGCTGGGAACATCGGATGGTTTAAATAAACTTATAAAACAGGGAAATCCCGAGAATTATTATTTCAAAACATACACCCAAAATAAAGCAGACTCTCTGGTTTTTATTGATAATTATATTAGTTCAATATTTATAGATAGCCGGGATAGATTTTGGGTTGGTTCATATGTTGGCGGTTTATTTCAATTTTTGCCCGATCAAGAGCAATTCGTCAATTATAATCCATCTAAACTCGATTCATCGGAGTTTAAAAGGTCAATTCATGTTATATCTATTTACGAAGACAGAAATAACAATCTATGGATAGGAACAGAATCGAATGGACTGCTGCACTTCGATTATGAAAAAATGAACTTTAAAGCGCACCCGAAGAATAGTGCATTACAGAGTAATATGATTATGGGAATGCTTGAAGATAACATGGGGAATATGTGGATTAGCACCTCACGCACACTCGCCAAATACACACCCTGGAATAACAATATTAATAACTACACCTTTACTGATGGTTTGGAAAGTAGTGGTTTTAACCGAAATGCCTGCTTAAAAGCAAAAGATGGTACCATGTATTTTGGCAGTAATGCTGCTTTAACCTTCTTTAATCCTTTAGAGGTGAGCAACAATCCATTTTATCCCAGCGTTGTTATTACTGATTTTAAGGTATTAAACAAATCGGAATGGCAAAATAACCTGACTCCCTTTGCAAAAATTTTAAATGAAAATAACGAAGTTGTTTTATCACATAAAGATTATTTTTTTACAATTGAATTTGCAGCTCTTGATTTTACCACCCCGTCGAAAAACCATTATCAATACATGTTGGAAGGATTCGACCTGGACTGGATTGATGCTTCGAACAACAGATCAGCAACCTATACCAATCTTGATCCGGGATCATATATTTTTAAGGTAAAAGGGAGTAATAATGATAAAATATGGAATGAGACACCCACTGAGCTAAAAATAAAAATTCTTCCACCATTTTACCAAAAACCATGGTTTTATATTTTAGAGGTAGTTCTTATTCTATTATTAATTACTGGATTTATTAGATTTAGAACACGAAAGCTCAGACTCGATAAGAAAATACTTGAAAGCAAAGTTGAAGAGAGAACTCACGAAATAAATCTCCAAAAGGAAGAGCTTGAAACCCAGGCAGAAAATCTTGAAAAAATAAATCAAAAGCTTGGAGAACATCAAAACCATTTAGAAAAATTGGTTAATGAGCGAACAAAAGATCTTGAAGTTGCCAAAAACAGGGCTGAAGAAGCAGACAATCTCAAATCGGCATTTTTGGCTAATATGTCGCACGAAATACGCACTCCAATGAATGCAATCATTGGTTTTTCAAATCTTTTAAATGACACTGATATTAGTACTGATCAAAGAATTGAACTGGTTGATCTGATTATTAAGAATAGCCACTCTTTATTAAATTTAATTGACGACATTATAGATATTGCCAAAATAGAATCAGGACAGTTAAGAATTATTAATAAAGATTGTTCCATAAATAAACTCATGGGCGAGTTATTCGAAACATTTAGCGAAAGGTTCAAACATAATAAAAACATTCAAATTAAGGTAGACGAGAAAATAATTAATACTCCACTTAACATTGAGTCTGACTATTACAGATTACAACAAGTATTTAATAATTTGATTGACAACGCAATTAAATTTACTGAAAACGGATTTGTTGAATTTGGTTACCTGCCAGATAAGTTAGAATATGAAAATCAACTCATATTCTTTGTTAAGGATACAGGAATTGGATTATCAACAGAGCAACAGAATAATATTTTTTCCAGGTTTACCAAAGTTGAACATAACAAGAAAAAAATATATAGAGGTGCCGGTTTAGGATTAACAATTTCTAAAAATCTAATTGAAATGATGGGCGGAAAAATATGGATTGACTCCGAATTAAATAAAGGGGCAACATTTTTCTTTTCAATTCCAATAAAACAGAATAATAATAAACATCCACAACCAATACTGGAAAATAAAGATACAGAAAAATACAATTGGGAAAATAAAACCATTTTAATTGCCGAAGATGAAGAAAGCAACTATAAGTTTCTTGAAATGATTATGAGAAAAACAAAAAGCGAAATATTATGGGCAAAAACAGGTAAACAAGTTATGGATATTTGTCAGGGGGGAAATCATCTGGATTTAATTTTGATGGATTTAAAAATGCCTGAGATGGATGGCCTTGAAGCAATTAGAAAAATCCGGCAGGAAAGAATTAATGTCCCAATTATAGTTCAAACAGCTTTTTCAATGCCCGAAGACAGAAAATTAAGCTTTGATGCGGGAGCTACTGATTTTATTTCAAAACCCATAGGTAGAGATAAACTATTATCGCTGATTAATAAATATCTATTGGAATCGCAAAGTTAAAACATCTTATTGTATTCACTTTTTTTAGAAAGGGAAATCATCATCAACTTCCTGGCTTTGTTGCACTTCTTCTGGCTTTAGTGCTAATTCATGAACTGAGTTACCTTCTACATAAATAGCCTTATAAGGAGTTGTTGGGCAAGCATATTCGCAAGCGCCGCAACCAATACAAATATTTTCAGTTACTTCGGGTATTACCAGTCCATTTTGATAGGGTACCATTCGAACCGCTTTAGTAGGGCAATGCTCGGCACAAGCTCCACAATCAGTACCTTCGGTCTCAACAATACAATTTTGTTTTACAAATATTGCTTTTCCAATTTGTGTTAACCGTTTCTTTTCTAAATCCAATAATTGTATGGCACTGGTTGGGCAAACTTCGCTGCATTTTATACAATCGAAGTTACAAAATCCGGCATGGTTATCCATTACCGGTTGCATAAAACCTATTAATCCATAATCGGTATATGCAGGTTGCAGAACATGTGTAGGACAGGCACTAACACACAAATGACATGCTGTACATGAATTGTTAAAATGCTCGATGGAAATTGAACCCGGAGGAGAGACTGCAACTGTTCTTTTGGCTGGAAAAGTAGCTGTGTTTGAAACAACAATTTCCTGAGCCCTGGTTTTTCCTGCCGCAAAAATTAAAGCAAGGAGGGCAAAAAACTGCCGTCGGTTATTGACTTTATCGTCGGAATGTGATGTTTGTTTCTGTTTATGAACCAGCCGGGCAGGTGAATACTGAATACTATTAACAGGACAAACCGTAAGGCAGTTATAACAATTTACACATCGATCAAATTCAATATTTTGTTCAGGGATATTTATACAGCCAGCTTTGCAAACTTTTTCGCATAATTTGCAACTGGTACAGGTATCTTTATCGATGTTGATTTTAAATACAGAAAATTTAGATAACAATCCCAGGAATGTACCAACCGGGCAGATGGTATTACAATACAGACGCCCTTTAAAAATTGAAAAGAATAAAATCAGTAAAAGAAAAAAAACAGAAATAATTAATACCTGCCAGGCCTGTACCTTTAAATCAACCACATAAAACGAATAAATATCAAATTTTTGAAATATCGAAGCCAGTAAATTATTACCTTTCACAACAACCGGCCTTATTAAGCCCGAAGAAATTCGTCCAAAGACACTGTAAGGGTCAAGAAAAGAGACAAGTAATGTAAATCCTGAAACCAATCCAATAATGGCAACTCCTAAAAATGAATATCTGATCCAACGATAAGGTTTTAAATATTTATAACGATATTTTTTTAACCTTCTGACTTTTTTTGAAAAAAAACTAAAAATATCCTGTAATATCCCCAATGGGCAAATAAAAGAACAATAAACCCTTCCAAAAAGCAAGTTTAGAATGATAATGATAAGAAAACCAATACCTGCAATTGCAAACAGGTTAATAAATGTTAGCAATGATGGGATAAATTGAAAAAACAGAACCGAATCGTAAATATTTTCGGGAATCAGCTCAGTAAAATCAATAAATAAAACAGTAATAGCTAAAAAATAGAGGATTGAAAAAACAACCCTCAATTTTTTCAAAAATGCAAGTTTCATTGGTTTATTTTTAATTTTCGGCACTGTCATATGAAATAGCTGCAAATGATCATTCAGTATAGCATAAAAATCAGTTTTTAGCTATTTCGTTATTTATACTTTAATTCGGTTAATATTCAATTTTGTAAGATCAATTTGCCCTACCCCCAACTCGTTTGCCATAGGAATATATTTTGCATCTTCGGGTTCTATGCCAAATACTTTTGCTGCAGCGGCATCGGCAGCCACCATATCGTCAGAAACAATTAAATATTTCATCTTAACCAAATCGCCTGTTGATACTCCACGTGGTCCATTTTTGGTCATTACATTATAAGCATCAATAATATTTAAATCGGGTTTACGGTATGTAGCAAAATCAGCAATACACTGGTTTAAATTATTTCGATGCCAATAACGGCGGTCCCAAACGATTCCCATAAGATTTTTCATGGCGACAGTTATTCGAGCAGAACCGTGATTTTTTAATATAGGTACATTGATAAAAACATCGGAACTCAAAATCAACTCATGAACTTTAGCTTGTTTTAGATTTTTGCCTAAAGGGATATCAACGCTTTGGTAATAACTTTCACTATGGCCCGGAACAACTTTTGCACCTGCATCTTTGGCAGCCTTTTCTATTCCACTATTTTTATAACATGCAGACCACTTATCACAGGTATTATCAAAAACATAAACCTCCTTTGCCCCGGCATTTAAACAGTGACTTATAATACGTTTGATCAACAATGGATTTGTATTTGCTGCTCTCTCGGGCGAAACATCCCAACCAATATTGGGTTTAACCACAACAGTTTGCCCTTTTTTTACAAAGTTTTGTATGCCGCCCATAGCTTCCAGTGCTTTATCTAGCATTAAGTCGGGTTCACCGTCTCTTACAGCAACCAAATCGTATGGTAATGATGAGTTTACTGTGCTGGCAAAAATTTTACCATATCCGCCAAAACTTAAAGCTGTACCGGTAAAAACTCCTGCACTTATTGTTTTTCGAATAAAATCTCTTCGTTTCATACAAAAATGTTTTAATAAGACAAACTCCATAAATTTACAAAAAATGAAGAACCTTTTAAAATTTATCCTTAAATTTGTTAGTAAATAAAAAACTAACCTGTTAGTTTAAATAAATATAATCATTATGGAAACAAGAGCAGTTACATTACTCAGCAAACAGAATATCAAAAGTATTATATTAGATATTGCAGCTATTGCATTCATCTATTTTATTCCGGCCATTTCGCATTTACTCAGCCTTCCAGTTTACTATATAGAACCCATGCGATTAATGCTTATTCTGGCATTAGTGCATACAACAAAACAAAATGCATATATTATTGCCTTAACATTGCCATTATTTTCATTTTTGATTTCGGCACACCCAGTATTCCCAAAAATGCTTTTAATTGCCTTTGAGTTAAGCCTAAACGTTTTTATTTTTTATGCACTAGTAAATAAGTTTAAAAACACATTTGTACCCATCCTAATTAGTATTATAGCAAGTAAAATGGTTTATTACCTGATAAAATTCGGACTAATCCAACTTGCAGTTATCAAATCAGGTTTAATATCAACACCCATGGCAATGCAGATCGCCACAACAATCATTTTTAGCACCTATTTGTTTTTGCTGTTTAAGAAAAAGTAGTTTTTACATTAAAAATAAGGACAGGGAAGAGCTGCTTTCTTTCGCTTATCTTTAAATCCCATATTAAACCGGTATGCAATGGATATTTCGTGTGCACCTCCTGTTGCTGATAACAATCTTGACATGGAAATATCGTAACTATAGTTGATTAAGAAATCCTTAAATAGATCAAAAAAGAACAAATACAATTACCAATATTGACTTTAACTTTTTATTTCTTAATTTTAGTCAACAGAAAAAAACAGTTTATTTCACCAACGATTAAAATAAAATGAAGAACATCGTAAAATTTATCATTCCGCTAATTCTCGTTATTGCAATACCCTTAATTCTTTTTATCCAAAAAGATGAGAATGAAATTCAAAAGTTCGACCGTATTACTCAAAAAGTATTCGATGAATTTAATCCAACCGGATTGAGTGTAGTCATTGTTCAAGAAGGAACCATCATTTACGATAAAGCAATGGGCTACAGAAATGCAGAAAACATGAGCTTTCTGAGAAAAGATGATATATTCAATATTGCGTCGTGTACTAAATCATTTACTGCTGCTGCCATTGGGAAACTGGTACAAGAAGGTTTGCTATCATGGGATGATAAAATAATCGATTATGTCCCTGATTTTAAGCTTAAAGATGATTGTATTACAAAACAGCTTACCATAAAAGATATG
>JAWLEM010000107.1:0-4345 GCA_041686115.1 Bacteroidales bacterium
CTTTTCACGATTATGAAGTAGCCAAAGCAATTGGTTGCGATTGTTTACTGGTAAATAACGGGCATCAAAATCTGTCACAATATAATTTAAATCACGAAATGATTATCAATTCGCTGCGTGATATTTTAAATACAGCTGAATTTAAACCTGCAAATAAAGATATTATTAATAAAAACTCTTGAAATAATGGATAACTTAAGATTTACTAATCCCTGGTTTCTTGGCATACAGGGAACAATTATGATCATATTTGGAACTATAGCCCTTGTAAATCCCGAATTGACGCTCAAAGCCATTGTTCAGTTCTTTGGATTATTGCTGTTGATTGCCGGTATTTTCCTGGTTTTAATCACAAAATCAAAATATAAAGAAATGCCGGATTTTTGGTTTTACGAAGGAATAGTAAATATAATAATTGGATTACTGTTTTTAGTTTTTCCTTCGTTTGTAGTAAACGTGTTTGTAATTATTTTGGGTATTTTGGCTTTATTGATCGGAATTATCAATCTTAACTTTATCATAAAAACAAAACCCTATTTTTTCTGGCTCAGTATCATTCGCAATATTATTCTGATTGCTTTTGGTTTACTCTTTTTATTGGTGCCGTTTCAGGGCGCTGTTGTAATTATTAATATCATTGGTTTTGTAGCACTTTTTTATGGAATCGTTACATCTATTACAGCATATAAATTTTTTCAACTTAATCAATAGTCTAATTTTTTTAACAAATAAAATGATGAAAGTAAAACTATCTTGTTTATTGATTCTGATTTTTATCCTTCATATTGAGAATATAAATGCCCAGGATACTAATCCATCAGATGTTTTTGAAAATGTAATTCAAAAAAAGATTCATTCTAAAGTTTTAGGGGAGGAACGAACGTTGTTTATTTATCTGCCGGATAACTACAACGAACAAGCAAGCTTTCCTGTTTTGTATATGCTCGATGGCGAAATGATTGAGCCTTATCGTGAAGCTGTAAATTGTGTAAAAGGGATTGATTTTGAAGAACATATCATTGTTGGTATTAAAACAAAAGTTAATCGCAATCGCGATATGATTCCTGAAAAAATTGAAGCACGAGAAGGTTCTGGTGGTGCCGAATATTTTTTAAAATTTCTCATTTCTGAGTTAAAACCTTTTATGGATAAAAACTACAAAACCAGTGGTTTTAATATCCTTTACGGGGCATCAAATGCAGGGCTTTTTACCATTTATGCACTGCTACAAAGTCCGGCTGATTTTGATGCCTATATTTCAAGTAGTTCGATGATAGGCCATTGTTCCGGGTTTATGTACGATTTAGCAGCAAAAACAAATCCTGAATTATTAGATGGAAAAATACTTTATATTCACTGGGGGATGAAAGATTTTTTTACTCAGGCTACTGAATATCTTCCTGATTATTATGAGATGTTGACTGAAACATTCAGTGGTTATCTTAAAAGTGATATTGAAGGCCTGGAAGAAGGCGAACATGTTCCGGCAGGAGGTATTGTAGCAGGAATGAAATTTATATACCTAAAATAATAAAAACAAAACCTTATTTTTTGATTTACAAAACTTTTAATCAATGGAAATTTGTATTCTTTAGGGTATTATTAAAGAATGCTTAATAAACCAGGATTTGTTTTTTTAGGATTTCAACCGAGTTAAAAAGTAAACAGGCTGCCAAAGTATAAGGCAGCCTGTTATTTTTGGTGTATTTATTTATATTTTATTCTGCCCTTTTCTTACTGGGTGTCATTTTATGTTCGCGTCGCATTTCAAAAATATCGGTGCTAATAGAATAGTCTCCTATTAAATGCTTACAGAAATAATCTGCCTTTAACCAAAAGAAATACTCGGTGTATTTGCCAAAGCCATGGCGTTGTCCCGGCATAATAAAGAAATCGAATCGTTTATTTGCTTTGATTAATGCATTTGCCATACGTATGGTATTTCCGGGATGTACATTGTTATCAATATCACCATGTACAAGTAAAAGTTTACCTTTTAAATTTTTAGCTAATTGTGGATTTGTCTCTATCTCGTATAAAAATTTTGAATTTCCTTCGTCATCAATTTTTTCTTCCACACCATGATGAGTTTCACTCCACCAGCGGTTATAGATATTATTATCGTGATTACCCGCCGATGAAACAGCTACTTTATAAAAGTCAGGATATTGACACAATGCAGCTGTTGACATAAACCCTCCACCCGAGTGGCCGCAAATACCAACTTTTTCAATATCGATAAATTTATGGCGTTGCGCTAACTGCTCAGCCACATACTTTTTATCTGCTAAACCATAGTCTCTTAGGTCACCATATCCGTAATTATGATACCATTTTGAACGATTTGGATGCCCTCCGCGATTCCCTAACGAAACGACAATAAATCCTAACTGTGCAAAACGATCTGTTCTGTCCATGCGAGCCGAAAACGAACTATTTACGGCTTCGGTTTGTGGGCCCGGGTAAACATATTGGATTAGGGGATATTTTTTAGTAGTATCAAAGTTAAATGGTTTATACATTACACCATAAATATCTGTAATTCCATCGGCAGCTTTTGCTTTAAATATTTCCGGAAATTTATATCCGGCAGCAAAAAGGTTGCTTAGGTCTGCTGTTTCAAGCTCAAGAACAACGTTCCCGGTATTATCTCTGATTTCAGATTTTGGAGTAGTATTAACGCGCGAAAAGTTATTTAAAAAATAGTTATACGAATCACTCAAATCAATACGATGAGTGTAGTTTCCGGGATTTAAAAGCTTTAATCCTGTTCCATCCAGGTTAACTTTGTATAAATGTGAATAATATGGATTCTCATTACTTTCTCTTCCGTTTGCGGTAAAATATACAACCCTGTTTTTAGCATCTACCTTTTCAATATTAGAAACATGCCACGGGCCAGAAGTTAATTGTTTTTTTATGTTTCCATTACCATCATATAAGTATAAATGAGCCCAGCCATCTCTTTCCGACCAATGGATAAATTCACTTCCATTGCCAATCATGTGCAGTGTTTTTTGCTCCATGTAGGTATTCATGCGTTCTTTTATAAGAACTTTAACATCACCCGTTGTAAGGTTTAATTCACAAATATCCATCTTGTAAAGATCACGGCTTCTGCGTGTAAAGTAAAGTTTATCCGAAGTTTCAGACAACCAGGTAACAGGCACATAATCTTCAATTTTTTCTTTATTTGTTTTTATTTCATTGTGAATTCTAATTGACTGATCGTTGAATGCTTTAACATCAAATTGCCTTCTGGAAGTATCACTCATATTGAAAACCCATAGTTCTTCCTGCGTGTTGTTTTTCTCGCCAGGCATGGTGTATTTATACGATTCTAATTCAGGACGGGGATTGGCTAAAACATCAATAACCCAAAGCGTTTTTACTTTTCTTTGGTCGTAACGAATTAATCCAAATTTTTTGGAATCTTGTGACCAATATATCCTTGCTCTTCTTCTTTTTTCTCGCTCCTTTTTGATTTTCTTTTCGTCATCATTCTCCCCTGCAGTATATCCTCCGCCATAAGCATAATATTGTTTACCATCAAAAGTTAACTGATGCTCTACGATGGTTGAATCTTTTTTATCCTCATCTTCATTTTTAGCTTTTTCGTAATTTTCTTTATCCATCCAGTACAGGTTGTAATTTCTTGCGAAAATGACATATTCTCCACTTGGTGAAATATTCGCCCACTTTGGAACTTCTTTTTCTTCTTTCCAGTCTTCTATCTCGTATAATTCACCTGTACTTAGGTTGTATTCTAAATGGAAGATCTTTTTTTCGGGTTTTTTCTTTTTATTTTCTTTATTATCAGTTATTGTTTTCGTGCTATCTGTATTCGTACTATCCGTTTTCTCATTAACTTCTGTTTTTTCTTTATCCTGAGAGCTTTTTACATCAAACTGAAAAACAGAATCATTTTTCTTAAATTTGGGTTTAATATCAGGTAAATGTTTGCCATCATATGGATCTTTTGTTATTAGTGTTAACATTGCTGCCATGCGATCATTATCAAACATTTTCTTTTTCGTCTTACTATTCAAATCAACAATATAATAGTTTGTACCATTTGACGTTTTATAGGAATACCAAAATTTATCCCCTGTTTTCATCCAGTTTGGCTGAACCGATGTACTAAAAACCATTTTTTTAATTTTTGTAGGCGAAAACTGTTCAGCCAATCTATAGTTTGCCTCAGTAACTGGCTCATTCTGCCCCAGAAGGCTTGTGAAAATTAGAGTAAATGCAAGGGTATGTAAAATTTTACGTCTCATAGTTCTTGTTTTTTAGTTTTAATATTTTATGTCTATTATAAGCCTGCTTTTTCTATACTTATTTT
>JAWLEM010000107.1:4445-7287 GCA_041686115.1 Bacteroidales bacterium
GCAACTGTTGGCCCTCCATCTCTGTTAAACATATTAGAAACTTTATTTAATTTGTTTTTGTTTTCTTCGACCCAATGTTTTGATCCTAATAGTCCAAATTCTTCTGCTGCCCACAGAACGACTAAAATAGTTCGTTTGGGTTTACCGCCGGCTTTCATAATGAGCCGGGCAGCTTCCATAGCAGGGGTTACACCAGAGCCATCATCAACACCACCGGTTGCAACATCAAAAGCATCCAGGTGCCCACCCATAATCACATATTCGTCAGGGTATTCTGTTCCCGGGATCACTCCAATAACATTGTGATATTTAACGGGCCCCATTTTAAAGTGGTTACGTATATCGAATTCTAATTGAAAATAGCGTCGTTCTTTGGCCATTTGTTCAATAATCTTATACTGGTGTTCGTCCAATTTAATATCAGGGACAGTTGGTAGGGTTTCAAAAGTTAAACTATCAATATTTTTACGGTCGTATAATGCTGTTATAGGAACTTTCGATGATTGTATTATTCCAAGAATTCCGGCATCGATCATTTCTTTATAAAATACTGCAGGTTCTTCATTATAAGGGAGTAGTTCTTTTTGTTTACCGGATTTTCTGTTTGCCCAGTTTTCGCGGCGAATTTTATTGTTTTCTATTTCAATTTCTTCATTTTCTTTGATTATCTCTTTACGTTTTGCATCAGCTGTTTTTGAAATATCAACAGGCCAACCGGCACTTTCGCCTGTAACCAATACCCAGGCCCCTTTTAAATGATGCTTCATGCGGTCGAACTGAGCTTGCGTTTTGGGTTCTAACACAACATGCCCGCGCTGTACTCCTTTTGTTCCGGATGTATACGATGGTGTGGCAAAATGTAAAGCCATTCCATTCTCTCCTAATAAACGGCCAAACCATGGGCCACGATTAAAACCAACCGGTGTTTCTCCCACTTCGTCCATGATAACTTCCATTCCCCATTCGTTGAATTTATGAGCAGCCCAGTTGGCAGCATTTTCATAGGCATCAGAACCTACCAGGCGCCCACCAAAACGGTTGCTTAAAATATCCAGATGATGCATGGTTTGATTGTCGGTTTTTCCCAGTTCAATGATCTTCTGAACCACAGGATCATCTTGTGCATATAAAGAGTTTACTAATGCACTAAATGCTAAAATTAAAGCTATAAATAAAGTTTTTTTCATCATTAATGATTTTTGAGTAATAATTCTTAGAATTGAATAAGTCCAATTGGTTTAATTTTTTAATAAAAAAAACGAGAACTATAATTAGCTCTCGTTATCAATTTTTTGTTTTTGTTTTTTTTATTTAATCGAATCTAAACCCTGTTTAAAAAATTTCCGGTTAAGTGCTGTAACAAATTCATCGAAAGCTTTATTTTTTGCTCCTTCAACGCTATTTCCAACTCCTTTAATACTTTCAGTTTGTTTTGTCCAGATTGTTTTTCCTGATTGGCCTTTAATAATTAATTCGCCTGAAATATAAACCGAAACCAAACCACCTGCACTTTCTCCCTGCCTGTATCCAAAATATAACTCCAGGATATAATCCGCTTGATTTTTCGGTTCGTTAATAAAACCAAACTGACGAATATTTTCGTTAAAAGTACTTGTAATGGTTTTGTACTGATTTTCTGTGCAGCTGGTTTTATCAATAATGATTGTAATGGATGGTGCTTGAATAAAAATATCCACTGTAGCCGGCTTGATATAATGTTTTTGAATAAGCCCCCTAATAAAAATGTCATCAACCGATTTTTGAGCCAGTTCTTTTAAATCGATCGATGTAGTAATTTGTTCTTTTTCGTTTTTTGAATAGATCGTTTCGGGTTCTAATCGGACGAATCCCTGTGCATCAGAATCTTTTTTATCATTTTTTAAATATCCACCTGAATATAAAAATGTAACAGGGATTCCCTGTACAGGATGGCCTTTATAAGTAACTAAAAATTCAAGTGCTTCTTTAAAGTTATCTCCCCGTTTTACATTTACTGATGACCTGTTTGCTTCAATGGTTAGTGCATTTAAAATGTTGTTAATGGAAGCGAATAATTCGTTCCCAATATCAATATTCTGATTATTGTAAATGGTTGGATTTTCTTCGTTTAAATACCTTTTAATGGCTTGTAATCCCTGAAGGTAAAAAGCAAGGGCTTCTTTGGGTTTATTAATTTGCTGCTCCTGCAATCCTGATTGATATTTAGCCAGGGCCGTTGCAATGGCTTCCTTTTTTCTCTTCTCTTTCATTTCATGATACGTACGCTTATCAATTTTGTAATAAACCCAGTATGAGTCTTCGTTTTCGTAAAAATCCACCGGTTCAAACCCTTCAAGATAATCATCTGTGCTTACCTGTATTTTCTGGTCGAAAGTTTCAGCATAGCCGTATTTTGTTTCAATCGCTCTGAGCACTGATGTGGAGCTAATATTTGACGATACACTTTCGGCTAAATCGGAAAGTGCCTGCTGTTGTGCTGTGGCAATATATTGAGCCGAAGTACCAACTTTTTTTACCGATGCTATACCTACGTAATAACCTGGTATTATGGGCTTTTGCTTTACCCAATCGGGCAATGCTTCAAATTCGGCTGCCTGTTTTTTTGCTGCGCAGGAGCCCAGGAAAAATAAAAGGATGATTAAATAATTTTTCATTATTGTTCGGGGTTATATTGATCAATGGCATTTACTGCACTCTTAACCGATTGGTTTATAAGTTCATCAAGTAATGTTTGTGCCGATTTAATATTTTTATCAGCTTTTAACAGATTTTGTAATTTATTGATATCGTTCTTATTATCATGCTGAACATCTTCTTTAGTATCTCTGTTTTTATATTTCCA
>JAWLEM010000108.1:0-4328 GCA_041686115.1 Bacteroidales bacterium
TCCTTTAAAAGGGTGATCAAGCTCTGTATCAAAAGCTTCATCAATAGTGCAATCTACAGCTTTTGCCTTTCTGAATTCGATATGCCCTTTGGTAGTATCGAAATGTGAGTTACCGGGGATTATATCACCTTCTTTTATTAAGACTGAAAACAGTACATTCTCTGCTGCTCGCCCCTGGTGTGTTGGCAAAAAATACTCAAATCCAAGCAGTTCTTTTATCGTATTTTTTAGTTTATAATAAGAGTTTGCACCGGCATAACTTTCATCTCCAAGCATTAGTGCCGACCACTGTTTATCACTCATTGCACCTGTACCCGAATCGGTTAAAAGGTCAATAAATACTTGTTCGCTTTTTAAATTAAATAAATTGTATTTGGCTTCTTTTATCCATTGTTCACGTTCTTTACGAGTACTTTTTTTGATGGTTTCTACCATCTTAATTTTATATGATTCTGCAAATGGTAATTCCATAATATAATTAATATTAATCGTTTAATAATTTGTTAAAGTGTAATAGAAAATAATTTTGCTGGCTGGTATTTTAAAACAAGAATGAGTCTCTTCTCTTAATATTAAGATAGATGAATTTAGCCGTTACTCTTATTTTGAGTAGATTTTTCATTCGAAATGTTTCGAATTTGTTGATACAAATATACAAGTTTCCTGAGAAATAAACTAAAATTAAATATTTTTGTAGCACATAAGGAATTAATCATTGAATGACAAAAGATATTTTTAAATAATGAAAAGAATCATTTTAACCATCTTATTTTTAGTATTTTGTTTAGTACAGCTGATTGCTCAAAATAGCAATCCGGATTCATTAAAAGCCGATAAACTAAAAGTAACCAGCAAAGATACAATCCAAACAGATTCGGTAACCTTTGATAAAAACATAACTGAAGAACAATTGATTAGAGATACTTTAAACCAAATTTTTGGTATTGATGATACGATTGAGAAGGATACGATTGAAACACCAGATACAACAGTGATACCTAAAAGTGATTACGACAAATTTTATGGTGATACTTTAATCATGATTAAGCCTTCTTATCATTCTTTATTAATTGATTTAAAGATGGATTCTTTTGTAATCGATTCGTTGCTTATGAAGGATACGGTTCGAATAGCAGATACCTTACCGATAAAAGATTCAGTTATTATTGTTGAGGAAACCTACGATGAATTTATGGATCGATTAGAGGATTCACTTATTTTTGAAACGCCGGATAGTACATATTATGTAATTAATAATATCCGGAAATTATTAATTACAGATACCCTTAATCTGAATGATACTATCTTACAAGCTATTAATAAGCTTATTCAATATAAATACGGTTATTATAAAATAGATTCGGTTAAGAATTATTTGCGATCAAAATTTGAACAAAACCAATTTCTTTTTGAGTCGGAAGATACTTCAATACAGGCATTAAACGACTCTGTAAAGCATGCTGTCAGGTATATTTTAAATAGTTTCCCTGAGGATTCTTTAAATCTTGTTTTTAAAAATGCTTTAGAAGACTCTATCTTCTTTAACGCCCCTGAAGATCAAATAGATTCGGTACACTTTAAAATTTTTGATAATAGGGGAGAATTTGCTGTTTTATGGATTAAAAAAACGGATAAAAATGTATTTGATTTAATTCTGGAAGAAGGAACTTATATTGAAAAGGCAAAGCAGCAGAAAATAGTAACCCAGCAGTTGGATACCGATGGAACAAAATCCGGATTAAGAAAAGTTAGAAAAGTAAATATTATTGTACCCATTTGGGAATTTGGGAGTAGTGCTGATATAAGATTTAATCAGGGGTACCATGTTAACTGGGTTGAAGGTGGAGAAAATAATTTATCGGCACTGTCTGTTTTTAAATTTAATGCTGATTATTCTTACGGGAAAAAACGGTCATGGGATAATGATATAGAATTCAGGCTGGGATATCTAAAAGCCGGTGACAATCCATTACAAAAGAATGATGATAGATTTGAGCTCAATTCAAAATATGGGCGTACTGCTTTTAATAACTGGTATTACAGTTTTTTATTTAATTTTAAAACACAGTTTTTAAAGGGTTATGACTATCCTAACGATTCTGTGCCCGTTTCTAAATTTTTATCCCCGGGACATCTTATCTTTTCCTTTGGTTTGGATTATAAGCCTAATAAAAATTTAACTGTTTTAATATCGCCGGTTACATCTAAATTTACGCTGTTTTCCGATACTACAAATTACGATCAAACCAGATTTGGTGTTGGCGAAAATGAAAAGATTCGTAAAGAAATAGGTGCATACGTTAAAGCGATATGGAAATATAATATTACTGAAGATATTTTTATGGAGAATAAAATCAATTTCTTTACCAACTATATCAATAATCCGCAAAATGTTGATATTGAATGGGAATTGAATCTTGAAATGAAACTTACCCGGTATATTAATATGTCCATTATGACACATTTAATATATGATGATGATGTGGATATTCCGGTTTTTGTAGATGGTGAGCAAGTAGGAGTAACCAAAAATATTCAATTTAGAGAAGTTGTTGGTATTGGTTTTTCGTATAACTTTTAAATCTATTTCATGAATTTTGTTCCACTGTACATCGCCTTTAATGCAACTTATCCCGTTTTTGCATAATTCAGCTAAAGCCTGTTATCGTTCGCAGTTAAAAAAATTCTAAACGACAAATTCGGGTTTGAGTTGTTTTATTTCAAAATTGTATTTTGTAACTTGTTAAACAAAAATAAGTTATAATTCAACTCATCGATATATGATTGGTGGAGAATATAAACACCTTGCTCTATTAATTAGAGACCGTATACAGAAGTATAACCATAAAGTAGCATTACGCTATGAAGTTCCGGGTAAAAACAGATGGAAAAATATTTCCTGGAAAAAATTTGGGGAACTTATTGATTTAACTGCAAAAGCTCTTCTAGGACTGGATGTTAAACCTTTCGATAACATTGGAATTTTTTCTGCCAATAAGCCCGAATGGACGATTGCCGATTTTGCTATTTATTCAACCAGAGCAGTTTCCGTGCCTGTGTTTTCTACTGATTCAGTATTAAGACTAAAGTATATTGTTAACGAAACAGGAATGAAAGTTATTTTTGTGGGGCACAAGGAACAATACGAAAAAATTATTGAACTATTTAACGATCATACAACGCTTGAAAAAGTTGTTGTTTTCGATCAAAATGTAACCTTATACCCTGAAATTCCATCGGTTTATTTTAAAGATTTTATCAAGGATGATCTTTTAGATGAAAAAAAGCAAAAATTACTTTTTGAGCGATTAAGCAAATTGTCGGTTAACGACCTGGCAACCATTATTTATACTTCTGGTACAACAGGAGAACCTAAAGGCGTTATGCTTAGTCATTCTAATTTAATTCAAGCTTTAAAAATTCACGATCAGCGGATTCCTGTTTGTGAAAATGATTCTTCGCTGTGTTTTTTACCGCTGAGTCATGTATATGAGCGCACATGGACCTATATAGTATTGCACAAAGGCATGATTAATAATTATCTTAACAATCCCCGTTCGGTAATGGATGCTTTACAAAAAATAAAGCCGCAAACGATGTGCGCTGTACCCAGATTTTTCGAAAAAACCTACGCATTTATTATTCGATATGTAAGTACGAAATCATTGGTTTGGAGAAAAATATTTTACTGGTCGTTAAAAACCGGGAAAATTTGGTTTACCAAGAAAAGAACCGAACAAAAAAGGTCTTTTAAACTTTGGATGAAATTTATTTTGGCTGATATCATGGTTTTACGAAGAGTCCGAAGATTTTTTGGAAACAGAATTAAATTTATAGCAAGTGCCGGAGCATGTCTCCCTTTTGAAATCAACGAATTCTTTCACTCTTTAGGATTTTATATTCTGGTTGGATATGGCCTTACAGAAACAACAGCAACAGTTACCGCTTATCCTGTTAAAGATTATTCATTAGATTCGGTCGGCACTCCCATGCCTGAAACAGATGTAAAAATTGGTAAAATGAGTGAAATATTAATCCGGGGAAAAACGGTAACGCCCGGTTATTATAAAAAACCCGAAGAAACAGAAATGGCATTTGATAACCAGTGGTTTAAAACCGGAGATAAAGGCCATTTTAATAAAAAAGGCGAGCTTATTTTCGACGGCAGAATAAAAGAGATTATTAAAACCTCTGTGGGTAAATTTATTGCTCCTCAACAACTGGAAAATAAACTTGAGTTTAATCCTTATATCGACCAGGTAATTGTGGTAGGAGACGATAAGAAATTTATTTCGGCCTTAATTGTTCCTGAATTTGATTTGCTTAAA
>JAWLEM010000108.1:4428-7162 GCA_041686115.1 Bacteroidales bacterium
AAACTTGAGTTTAATCCTTATATCGACCAGGTAATTGTGGTAGGAGACGATAAGAAATTTATTTCGGCCTTAATTGTTCCTGAATTTGATTTGCTTAAAGCTTATGCAAAAAAAAATAATATTAGCTATCCTTCGCTTGATGTTTTGCTTACCAACGATAAAATAAAAAACTTTTTTTATACGATTATTTCTGATTCTCAGAAAGATTTTGCTGCTTACAAACAAATACAGCGTTTTGCTCTCTTAAACAGGCCTTTTACAATTGAAAGTGGAGAACTGACAAATACCTATAAGTTAAAACGCAATGTAATATGTAATAATTACTCCAGGCTTATAGACTCTTTTTATTTAGAAAATGATTAATTATTATTTATGCAGCTTTCCTTTTTCTTTTCCATCGCTTATGAGACCAAAGCCAGTTTTCGGGTTTTTCTTTAATAATTTCTTCCAGCCTTCTCATGTATTTTTGGGTAATTTCTCCTTCCCTTGTAATTGCAGGTTCTTCGAGTAATTTCTCCACAGTTAGCTCATAATAACCTCTTTTTATGCGTTGTATGTTTAGAAAAAACACCGGATAGTTATTATTTCTTGCATGTTTCTCAGGGCCGTGCAAACAGGCAGTATCCTGGTTCAAAAAATCTATCCAGTAGGCTTTTTTTACTGCCGATGGGCTTTGATCAGCCACCAAAATATAAATACAAGTCTGATTTTTATATTTTTTAAAAGTTTCTGTGGTTTTTTGAATTGATTTTAGCAAAGTACCGTTTTCAGCCCTTCTGCGTTTTATGAAGGCATCTATATACTTGTTAGTTAATGGTTTGTATATAGCAATAGATTTGTGTTTAATTTGCAGACTTCCGGTAATGGCTCCCCATTCCCAGTTGCCATAATGGGCTGTAACACATATGGCACTTTGTCCACTATAAAAATACTCATTTAATAATTCCGGATTTTTAATTTTAAAGCGTTTTTGTATTTCCTTATCTGAAATGGTATATCCTTTTATGCTTTCGACGATAATGTCTGTAAGATTCTTATATGCTTTCCTGGCAATTCTATTTATCTCTTTATCAGATTTTTCTGGAAATGAGTTACGAAGGTTTGTTATGATTACTTTTTTTCGGTATTGAAAAACATAATTAAAAAGGAATGCCAGGATATTCGAAAATTGATATAATAACCAAAATGGAATAATGGCCATAAAGTAAATCGAAAATAGAAAAATGAGATATAATAAATATTGCATTGTTAGTTAAAAGTGAAAAAATAAATAGGGCGATTTAGTTGTTTTTATTAAGTTGGTCAAGGAATTTTTTATAAAGTGATAACTTAAATTCTTCTGCTTTTTCTTGCCTTTCTTTATATTCTGATCGGGATTCGGTTCTTTTTTTGGGTTCAAATAATCCTGATTTTTCTAATTCTTCTGCAAATTCACTGGCAAAATAAAACTCAATTAAGATTTCCGGGTGCAATTCCCAAACAATTACTGAGTTATCACTTGATCCACTAATAATATATTTGTTGTCATGGCTAATATCAACAGCATTTACAGGCATTTCGTGTCCGATAAACTGGTGGATTTGTTCTCCGCTTTCAACATCCCATATTCTTACCGTTGCATCGTACGATCCGGAGATTAGGTATTTCCCATTCCGGCTAAATTTTACATCCATCACACTTCGCTCATGTTTACCCAGCAAATGTAAAATTTCCATTGTTGTTACGTCCCAGATTTTAATATTTCCATCGCGTCCTGCGCTTGCCATGAGCTTTCCATTGGGGCTAAAATCAAGCGAATAAACATTGTTGCCATGAGCACTAAAAGTATGTAATACTTCATAATTATCGAAAGTGAACAAAACAACCGTGCCATCCTGGGTGCCACAAGCTATAAATTGATTTACCGGATTTATGGCTGTGGCAAGAATGCTTTTTTTATCAATATCAAAAATGTGCAAGGTTTCGCCCGAATAAATATCCCATATTCTAAAGTTATTATCGAACGATCCGCTTACAATGTATCTATCATCTTTAGAAATTCCAATAGACCAAACAGCAGTAGAATGGCCTGATAATGATTTGATAAATGTCCCGTTTTGTTCCCATATTTTAATGGTATTGTCACCTCCACTTAAAAAGTGTTTACCATCATTGGTATAATTTAGTGCATATACCGGCCCATGGTGTTTCTCCAAAGTATGTATTGGATTTAAAGTTTCAAAGTCCCAAATAATTATGGATTTATCTGCCGAACCTGAAACGAAATGTTTCCCGTCGGGAGAAAAACTTACCGAATGTACCTGATCTGAATGGTTACTAAGACTTGCAATAATGTGTTTATCTTTTTGTGCAGATGTATTTTCTGAAAAAACAATACATAAAACAATTAAGCTAAAAATGCTTGTTTGGTAAAAATTCATAATATGTTTTAATTATGTTTTACAGTTACCTGTTACGGTCAATAATAAATTTGGCAACAATTAACCCACAGGCGAGTGTTCCTCCTAATGCAATTCCTGTATTTACATCGCTTGCATTGTTTGTTACGAAATTTTCCGGATTGTTGGTAAGTATTAGTGCTGTTGTTGCAACTGCAATTCCACCTGCTACATATAACATTAAATAATCATCCTTCCCGCGTTTTCTTAAGCTGGCAAGATTATGATATTCTTTGGTTTCTAAATTTATAAATTGCGTTTTAAATTGCTGATAGTTCCCATTGACCTGGATTTGG
>JAWLEM010000109.1:0-7160 GCA_041686115.1 Bacteroidales bacterium
TGTTCCTTGTTATTTTATCCTTAGCAAATAAAATCAGTGAGAGAATAGTATTTAGCAAAATTGAATTAGAAAAACATATTGCCAATATTGGATTTAATGAATTTTTTGGGCAGTACGAATTCATTGCAGAAATAAGCCTGTTCTTCATTTTGCCGCTTATTTTCTGGTTTGTAGCCTATCTGAAACTCAATGAAAAGGAATATTAAAATGGAATTTAACGATAATAAAGCAATATACCTTCAGATAACGGATCTGTTTTGCGATGAGATCCTTGAGAAGAAGTGGAGCGATGGCGACCGCATACCATCTGTCCGGGAAATGGCTGTTAATATTGAAGTAAATCCAAATACAGTTATGAGAACATATAGTTATTTACAGGAAAAAGGAATTATTTATAACAAAAGGGGAATTGGTTACTTCCTTACCGACAATGCTTACCAAACAACCTTAAAGCTTCGAAAAGAAGAGTTTATAGAGCAGGAGCTTCCCAATATCTTTAAAACAATAACTTTACTGGATATTGACTTCAACGATCTGGAAGGACTGTACAAAGCTTATCTGTCGGAATAAATCATTGAAAAAACTTTTAAAAAATGAAAAAGAGCAATATTATACTTATAGGACTCCTGGTAATTTTTATCGTTACTATAGTTGTATTACAGCTGCAAATAAGGTCTCAAATTACTAATATAAAAGAAATTGATTTCAGTTATAATCATTTTACGAAACTTGAAGTGCAATCCGGCTGGAGAGTTGAACTATACAATGATACATCAACAAAAGTTACGGTTAATTCTACTGATTTAAAAAACCTTATTTCCTTGAATGGCAATCAACTTGTGCTAAAAAAAGCCGAAGATGATACACTGAGCCGCAAAGTGATTAAAATCAGCAATTCAAATACGAAGCATTTAGCCACATCCGGAAATTCTTTGCTTTTTTATTATTGCGATTCACCCGATTCATTATTTCTTGAACTTTCTGATAAAAGCAATATCATTATAGATAGCAAGAAACCCAAAGAAGGTGAAGAGAAAAAACCCGGGCAAGAAGGCAAAATTGCGTTTCTTGATTTTACGGCTTTAAATCAATCGAAATTAAATATTTACCTTGATATTGACGAACTGCAGGGTAATTTGATCGATAAAAGTTCGTGCCATTTAACCGGAGCTGTAAATTTTAAAAATGTATATAAATCAAAAGAATCGGTTATAAATACCTGGAGACGTAACCAATAATTGTAACGAAAAAGATATTACAGCGTCTTATTTGCAAATGATAACGAAGATTTTTTTGCCTTAAATAAAAGACATCAACAAAAAAAATGAAAATACAAATTGAAAACCTGGATAAGATATACAAAAACGGCAAACATGCACTTTCAGATATAAACCTGGAAATTGAAAATGGAATGTTTGGCCTTTTAGGGCCCAATGGTGCAGGAAAATCGAGTTTAATGCGAATACTGGTAACGTTAATGAAACCAAGCAGAGGAAAGGCTAGCGTAAACGGATTTGACTTGATGAAAGACAGAGGCGCAATACGAAAAATGTTAGGTTATTTACCGCAGGATTTTCGCTTTTTTACTAAATTAAAAACATGGGAGTTTTTAGATTATGCAGCCGGGCTTTCAGGTATTCAGAATAAAAAAGTCAGATCAGAAAAGGTAGATGAGTGGCTCGATAAGGTTGGCCTTTTTGATGTTCGCGAAAGAAGTGCCAACAAGCTTTCCGGAGGGATGAAACGGCGTTTAGGAATTGCCCAGGCTTTAATTGGAAATCCTCAAATTATTATTGTTGATGAGCCAACCACCGGGCTAGACCCCGAAGAACGGATTCGTTTTAGAAATATTCTTTCTGAATTAAGCCAACGAGATACGATCATTATTTTATCGACACATATTGTTGGCGACATTTCTAGTATTTGTCAGGATTTAGCCCTTTTAAATAAAGGCAGAGTTGAGTTTAAAGGATCGCCCGAAGAGCTTATCAACAAAACCAAAGGCCATGTTTGGCAGGTAACCACTTCTGGTTTCGAGTATGAAATGTTGAAAGAAAAATATGCCATTATTTCTACTATTCCGGCAGAGGATGGATGGGAAGTTCAATTGGTTGGCGATCAAATCAATGTTAAAAATGCCATTGAAATTGAACCCGACCTTGAACATGCTTATGTATATTTTATGGAGTATTTAACCAGTCAAAACAGCTTTTAATTATGAATTCATTTCAAACCATAAAAATTATTGCCCTTTTCGAAATGAAAACTCTTCTAAGAAGTTGGTTTTTTAGAATTTTTGCCGGTTTATTTATTATTGGATTGGGAATTTTTAATGTAGCTGTTTTTGTTGAATCAAGCGGAGCTCCATGGTTGTATAGGGCACTACCTGCAGCTATTCCTTATGCTAACCTAATTATTTTAAACCTGGGGCAGGCGATTGTTGCAGTGTTCCTGGCCTCGGAGTTTTTAAAACAGGATCGCAAAAATGACACTGTTGAAGTAATTTATGCCCGCTCTATGACCAACGGGCAATACATTTTTGGAAAAACCCTGGGTATACTGTCGGTATTTATTATTTTAAATTTTATTATTTTAATTCTCGGAATAGGGTTTTCCTTTTTAAGTGAAGATTCATCTAAAGGAATCGGAGAGTTTTTTCTATATCCGCTTTTAATCAGTATTCCCACGCTGGTATTTATCTTAGGTTTATCTTTCTTTTTAATGACCGTTATTAAAAACCAGGCCATTACATTTATTATCGTGTTAGGTTATATTGCGCTTACCATATTTTATTTAAACGATAAATTTTACCACCTTTTCGATTATATTGCCTATAAAGTTCCAATGATGCACTCAACCATTGCAGGCTTTGGAAACATTACCGAAATAATAATTCACCGAAGCATTTATTTTTTAGTCGGAATCGGCTTGGTATTTTTTACTGTTTTTAAGTTAAACCGGTTACCACAATCAAAAACATTTTCCTATTTACCCATTATTTTTACCCTATTATTTGTTGGATCCGGGGTCTTTTTAGCATACCACTATATTAATCTTAAAAAGGATAATATCAATCAAAAAAAGCAACTCATTGCACTGAATAATGAATATTCAAATTACCCAAAAGTTTATGTTACTGATTCTGATATCGAACTGGAACATAAAGAAGATATCATTAAGGTAAAAGCAATTTTAAATGTTAAAAATAAAAATAAAGTTAATTTGGATACCCTTATTTTCAGTTTAAATCCTGATCTCAGGGTGTCAACAATACAAATTGATAATGAGGAAGCTGGTTTTACCAGGAATCTTCATCTGGTAAAAATTGAATGTAATAACAGCTTAAAACCAAACGACGAGCTCAGTATTGAATTCAACTACCAGGGGAAAATCAATGAAAATACGCATTTCCTTGACCTGAATCTGGACGATTATGAAGATAACTTCCCTATGGAAATGTTTAGGGCACGGAAGCGGTTTGCATACTTACAAAAAGATTTTGTTTGTTTAACCAGCGAATCTTTATGGTATCCAATATCAGGAGTAACTTATGCCAGTAATAAACCGGCACTATATAAACCAGACTTTACCAAATTTACTTTAAACGTAAAAACAAAGAAGGATCTTGTAGCGGTTTCGCAAGGAGCAAATACAAATTCTGAAAACGGAATTTTTCAATTTAAAAATGATTATCCGCTACCTAAAATAAGTTTACTCATTGCCGATTATGAAAAGCATTCTGTTACGGTAGATTCAATCGAATATTCCATTTACTCGACAAAAGGGAATGATTTTTATTTAAACCATTTTGCCGAGTTTAAAGATACTATGCCGGCTGTTATTCGTGAGCTGCGCAACGAATATGGAACGTTGCTTAATTTAAAGTATGGATTTAACCGGTTTACTTTCGCCGAAGTTCCTGTTCATTTTGCATTAGATAAGCATATCTGGTCGATAACCAGTGATGCTGTGCAGCCTGAAATCATTTTCTATCCCGAAAAAGGCGTTATTATGGAAGAAACAGATTTCAGAAATCGTAAAAACAGATTTGAAAAAAGAATGAAAGAAAATAATGAGGAAGTTACACCCGAAGAATTGCAAGTCCGTATTTTTAAGCGATTTGTGCGAGGGAATTTAATGGCTCCGCCAACTGAGTGGTATCAGTTCAGCGAAGTGGTTGATAAATATACTTATTCGATCATTCCCTACTATTATACTTTTGTAACAAGCCTTGAATCGGAGGAATGGCCTATACTCAATTTGGCTATGGAAGTTTATCTGCGGGAACGAAATGTTCATAATCTGTCTTCAAGTCGTTGGTTTTTTAGGGGTATCAGCAAAGGTGAGAAGATCAATCTTGAGCTCAAAAAAACAAGCCTGGCAGATTTAATTAAACAAGGAGTTGAAAAAGGTGATGAGGACCAGGAAGATGGAGACCCTTTAATAATTAATGATATTATTCTGGCTAAAGGCGATTATTTATTCTCTTTGTTTAAAGCAAGATATGGCGAAAAATCTTTTAATCAGATTTTAAATACCTTAATTGAAAACAACAGGCACCAAACTTTTTTCTTTGATGAATTTGAGTCAATGATGTTCAACCAGTTTAATGATTCGATTTCTGAAGAAATTGATCAATGGTATACTAAGACTCAACTGCCCGGTTTTTTAATTAAAGATTTGCAAACCTACAAAGTTTTGGATGGCGAGCACACCAAATACCAGATACGTTATAAAATAGCAAATCCCGAGAATATTGATGGAATCATTACCATGAACATAGACCTGGATGATAAAAGCAATAGCAGAAGTTTTTCTTCCGACGGACCGGATGAACCGGATTATACGAAGAAAATTTATATTCCGGCAAAATCGGCTAAAGAAATAGGGGTGCTTTTTCCTACAGAACCTACGCGGATGAATATCTATACCAATATCTCCGAAAATTTACCCAATAATTTGATTTATGAATTTTCAGGATTTGATGAATTAAAAAAAGTACCCATATTAGATGATATCATTGATTATCCCCTATTTAAAGACATTGCCAATACGAATGAAATCATTGTCGATAACGAAGATGAAGGCTTTGAATACATTCAGGAAACAAACGAAAGTTATTTAAAAACACTCATTAATAAAAACAAAGAAGACAAGTATAAATATTCAGGAATTAACTTTTGGAATCCTTCATCGGAATGGGAACCCATATTAAGATCCGGTTTTTACGGAAAGTATATTCGTTCGGGAATGTATACCAGCTCAGGTGAAGGCGAAAGAATAGCCCAATGGAATGCCGATTTATCCGAAGGAGCATATTATGATGTTTACTGCAGTATTGTAAAGATTAATTTTGGATGGAATCGCGAAAAGCGTAAACCAAACTATAATTTCCAAATTTATCATGATGACGGAATGGATAATATTACACTTTCCGACGAAGAACTGGACGAAGGGTGGAATTATATGGGAACATTTTACATCTCACCGGAAAATGCAAAAGTAGAATTAACCAATAAATCTGTTGGTAAAATGGTTTTTGCCGATGCAATAAAATGGGTTAAGAATGAATAATACAAGAACTCATACGACTTTTAAAAAAGTAAAATATAAAACGATAAAACAATTATAAAAGATGTTACGAATTAAATTATTATTAACCGGAGCTTTAATTGTAAGCACATTATTAACTAAAGGGCAAATAGTACTTTCGTTGGAAGATGCCATGGAAATTGCTCTGGAAAACAGTCCTGATATAAAACAATCAAGGATAACTATGGAGCAGAGCAGAGAATATTTAAATGCTCAGCTGGCTAATTTAAAATCGCACTTTTCGCTCAATGTTACGCCTATTCGCTATTCAAATAACGAAACGTATAACGATTTTTATTCGCAGTGGTACAACTCAGAGCAAACCATATCGAATGGAGGTTTGGTAATTTCGCAACCCATTAAATGGACCGATGGAACACTTTCGCTCAGGAATAATTTTGAGTATAAATCCACGGCTACTGAAACTTTCGATAACACATCGGATCCATTAAATCCAACAAAAACAACCAATACCTACGAAGGATTTAACAACAACCTTTACCTGAGTTATAATCAGCCGTTATTTACCTATAACCGAACAAAAATGAATTTAAAAAGGCAAGAGTTGGCTCTTGAAAATGCCACTTTATCCTATTCTATTCAGATGTTAAATATTGAACGCCAGGTAACACAAGCTTTTTATTCAATATATCAAAAGCAAATGGCTGTTCAAATTGCCCAGGAAGAATTTGAAAATCAGGAAGTAAGTTTAGATATTATTAAAAGTAAAGTGGAAGCCGGATTATCTGCTCAGGAAGAATTATTGCAGGCTGAACTGAATTTTGCTACCAGTAAATCGAACCGCGATAATGCAAAAGTTGATCTAGAAAATGCAAAAGATCAATTCAAAAGACTGATAGGCGTTTCTTTATATGATGAGATAGAAATTACAACGAACATTGAGTACAAGCCTGTATTGGTTGATCTGGAAAAAGCAATTGATAATGGATTATCGCAAAGATTAGAATTAACCCAGCGAAAAATTGACTTAAATAATGCCGAATTTGATTTGATTCAAACTACTGCTACCAATGAGTTTAGAGGAGATGTTGATCTCTCTGTCGGAATCATGGGGAATAATGAAACCTTTACCAACATCTATGATAAACCAACAAAGAGCCCCCAGGTCGGAGTTACTTTCTCAATTCCAATTTTCGACTGGGGCGAAAGGAAGGCTCGCATTCGGGCTGCCGAACTGGAAGTAGAATCGCGGGAAATCAATCTGGAAACACTCGAAGATGATATCGTAATTAATATTCGCCAAATATTCAGAAATCTACAAAACTTGAATACTCAAATAGCGATCGCTGAGCAGAATGAAAAAAATGCGAAACTCACCTACGAGATAAACCTGGAAAGATACAGAAATGGCGATTTAACAAGTATCGACCTGGAAAGATATCAAAATCAGTTGTCACAGAAAAAAATGGATCTCGCCAATGCTTTAATCAACTATAAACTGGAACTTTTAAATATGAAAATACAATCCTTGTGGGATTTTGAAAACAACTCATCATTTGTACCACAAGAATTACAGAATAATATTAAATCAGGAGAAAATAAATAAA
>JAWLEM010000110.1:0-7083 GCA_041686115.1 Bacteroidales bacterium
TTTAGGAATTTGTTCGGCACTTGCCATTACAGTTAAATTAAAACCTGCATTTGTAATGGCCCTGTCTGTTATCGTAGTAATGGCAGTTTCGAATGTTGTGATCTCATTGTTACGCAAAACGATACCGCCAAGAATACGTATTATTGTTCAATTGGTGGTAATTGCATCAATGGTAATTTTAGTTGACCAGGTACTAAAAGCATTTTTATTCGATATTAGCAAACAGCTATCGGTATTTGTGGGGTTAATTATTACCAATTGTATAATTATGGGACGACTGGAAGCTTTTGCTTTAGCAAATAAGCCTTGGGCATCATTTCTTGATGGTATTGGAAATGCAGCAGGATACGGTGTTATTCTCATGATTGTAGCATTTTTCAGAGAATTTTTAGGATCGGGAACCATATGGGATTACCAGGTAATTCCGCAAGGATTTTATGAATTTGGATACGAAAATAATGGATTTATGATTTTGCCGCCCATGGCACTTATTGTTGTAGGTATTATTATTTGGGTTCAGCGTGCAAAAAACAGGAAACTAATAGAATCGAACTAAAAACTTGAAATGATATAATAAACATGGAAAATTTAATTAACATATTTGTCAAGTCAGTATTTATCGATAATATGATATTTGCATACTTTTTGGGTATGTGTTCATATCTTGCGGTATCGAAAACTGTAAAAACATCAACCGGCCTTGGCATTGCAGTAATCTTTGTATTAGGATTTACTGTTCCTATTAATTATTTAATTGAAAATTATCTTTTACAAGAAGGTGCCCTGGTTTGGTTAAGTCCAAGATTTGCCGATGTTGACTTAGGCTTTTTAAGCTTTATCATTTTTATTGCTGTAATTGCATCAATGGTGCAGCTGGTAGAAATGATTATAGAAAAATTTTCGCAAACACTTTACAATTCACTGGGAATTTTTCTTCCGCTTATTGCTGTTAACTGTGCAATTTTAGGAGGATCATTATTTATGCAGGAGCGCGATTATAGCAATATTGCTGAGGCTACTGCATTTGGACTTGGTTCAGGAGTAGGATGGTTTCTGGCTATTGTCGGAATTGCTGCAATACGTGAAAAAATCAGGTACTCTAATGTTCCGGCTCCCTTAAAAGGACTTGGTATAACTTTTATTATTACAGGATTAATGGGGATTGCGTTTATGGGATTTATGGGAATAAAACTATAAATGTAGCTTTTAGCTATTAGCAATCAGATTAAAATGATAAGTAACAAAAAATTAAACATACAATTTCAAGCTAAATGCTTCATAAAAAATTAGCAGAATGATATTATTAGCATCACAAACTACAGTTATATTGCTTAGTATTGCGGTTTTCTTAACCGTTATTCTCGCCCTGGTTTTGGTATTATTATTTGCGAGAAAAAAACTTACACCACAGGGTTCGGTAAAACTTACCATTAACGAAGAAAAAGAAATCGAAGTTGACCCGGGAAATACAATCTTAACAACATTATCAAATAATGATGTTTACCTTCCCTCGGCATGTGGTGGCGGAGGTACATGTGGCCTGTGTAAGTGCCAGGTATTAGAAGGTGGCGGAAGTATTTTACCAACAGAAACAGGTTTCTTTACCCGTAAAGAACAACAAAATTACTGGCGTTTAGGATGCCAGGTGAAAATAAGGGACGATATGAAAATAAAAGTTCCTGAAGAAGTAATGGGTATTAAGAAATGGGAATGCGAAGTGGTATCGAACAAAAATGTGGCTACCTTTATTAAAGAGTTTGTGGTTAAACTTCCAGAAGGCGAAGAACTTGATTTTAAACCAGGTGGTTATATTCAGATTGATGTTCCAAAAATTGAAGTTGATTTTAAAGATATTAAAGTTGAAGATCGTTTCCGTGATGAGTGGGATCAATTTAACATGTGGGATTTAAAGATGAAGAATTCGGAAGAAACCTTCCGTGCATATTCAATGGCTAATCATCCTGCTGAAGGTAATATAATAAAACTCAATATCCGTATTGCTACTCCACCCTGGGACAGATCTAAAGGTGCATTCAAAAAAATTAACCCTGGTATATGTTCATCATTTATTTTCTCACGCAAACCTGGCGATAAAGTGAGCATATCTGGTCCATTTGGTGAGTTTTTTATTAAAGATACCGATCGCGAAATGGTTTATATCGGGGGTGGTGCCGGAATGGCTCCTCTGCGGTCGCACATTTTCCACCTGTTCCATACACTAAAAACCGATCGAAAAGTTTCTTACTGGTATGGTGCCCGGTCGAAACGAGAAGTTTTTTATGAAGAAGAATTCAGGCAGATAGAAAAAGAGTTTCCAAACTTTACATTCAATATTGCTTTATCGGAACCTAAAGAAGAAGATAACTGGAACGGCTTAACCGGTTTTATCCACCAGGTAGCTTACGATGAATATCTAAGTAAACATGAAGAACCCGAAGAAATTGAATATTATCTCTGCGGACCCCCAATAATGAACGATGCGGTTCAGGATATGCTTTATAACCTGGGTGTTCCTGATGAGATGGTTGATTTCGATGATTTTGGAGGATAAATACAATTCAACACAACATTTAATTCAAATCATATAAAAGCGGGCTGTCCAAAAAGGAGTATAACTTTATACTTGCCACTAAAACACAAAAGCCTCTAAGAAACACAAAAATAAGTGAATCAATAAATTATACTTTAGTGCAACTTTGTGTTCTTGCCTGTCAGCCACGGCTGGTAAACTGGCAAGCAGGTTGGTGTCTTGGTGGCAAAATCAACCATTTTGGACAGCCCCCTTTTTAGTCGATTAAATACTCGACCCGAAAATCTATTTATAATAAAAAACTTATTAACTTCGTATTGCTTTTGTTACACTTATATAAAAAAACCAATGAGAAATTTATATATTCTGATATTATCAATTCTTTTACTGGCCTCATGCAACCCCCCACCAAAATCCAATTATATTTCTTTAGATGGTTTTACCCAGGGGACAACTTACCATATTACCTACGAAAGCCCGGATAGTATCGATTACCAAAACGACATTGAAATAATACTGGCTAATTTCGACTCTTCGCTTTCTACCTATAATCAGTCTTCTGTAATTACGAAAATAAATAATAATCAATCTGATTATGCTGATCATTGCCTTCAAACTGTTTTTAATAAAGCTGAAGAAGTTTATAAAAGAACAAACGGAGCATTTGATATTACCGTAGCTCCACTAGTTAATGCGTGGGGTTTTGGATTTAAAAATAAATCGGAAATTACAAAACCGTTAATCGATAGCATACTTAATTTTGTAGGCTTTGATAAAATATCCCTTAAAGATTCTTTAATTATTAAAACCGATCCCCGCGTAATGATCGACATGAATGCCATTGCTCAAGGATACTCCGTTGATGTTATTGCAGATTTTCTGGATAAAAAGGAGATTGAAAATTACCTGGTGGAGATTGGTGGAGAAGTGAAAACGAAAGGAGTAAATCACAAACAAAAAGCCTGGAGAATTGGAATTGACAAACCAATTGATAATAATATGATTCCGGGAGAAAACCTTCAGGCAATCATAACTCTAAATAATAAATCGTTAGCCACATCTGGCAACTATCGTAAGTTTTATGAACGCGATGGAATTAAATATTCACACACCATTAATCCCAAAACCGGTTACCCGGTTACACATACTTTACTGAGTGCAACTGTTATTGCCAACGACTGTATGACTGCCGATGCTTACGCCACTGCTTTTATGGTTTTAGGTTTGGAAAAAGCCTTTGAACTGGTGGAGAAATTACCTGATATAGAAGCCTATTTTGTTTACAGCGATGAAAATGGAGACTACTGCGTAAAGTCAACCCCAGGAATGAACGATTGGATTGAAGAGGTTCATTAAACCTTTACTCCAAAATCAATAAATGTATTACAGTCTAATCAGGAATAATTTTGTCTACTTCCTTTCGAACCAGTTTTCGGGCAAGTTTGTCTACTTCGCGATTATAATTTATTGTATCAGATAATTTCTGGTGTGCCATTACCTTAACAAATTCAATATTTGATTGCTGGATAAGTGAGGTTAGTGTTTTTATTAAATCAACATTCTGTATATCTTTTCCCTTTTTAGTTATAAAATTTTTGGATATTAGTTTTTTTGCTCTTAAAGGTATGCCTGCCACATACTGACTATCAGTAAAAATTCGAATAAGGCCAATTTTAGATTGCATTTTTAATACATAATTAACAGCTTCTATTACAGCTATTAATTCCATTCGGTTATGGGTTGTATTTTCTTGTACACCATGCAATAGTACTTTTTCATTACCGATAAAAATAATGGCTGCCCACCCTCCTATTTTATATTTTGAGTTGCAACTTCCATCGGTGTATATTTCAATTATTTGAGTTTCCAAATTTTTTATATTTTTTACCATCCCAAGGTATAAAAAAATCAACTTCTTTTTATTGATTTTAATAAAATGTAATAATTCAAAAGATTTTTAAACCAATAATTATTTAAAAATTATTAACCTTGTATACAATAAAAGCAAAACACATGAAAAAAAACTTACCCTTGCAATTGATCGGTTTAACGATTGTAATTTTTATTTCAGGATTACTAATTAAATCTTTAAGCCACGAATTTAAAAGAAACCAATTCGAAAAATTTCTCATCGAGGATATCAAATCGCTCAATAAGGAATATGATTCTGAAAAAGGATCAAAATTATTAATGGACAAACCTGAAATGGCAGGAATACAAGATTATTATATGACCATTGACCCTAAACTTAAAAGAGTTCCACATGAAAGGCGAGTAAAAGCTATTCAAGAGACACAAAAAAGAGCAAAAATAAAAAGCGATTTAACTGATCGATATATTTGGAATGAAGTACCATCAAATATGGGTGGGCGGGTACGGTGTATTATGTTTGACCCAAACGATCCGGAGTATAAGAAAGTATGGGCTGGTTCGGTTACCGGAGGATTGTGGTACAACAACAATATTATCAGTGCCGATTCAGAATGGGTTCCTGTCAGCGATGTTTGGGAAAACTTATCTATAAGCTCTATTGCTTACGATCCAAACGATACAGAAACATTTTATGTTGGTACCGGCGAGCCTGAAACAGCAGTCACCATTTACCGCGAATCATCTAACCGCGGAGTAGGAATCTGGAAAACAACCAATGCAGGAACAACATGGGAATTATTACCATCAACAACTGATTTTCCATATATTTCTGATATTGTAATCAGAGATGAAGAGGGACAAAGTGTTATTTATGCAGGTGTTGTTTCAGGTACCTATCAGGGCGAAGATCACACTCCTGTTCCCGGCGACGGATTATATCGTTCAGCAAATGGCGGAGATACATGGCAACAGGTTCTACCAAATATCGAAGGAGAAAGTATGCCCTATTCTCCATCTGACCTGGAGATAACAGCATCAAACAGAATATTTGCAGGAACCTACAGAAATATTGACGGATTTGGCGGAGCTACCATTTTATATTCAGATGATGGTATAAACTGGGCCGTTTTTGATGATTATAATCAGTTGATAAAAGAAAGTTCTGACCCTTCGGTTCAGATTCCCGGAAGAACTATTATTGCATCATCTCCGTCATCGCCAAATACGATTTATGCTATTATGGCAGCAGGAGGATATACCAACGAAAACTGGATTTATTATCGTGGCCGCTACTTACTTAAAAGTGACGACAACGGTGAAACCTGGATTGAAAAAACATTGCCATACGGTGATGCTTCCTGGGCTACACTCGCCTGGCACGCCTTAATTATTAAGGTGGATCCTAATAATGAAGATGCTATTTATGCAGGCGGACTTAATTTACATAAATCAACAGATGGCGGTTCAACCTGGGAGGAATTATCATCGTGGTGGAATTACGGAATGTACTATGATCCGGATAATCCACCTTATGTTCATGCCGACCAGCATGACATTGCTTTTAAACCGGTAAGTTCCGATACTATTTGTTTTACAAATGACGGGGGTGCATTTATAACCTTCAATGGGTCACAATCTGCTATTAATTTTCAAGAAAGAAGCAATTCTTTTAATACTTTGCAATTTTACACCTGCGATATACATCCCGATTCCGCAACCCATCATTTTGTTGGTGGTTTACAAGATAATGGGACTGTATTATACGATGGAGCCCCAATTGATAATGAAGATAGTTATATTTCAGGAGGAGATGGAGCATACTGCTTTTTCGATCAGGACGATTACCTTATTTCTACAGTATATTATAATATGATATATATTTACAAAAAAAACAGTGGTGGATATAGTTTTCAGAACCGCCTGGATATGAATACCGGCACATTTATTAGTCCAAGCGATTATGATGATGTTAATAAAACATTTTATGCTAATGCTGTTGGATTTACAGGGAACAGGGCTGATCAAATATTACGAATAAAAAATATAACAGCAACCTATCCGAGTACTCAATATGTTAATTTAGGAACCGGCAGTAATGTTCATTTTTCCCATGTCAGGTTTTCTAAATATTCAAGCTCTGAAAACCGGATATTATATGTTGGAACTCAGTCTGGGGAATTATTCAAAGTTGATAATATTAATACAACTCCGATAAGTACAAATATTGGCACTACTGATTTTCCGTTAGGAAATATTTCCTGTATTACTGAAGGGAAAAATGAAAATGAGCTGTTGGTTACTTTTTCTAATTATGGCGTCTCGTCTGTTTGGTATACTGATAATGGCGGGGATACATGGATTGAGAAAGAAGGAAATTTACCTGACATGCCAATTCGTTGGGCAATCTTTGATCCCGGCGATACAACAAAAGTCTTACTGGCCACAGAAGTAGGCATTTGGGCTACAGCCAATATTTATGACGAAACCATAAGGTGGGAACCTGTTATAAATGGATTAGCCAATGTTCGTGTTGATATGTTGCAACTGCGCGAATGGGATAATACGATTTTAGCGGCTACACACGGCCGGGGTTTGTATTATTGCGATCTGGAAGGTGGTACTCCACCTGAAACAATCACAACAACCAATGAGTTTTTTAAAGATGAAAATATGAAGGTTAA
>JAWLEM010000111.1:0-7072 GCA_041686115.1 Bacteroidales bacterium
GCATGAATCTTCTCATGTGCAATAACCTGCTTAATATCATGTGAAGAATACTTTTCAGGATTTATGATGATCCACTTTAAAAGTGAAAAAGGAACCATTGAATTTTTGGTTTCTATAATTCTATATCTGCCATAGCGTACTTTTTTGCCAAAACTTATTAAAAGAATTATTCGAATTAGGCCTGCCATAAAAAACAAGGCAGATAAAAGCACTCCAAAATAATAAATCGACACCAACATTTCGCGCATGAATGGCCAGCTTACTTTACTGGCGGATCCATATATTATTACAGCCCCCAGTTCATTGTATCCGTTTTTTAAGCTGGCAATCGTATTCGCCACATCACTGTTTTTTGCAAATGACAAAAATGATATGTTTCCAAAATCAAAATTAAAATGAAAAAATGGAACTGAGACAGCAAAAAGTAGCGTTGTAAGCAAATATACCCTGTTTATCTGGTGAAAAGTTTCTTTTTTAAGAAACCTCTGATAGAAAAAATGGAATATAGCCAGTGTTACAACCGTTTCGATTATATTGATTAAGTTAATATCCATCTATGCTTTTTTTGTTTTTCTTTTTTGTATCTCTGCTTCCATTATTCGTTTCATTTCTTCCAAATCATCAATTGACAGGTCTTCTTCGCGTGCAAAAAATGATGCAAATTTTTGATAGGAATTATTAAAATGCTTTTTTACCACATCTTTAAAACGTCCTTTTTTATATTCTGACTTTGAATATAAAGAATAATATTCATGGGTTTTTCCATAAGCATGGTATCCAATCATTCCTTTCTTTTCTAATATTCTTACAATGGTAGAAACCGTATTGTAAGCCGGACGTGGCTCCGGAAATTGTTCGAGGATATCTTTTACAAAAGCTTTTTCGAGCTTCCAAAGATATTCCATTACTTGTTCTTCTGCCTTGGTTAATTCTTTCATATTACAAATATAAACTAAACCTTTTAGTTTTCAAACTAAATCTATTAGTTAATTATTATTTATAGCGATTCTAAATAATAATATTCTGATATTAAACATCTTAACCAAACAGTCTGGTTAAATTGTTTCATTTAATGGTTTGGTGCAATTTAAATTTGGAGCTACAAAAAAACCTAAAAGCACAATCAACGATATGCCAATAAAAACAATGTGGAAACCTAATATTGAAATTAGTAATCCTGCGATAAGCGGAAATAAAAGGGAAGCAATATCTCCTGCACCAGAAATTCCTGTATAGGCTGGCCGGTTTTCGACGGTGGATATTTCCATTAAAATACCGCTTTTAGAAATTTTATAAACAGAAACAAAGAATCCGGAGAATAAGAATAAAAACTGATAATACAATTCATAATTTACCAGAAACAAACTAACGAGTGGAATTAATGCACCTGCTAACGAAGCCGCTCGTACCATGAATTTATAATTTACCCGTGCCGACAACCTGTAAAATATCAGCCCCGAAACAACCATTCCTGCAACACGAAATACCAGGAAATTTCCAATCATCTTATCTGTTAATTCAAAATTTTCTTTGGCAAACAATATCAAAAAAGGGAGCAGGCTCATGCCAAAACCTAAAAAATTAATGATCAACAAATAATATTTCAAGTTTGGATTTTGCTTAATTTCAGCAGGAATTTTTTTCAGAAAAGCGATAAGCCCCTGCTTCGAACTAATTCTGGACCTTCTTTCTCTAATTTGCCAGAAACCCATAGATGCAATTAAAAGTAAAACCGCAGCGACAAAAAATAAAAGGCTATAATTAGATGGATAATCAAATCTTTTTAACAATTCTCTTACAATTAAAGCCGAAAGAAAGATACCGATACTTGTGATAGATTCTTTCAGGGTAAAAAATTTCTTGCGCTTTTCTGCCATTACAGATTTACCAAAAATATCCATATAAGATATATTCGCAAAAGAACCACTCAATGCAAAAAAAGAAATGATGATAAAAATAAAAGAAATCACCAGATCACTCCTGACACTGTTTGAATAAAAAAACAGAAGCGAAAGACTGAAAAGAGATAATATCCTAAGATTTATTGCTGTTAAAAGATAATTTTTCTTTAATGTTTTATCTGAAAGATATCCGGCAAAAAACAATTGAAAAAAACTCGATCCTCCAAGCAAAATCGCAGTTAAAATACCCAGGTGTAAAGAATTTCCTCCAGCCTGAATTAACATAGCCGGAATAATGGTATCAATATCCATAAAATTACTGGCAAGTGCCAAAAATATGGCATGCCATAAAAAAGACCTAAAATTAATCTGCGAACGCTTAGCTGAAAGTTGACTCATTTCCGGTACTTAAATTACACCTCTAAAATAATAATTTATTAGACATCATATTAAAGAATATATTCTATTTTTATACAAAATTTACACCTATGAAAAAACTGTTATTTATATTTTTACTCTCAGGCATATACTTTGGATCTAATGCCCAAAACAAAATCAACGAAACAATGTTGGATAAAAATACCAACGAAGAAATTCTAATCGGATATTGCAATAAAGACGGTCTTACATCACCTCCCTTTGATGAGTGGTTTTTAGCGGAATATGAAAGCTACATGATTGATAAAGAAAGCCTGGAACCGGTAATGCATAAAGTAGATAAAGATTTAAAAATAGTTGTTGTGCTTGGAACCTGGTGTAGCGATAGTCAAAGAGAAGTTCCCCGTTTTATGAAAATTTTATCGTTTTTAAAAATAGATCCTGGCCAAATTTCCATTATTGCAGTAGACAGAAGTAAAGAAGCCAAAAATATTCCATTAACAGATTTAAATATAGAATTCGTTCCTACATTTATTTTTTATGATCATGAAAAGGAAATTGGAAGAATCGTAGAATGGCCGGAAGAGTCGCTTGAAAAAGATATTGAAAAAATTTTCGCAAAAATTTAAGCATGCAACAATAATTGGAGAATTTTCGTCCTTTTTATATATTTGATAAATTAACCAACTAAACTATAAAGATTATGGAAGAGAATAAAAACCCAAATGCAGGTCAGGGACTCGGTATTGCAGGACTGATTCTTGGTATTATCGCTTTAATTATTTCTTTTATCCCTTGCCTTGGAATGTGGGCAATTGTTCCTGGTATTATTGCCATTGTTTTAAGTGCAGTAGGATTTTCTCAGGCAAATAAAGCCAATGCAGCCAAAGGATTGGTTATTGCAGCACTTATTATTTCAATTGTAGGAACAGCAATAGCTGGCTGGCAATTTTATATTTTCAGAAATGCTCCTAGCAAATTTGAACAAGTAGGTAAGAAAATTCAGAAAGCCATGGAAGAAGAATTTGATGAAGAAGATATGAAGGAGCTGGAAGATGCCATGGAAGAGTTAGAAGGAGAAATTGAAGAAGCTTCGGAAGAAAATGCCGAAGAAATTGAGCGCGCTGCAGGCAAAGCTTTAAAAGAATTTTCGAAAGAAGTTGAAAAAACCAAAAAAGAACTCAAAGAAGATTCAATAGAAGAATGACAATGGGCATAAAATTCCCAAAAGAACCATATCATATAATAAATTTTTGTTTTGCCGGAATAATCCTGTTAATCTTTGCTTATTCCGGCATTTTTTCTGCCCAAAAAAATAATCATCCCATTAAATCAGCATGCGAAACCATCATCGGGAAACCATGTAAAAGCACAGGTTTGTCGCGCAGTTTCTCAGAAATTGTACGATTCCGTTTCGAAAGTGCAAAAAACTACAACAAACATGGATTAAAAATATTTGGATTCTTTTTTATCCAATTTTTTCTTCGCCTTTTTATTTCATTCCTAGTCAGCAAAAAACCAAATTTAATAAAACCTGTAATCATTGTCGATGCTGCTTTTTCAATAATGCTTTATATTTATTGTTTTTGGGGATTGATTGCCTGAAAAGCTAAGCTGGAAAAAACACTACCTGATTGAATTCGTTTAAGCGCAAACAAATACAAGCTGATACTATTTCTTTTTTAAACGACATTATCTTTACTTTCCATCTAAAATTTAATATATTGGATAAATCAAATCATTACCTAAACCTATGAGCCAAAAAAGCACGCACCTGGGTTATGTGTATTATCAAAATTTATCCTGCCCGGTATGTTTTATTTCAAGGGATAAAATTTTGGATGGGAATCAATCCTTTATTCATCATTTTGGAGCAAAAAGTATAAATGAAAATGTATTTTCAATTTTCAATATCTTCGACAATAAAAACAATAAAATTACTACTCTGCTGGATATTGCATTAAACAAGCTATATCAGTTCGAAATTAAAAACCCAAAGACTGACTGGAGCGAAGGTAAAATATTTTTCAATGATGCCAAAGACTACGATATCAACTATTTAACTGCAACAATCATATTTTCTCTCAGCAATGAAATTGACCTGGCAACTGAGTTGGCACTTGAAAGAAAAGCCCGTACTGAAAACGAAGATGAATTAAAACAATATATTGAGGAATTAGAGGCTATTGATGAGGCGCTTGAAGAAAGCAACGAAAGATTTGCTAAGATGAGCAATCTTATTCCACAAACCATTTATGAAACCGACAGTGATGGCAATATTATCTTCCTGAATGATGCCGGCAAAAAAATTTTGGGATATAATGATGATGATCTAAAAAAAGGAATTGATGCCGAGCATCTTTTTGTTGGTTACGAGGTGAAAAGAGCAAAAGAAAACCTTCGAAAAATATTTGAAGGACAGGAATCTCATGGAAATGAATATCTCATCAGAACCAAAGATCATAAAAAAATACCTGTAAAAGCCTATGCATCAAGAATCATGAAAGGAGACAAACCTGTTGGGGTAAGAGGCATATTCATAGATATTACTGATCAGAAGATAGCCAACTTAAAGATAGAAGAAAACATTGAGCTTATAAAATATCAAAAAAAGCAACTCCAAGAACAATACAACTTTGTTACTAAGCAAAATATGGAAATTGTTGAGAGTATGAATTACGCCCGAATAATTCAGAATGCCTTGCTCCCGTCAGTTGATACGGTAAAAAAACTGGTCAATGAATACTTTATTCTATATAAACCAAAAGAAATTGTAAGTGGAGATTTTTACTGGATAACCCGCAAAAAAGGTAAAATAATGATTGCGGCTGCCGATTGCACAGGTCATGGCATACCAGGAGCTTTTATGAGTATGCTGGGAATTGCATTTTTAAACGAAATTGCCAATACCATTACCGACCCATCGCCAGCAAACATATTAAACCGGCTGCGCGAACATGTAGTTCATACCCTAAAACAAGACACAGAAAATATTACTACTATGGATGGGTTAGATATCGCGCTGTGTGTTATCGATACCGAAAAAAACGAAGTGCAATTTGCCGGAGCTAATAATCCGCTTTATGTGATACATAACGGTAAATTAACCGAATACCCTTCAGACAAAATGCCTATCGGATACGCCCACGAATATCACGAGTTTACAAATAAAACGATAAAACTTATAAGCGGCGATACTTTTTATATTTTTTCTGATGGCTATATTGATCAGTTTGGCGGTGAAAAAAATAAAAAGTTTAAACCACACAGATTCCAAAAACTAATTCAAAAAATTCACGATAAACCCATGGAACAGCAAAAAGAAATTCTTTATTTAACACTTGAAGAATGGAAGGGGGATCGCGAGCAGGTAGATGATATCATTATCATCGGATTCAGGTACTAATCAATTAAAAATCAACAAAAAACATTTTCATTTTTCCTTTGCCTTTAATCTCTAAAGGCTTTTGCTCTTCAAAATCAAACTTTTCTTTTACCAGATAATGCGTATTTTCTGAAAGATGAATTCTCATGGTCTCAGATGTTTGCTCCAGTCGAGATGCAGTATTTATTGTATCGCCAAAAACATCGTAAATATATTTCTTGGTGCCAATAATTCCTCCAACAACATCTCCGGTGTCAACTCCAACACGAATTTTCCATTTGTATCTGTTTGTTGAATTTCTTTGCTCAAGATACTTAATGGTATCAATCGCCGCTTTAATAATATTTTCAGCATGATTTTCATTGGGTATAGGCATCCCACACACTGCCCAGTAGGCATCTCCAACAGTTTTTATCCTTTCACATTGATGTGCATCCATAATCTCATCAAACCCTTTAAAAATATCATTTAGTTCGTTGACCAGGACTTTGGGTGAAATCTTAGAAGCTATTTCTGTAAACCCTACAATATCGGCAACATATACTGTAACATTTCTAAATAATTCTGGTTCCGCTTTCCCATATTCTTTTAAATCATTGGCAATTTTGCGGGGTAAAATATTCAGCAATAGCTTATCAGATTTTTCTTTTTCTTCAAGAATCTCTTCTTTTTGCTTTTTTATGGTTTGATAAGAATCGGATAATTTAAGCATAGAATTTACTCTCGAAAGCAGTTCCATTTTATCAATGGGTTTGCGAATAAAATCAACTACACCCGACTCGAACGCTGTTTTTAAATTTTCTGATGATGTATTGATACCGGTACACATTATTACCGGAATATTATTTAATTCAGGATTTTGATGAAGTTTAACACAAAACTCAATCCCACTCATTTTAGGCATATCCCAATCGGTAATAATCAGGTTGGGCTTCTTTTGCTCCGCAATTTTTAAGGCATCCAACCCATTATCCGATGTTATTAAATGAATGTTTTTGTCAATATCATCAAGGATCCGACAAATTACTTTACCATAAAGCGGGTCGTCTTCAACAATAAGAATGGTTGTTTGATCCATAGCAATAAATAAAACTACAGTAACAAGATAATCTTTTTATTGATTCAAATCAAATCAATGTAGTTAATCATTATCATCTTCGTCATCGGTTTTTTTCTTTCTTCTAAAAATACTCTTAATAAAATCACCAATGGAAACATCATCCTTTTCGAGCACATCTTTTAACTTAAATCGCACAGTTTCTTCAAAATCAGAACAGTCTAAATTTGATTTAATCGAATCTGAAATATTGAACGACAGGTTTTCCAGATAGCTATATTTAGAATCTTTAAACACATCCTGGAAAAAGTATGCACAAACCGGTAATGCCGAATATGCTCCCTGCCCGTA
>JAWLEM010000112.1:0-7037 GCA_041686115.1 Bacteroidales bacterium
TTGTTGACGAGTAATAGGGATAATTTCTTCCTCTACGTCCATATCTCCTAGATCCCCAAGAGAACCTGACCCTTGTGGCCTTGTTCCCCACTCAAATGCCAGGAGTACAAGTCCTAATACTATTACATAACCTAATTGAAGAAAAATTGGCCTTTTCTTCTCTAAATTAGCTTTATCAGATTTTTTAACTTCCATGTTGGTTTATTTTTTTTTGAATGCCTAAAAATAAATAATATAATAATGTTTTTCAAAACTTTTGCCATAAAATTTCCCAAAACAACCCATTGTGTTACTAATTATACGATTTTTTTGAATTTATGTTCCAACAAATCAGTAATTAGTATTTAGTTTTATCTATTATGATAACGAATAATTGTTAAAATATATTTTAAATATCACAAAAAACTATTTATTAAAGAATTTGGGCGTAAAAATAACTTTCTTATTTAAATAAAAAAATGTATTTTCGCATAAATTTTGAAAACAAGGTTTATTAATAAACCTGAATTTTTAAGATGTTTGACAATAATGGGGCATTAGCTCAGTTGGCTAGAGCGTTTGACTGGCAGTCAAGAGGTCATCGGTTCGATTCCGATATGCTCCACTAATAATAAGCTCACCGATGTTAAAATTTCGGTGAGCTTTTTTGTTTTATAAAATGAACTTTAAAGCAATGAATATCCCCGCCAATGAAAGAAAAACAAATAATCCCAATAGTGGCTGGTTTTCATTTTTTTGTTTGTAGTATCTAACTTGTTCATGAAAGTACGAATTTCCCTTGTGATAATAATCATACAAATCGAAAAATACTTTGGTTCTTAAAACCCAATATGGAGTAAGAGCAATTGCTGATAATAATGCAAATCCAAAGAGCGCAAAAAAAGTTCCAATAATCCACATGATATTATAGGTATTTATTGATTTTATTCTCGCCTCTGATAGTTTCCTGTTAAGTATAAATTGAGCTTCTTGTTTTACTAATTCTAGTTTAAGATTGCTCATTCGCTCTTTTTCTGTTTTGATAACTTGAGCAAGGCTTGCAGTATCTGATGATGTTGCTTTTTCAGCATTCAATTCATTTAAAAATTTTTCACTTTCTGCAACTTCATTCATTATAAGCTTTTTGTGTTCATTATAATTTGATTGCAGAAGCGCTAAGTTATCTCTTTCGAGATCACGATCTCTTAATCCTGATGATATGTTTATCAGAAAATCACTCCAACTATGCTTAACAAGATTTAATGAATAGATTCGTGATTCAAGTTTTGCAATTTGTTTAAATGCTTTGTCAGGGTAATTATTAGCATTATCTGAATGGTTAACGTTGTTATAAAATTTGTTAAAATCAGATTTTACTTCATTCAGTTCAACAGTCATGTTCTCTATTGCATTTTCGGAATAATGGTGCTTAATAGAGTTGGTCGACCACCACAAAAAAGATCCAATGATAATTGTAGCGATTGAAGCAACTATTCCGCCTAAAATTACAAAAGGAACTGCTCCAATAAAACGTGGCAATCTTTTTACAGCATTCAAAAGAAAGTCTTCAATAATAAAATTACCATTTGTTGATGCCATATATGCCGGAAACATGGCGTTAGATAGAAGCGATGAAGCAAATGCGATAATAAAAATAATGGTTAATATTTGAGTTACAGGAAATGAAATTCCGAGAATAGGAATCTGTAATGTTGTATTGGTAGAGATATTTAATATTACGATCGTTAAAGCATACAAAATACTTATCATGACCATTATTGCCAGCCGGGAGATTATTGTGTTTATCCAGGATTCATTAAAAGATCGCTTCTCATCATCATATAATGTAAATCCTGAAAAGTATAATGCCGCAAAGATGAGTGCAAAAGCCATGAAAATAAGTATCCAATCTTGCTGCAACAAGCTGCTTAGATAGTAAAAGGAAAATATAATGAAGGAAATAATGAAGGTTGATATGAAACCATTTTTATAAGTGCTTTTAGCATAAGATTCCGGTATTCTGGAGAATGAAAGTTTAAAGAATCGCCAACTCCAAATAACTACATAGTGCCAAACTAATTTAACCAGAAAAAATACAACCGGATGAAGTAGTTCGTTCCAAATCCAAAGCACAAGCCACCAAATAGCTTTTAAAACAAATATGATAAACTCTGCAATTGAAATAAGCCCATATATACCCCAGGCAATTGCATTAAAGATGAAGATGGTTAATGCCATAATGGGCAAAAGAATAGTAGTAAAAGAGCTGCGATTCAGCCAATCATCCTGAATCTTTTTTTGATCCAGCATAAAATCAGGCCTGATTTTCTCCACTGCCGACCTGAAAAATCCTAAAAGGGCCAGTAAAATAAACAACCATCCACAAACAATCGGCAGGGCTAGATATTTAATCGATGACAATATTTTAAGTATGAGGTAATAATCTGAATCAGGTAATTGTGGGTTCATAGTTTAAAGGATTAGTTTATTAAAAATTGCTATTCTCCTAAAAATTATTTAGAAATATATTTTTAATGGCTTTGTATCAAATATACTATTTTTTAGCTACTCATCCAATAGAAATTGAAAACAGATGTTCTAAAAAGGTTGATTTTCAGATTGTTTTTATTTCGTAAATTTTAATGAACTGAATTTACTGAAAAAGAAAACCCTGTCAATGTAAACTTTTGACAGGGTAAAGGAAGTAATTTTTGTTTTTTATTCCTCTTTTTGCATTTGTAATTCTCTCATCTCCTTAAATTCCGATCCTTCTTTCCATTTGGGAAAATAATCAGAATTGGCTAATTCATAACCAATACGGAACATAAGTCTCGCATCTTCGACTATTCCTGTAAATGTCCATGTTTTTGGATCGTATTCGTCGGTAGGTTTATGGTAATAGTAGTTTAACCATTCTTTTTCCATTTGTGCTGCCCACTCTTTGCCGTGTTCTCGGCTGTCGCAGTTTCCCCTTGCAAACATGGCAGGAACACCAGCCTGTGCGAAGCTAAAATGATCGGCTCTGTAATACATTCCTGTATGTGGATTAGGATCGGGTAAAACGTAGCGGCCATATTCTTCGGCAAAACGCTCAATATAATCATCCAGTTCTGATTGTCCGTAACCTGTTATCATAACATCTTTGTAAGGGCCAAAGGGTAGTAGCAGGTCATTGTTAATATTTGCTACCGTTTTATGTAGAGGGAAAACCGGATTTTCGACATAATATTTCGATCCCAGCAAGCCTTGTTCTTCGGCTGTTGGCGATAAAATTAGTATTGACCTTGAAGGCCTTTTTTTAAGATTTGCAAAAGCTTCTGCTATTTCAAGCATCCAGGCAGTAGTGGTTCCATTGTCTACTGCACCATTGTATATCGAGTCGCCATTCATGGGTTCTCCAATACCCAAATGATCCCAGTGTGATGAATAAACAATCACTTCATCAACCCGGTCGGTACCGGGTAAAACACCAATTACATTATGCGATGTGGCAAATTGATGACTGCTTTTTATACTGAAATTTACTTTTGCATTTAAATTTACTGCTTCAAAATCCGGGTTTTTGGCTTTTTCTTTTAACTCTTCAAAGTCGTAACCGGCAAGTGAAAAAAGTTCATGTGCTGCATTGTTGGTTATCCATCCTTCCACACCACACATCGAAAGGTAATTGTCGTCGGGTTTTAAATAAAGCTTTGGGATGGTTGCTCCATTTAATACTACACTCCAGGGATAACCTGCCGGTTCGGTTTCGTGAATAATAAGCACCCCTTTTGCGCCTTGCCTGGCAGCTTCTTCATATTTGTATGTCCAGCGTCCGTAGTATGTCATTGCATTACCGTTAAAAAATGATTTATCATCGGTGCCAAATCCCGGATCGTTAACCAAAACGATCACGGTTTTGTCTTTAACATTTAATCCTTCATAATCATTCCAGTTATATTCTGGAGCTACAATACCATAGCCTGCAAAAACAACATCAGAATTTTTTAATTGAATTTCATCGATCAGTTGTTTGGAAAAAGCTACATAATCATCTTTATATTTCAGGTCAATAGATGCATTTCTGAAATTGATTCTCATTCTGCCGTCGGGGGTATTTTTCACCTCCACCATAGGAACTTCTTGCAGGTAGCTGTCATTAATTGCAGGTTCCAAACCAATTCTTTTATACTCTTTGATTAAAAAATCAATTGCTTTTTCTTCACCATCTGTAAATGGCTTGCGTCCCATAAAATCATCAGAGGCAAATTCTGTTACGATTCGTTTCATCTCAGCCCCATCGATGGTGGATTCTGCTTTTTTGTAATCTGGTTGACAGGATGTTAGCAACAATAAAGCTGCAATAATGATATTACCCAATTTTTTAATCATGATAAATAAATTTTAATTTTGAAAAATGATTTTTGGTTTCAGAGAAACATCCGAAATTAATTAATTAATGATCAAAAACGAAATTAAAATGAGCTGAAAAAATTTTTATTAAAAAGTTACTCTCCGCCATATTCCATTAAAAAGGCTTTAATAAATCCATCGAGATTTCCATCAAGCACTTCCTGCACATTTCCTGTTTCGTAGTTTGTTCTTACATCTTTTATTAATTTATAAGGATGAAGAACATAGTTTCTGATTTGTGAGCCCCACTCAATTTTTTTCTTTTCGCCTTCGATTATTGCTCTTTCTTCCGTTTTTTTTCTTAATTCCAGCTCGTAAAGTTGCGATTTAAGCATCCGTAAAGCATTTTCTTTATTTTTAATCTGCGACCGCGTTTCCTGGTTTTCAATCACAATTCCTGTTGGGGCGTGTTTTAACCGAACAGCGGTTTCTACTTTATTAACATGCTGGCCTCCGGCTCCGCTCGAGCGGAAAGTATCCCAGCTAATGTCAGCCGGGTTGATGTTTATTTCAATGTTATCGTCAACAACGGGCGAAACAAAGACAGATGCAAAAGATGTGTGACGGCGGTTATTTGAATCGAAAGGAGAAAGCCTTACCAGCCGGTGGACACCATTCTCGCTTTTAAGGTATCCGTAAGCATAATCGCCCAAAAACTCAAGTGTTACGGTATTAATTCCTGCCTCATCACCTGGTTGGTAATTAATTTTTTTAACTTTATAATTGTTTCTTTCGCCCCAGCGGAGATACATTCTCATCAGCATTTCGGCCCAATCATGACTTTCAGTACCCCCTGCACCCGGATTAATTTGCAGATATGCGCCTAAAGCATCCTCCTCGTTGCGAAGCATATTTTTTAGCTCAAGGTTTTCTATTAACCGCAATGTTTTTTCGTATTGCTTTTCAACATCCGCCTCTTTGAATTCTCCTTCTTCGTAAAAATCGATGGCTAGTTGTAATTCTTCAACCTGGGTTTCTATTTCGTTGTATAAGTTAGTCCAGGATTTTAATTCGGCGATATTTTTTAATTGTTTTTCTGCTTGTTGCGGGTCGTCCCAGAAATCGGGAGCTTGTGTCTTTTCTTCTTCCTCTTCAATTCTGATTTTTTTATGATCGATGTCAAAGATGCCTCCTCAACGCATCGCGACGTTTTTCAAGATCTTTAAGTTGTTCGTTGTTTATCATTATTGGTTATTTTTGCAGTTTATTTACAAAAGTAATAATTATCGGGTAATTATCATTCATCGTATAAAACAAAAAAAGGGAGCTAAAGCCCCCTCGGTATTTTTATTTAAAGGATTATTAATAACCTCCGCTCTGCTCAAGCTTTTCCATTTCTTTATCGAAAGTTTCTTTATACTTTTCGTAATCGTAATCAACTTTTAATCGCTGATCTCTTGAAAGCCTGTTGTTCATTGCTTCTTCTAACGCATCAACTGACATTTCAATGGCCATATAACACTTATAAGTACCCGATTTTGTTTGAGTAATTTTTTCGCAAATGGTCCTAACGTTGTTTAATTGCTGGTTAATAACTTCTCTGTTAAGTGACTCGAATCTTTCTTCTACCTCCTCAACATTGTTAAATTCGCGTGAGTTAACATAGTTGTCTGTAGTACCCTTAATTACAGTCTCGATTTGTCCTGCTAAAGCAGCTTTAGTGTTGCTGGTTGCTTTTTTACGAGCGATTTCCATATCTGTACTTTCGCCTGTAGCATTAGCTCTAAAGTTATTTTTATCGCTTCTGTATTCAGGTCCTGAGCAGTAAACTTCAACTAAAGTTTCTCCTTTAACATCTGTAACTTCTTTTTTTGATTTACAGCTGGTAAATGTGCCGCTAAATACAACAGCACTTACTAAAAGTAAACCTAATGGTTTGTAAATTTTCTTTTTCATAACTTTTGATTTTAAAATTAATTAATGGCAATTTCTGTTTTATAAGTTAATTTTTCTTATTACTGGTATTATTTCTTTTTTAATTTTTGCTGATGCTTTTTCAATGGCATTTTCTGTTGCATTACTATAGCTTCCCGATTTCATTCCTTTTAAATTACTAAATCCATCACTAAAAATCTCCATTCCGGATTTTAAATCACTGATTGAAATATTACAATCAAGGTAAACGGTATGTAAATTATATTGATCCAACTTTTCACCTTCAACAATCGATGTAGTAATTTTAATTAAAACATCTGCTGATTTTTTATCATTGGTAAAGGAAAAAAAACTTTCAGACAATTCTGATTTAAAAATATTAGTTACGGGTTTCCTTACGCTGGGTTTACCAAATATTAACTCTTCCGGTTCAAGATAAGCAAGTAATTCATTAACTTCAATATTTATATTCCCATAAGGAATGGTTCCTCTTTCGGTAAACATTAGCTTAAGGAAATTGTCAGCAGCATCTGCCCCAAAATAATCATCTATATTTAATTCGGCTTTTATAATTTGTGTTCTTCCTTTAGGAGTCATGTTGGCAATATTGCACACAGCATCACCATTGCTTTTCGATATTACTTTTTCATTAATATCAGTTGCCAGTTCGGGGAAATAAAAAATTACTGGTATCCCGGCTAAATTTTGAGTTTCCAGGTTTGTCCGGTACTTTATTTTGGCAAAAACAGGTTCATTATCTGATGATAATGCATTAATCTGAAAATTATCTT
>JAWLEM010000113.1:0-6982 GCA_041686115.1 Bacteroidales bacterium
AACATCGCCTTTGAAACTTGTTTCAATACCTAATAATGGCAGAAGGATAAATACTCCGGCAATGGATGCTCCAAAAACAGCAAAAACAGGAGCTGCTAAAAAAACTCCTTTTGCACCATGCCTGGGCAAAATGGTTTCTTTTACCAATAATAATTTTAAGAAATCATAAAATGGTTGTAATATGGGTGGCCCTTTTCTGAATTGCACCCATGCAGTAACTTTCCGGTCGTACCAGGACAAAAAGGCACCTACTACTGCAGCGAAAAGTAGCCCGGGATATATTAAAAAATAAAATAATTGTTCTGCCATAATATTTTATTTACTGCTTATCAGTATTCCAAATGTGCTCTTTTATTAGTACGGTGTCGTTTAATTTGTAAATATGCTCTTCAGGTTTTTCGTCATGTTCAACAATTGTAATCGCTCCTTCAGGGCAAGCTTTTATATATTCATTTAATTCATGTTCATCCGATAAATCAAAATACAATTCTTTATCTCTTTTATGTTTAAAAAAATCAGTCATCATGGTTCCGAAAGGGCAAATAGTAACACATGATTTACATGAGATACAAAGATTATTATACCGTATAATGATTCCATCCAAATCTTTTTCCAATGCTTCGGCCGGACAAACATTAATGCAGGGAGCCTCTTCGCAACGCCTGCATGTGAACTGGAATATAGCCAGTTCGCGTATGGTTTTTAAGCCAACCGTATTAAACGGAACAGGGAAATATCCTTCGGGTGGCGTTACATCACAGCTTTTATCATCGCATGCCCTGAATTTGCTTAAATCGATTAATATTTTTCTTCCCATACTAATTCCAGATATCTGGTTGATCTTTAATTTCGTCATAGGTAAATACCGGCCCGTCTTTGCAAACAAAGTATTTACCCATCATGCAATGTCCGCATTTTCCCAGTCCGCACGACATATTTTTTTCCATCGATAAATAAATGTCATGCTCGGGATATCCCATTTCCAGTAATTTTTGAGTGCCGAACTTCATCATTACCGGTGGCCCGCAAACAACAGCTATAGAGTTTTTTATGTCAACTTTTACTTTATCTAACAGGACAGTTGCTACGCCAACCGATTCTTCCCATGATTCATCCGGTTCGTCCACTGTTCTTAGAACTTCGAATTTTGGTGTGTTTTTTAATTCATCAACATATGGTTTGTAAATACATTCATCTGGGGTTTTTGAACCATAACAAAGGGTCACTTTTCTTAATTTGTCCGAAATAGCCATTAAATTATAAAGTAATGACCGGATTGGTGCAAAACCACAACCTCCTCCAAGAACTAAAATTTCTTTATCATGAAAATTTTCTACCGGATAACCACGTCCAAATGGGCCGCGAATACCCAGTGTTTCTCCGGCTTTCATATTGTGAAGGTATTCGGTGACATATCCGGTTTTCATTACCGTAACTTCAATTTTTTTGGTTTCAAGTGGTGATGAAGAAGGAGTGAATGGCGCTTCACCAATTCCGTCGACGGTAAGCTCAATAAACTCGCCGGTTTTAAAAGAAAAATCTAATTCAGGTTCTAAAATAAATGTTTTTATTGTTGGAGATTCGGTAATAACTTCCAGCAGTTTTGCCTTAATGGGCTTGTATATGTTTGTTTTATCCGACATAGTTATTGCGCTAATTCTCTGAATAATTCATTTTTATTGATTTTGCCAATACAGGCATCGATACATCTACCGCAACCGGTACAAGCTATAGATTCAAACTTGAAAGGTTTCCAGTAATATTTACAGAAATACCGGTTTTTAAATCTTTTGGCTAAAGCATGCAGTGGGTCTTCATCACCAGCTACTCTTTCAAATCCGGGATATTGACAGGCATCTAACTGGCGTATTTTTTCAAATCCGGGATTATCAACCAATAAGAAACAAGAACATGTGGGGCAAATGGTTGCACAGGCACCACATGAAACACAAGTGGAAGAATATTTTTCCCAGATATCATTTTTTGCTTGTTCAACTAATTCTCCTGTTTTCTTATAATCTGGTAATCCACTATTATTATCTGTTAGTTGATTTTTAATCTTTTGTTGTTTGAGTTTGATATCTTCAATTTCTATTTTGGGAGATTTTGAAAGTGTTGCATATTGTTTTATTGATTGAATAAAATCTTCTCCTTTATTTGTAAAAACTTCTAAATGAATTTTGTTGTCAACCTCGGCCAATGAAATATCGCAAACAGATTCAGGATAAGGGTTTATTCCATAGCTTGTACAATGACAATGTTCCTGAATTGAAAAACAAGAAGCTCCGATTAAAATGGTTTTTTCTCTTTTTTCAGCATAAAAAGAATCTTTAAAATCGTTGTTAAGGTAAATCTCATCAAGTATGTTTAATGCTTGTAAATCACAATTAGGGATGCCTGTAATTACCCTGCGGATTTCATTTCGATTATTTTTTGTTACATTTTCTTTTACAGGCAGAAAAAATGTTTTTAACGGAGTGGTAGGTTTTGGTATATTATAAATTGCTTCAGAAAAGTTTTTATGATCAAGTAATTCATAATCAATTGTTTCATCTGTACACATAGGAGCGTAGATATCATAACTTTGCAATAGTTTTTCCATTGCATGATTCCATTCTGACGTAAATACCGAATAAAAACTTTCCATAACTGTGATTTTATTCACATATAAAGTTAAATGAAAATTCATCCCAATGTCAAGTCGATTTCTGTAAACATGTTGTATAACATATTTATTAAAAGCATTAAAACATTGTAAATGAGTAAAATGAAATAATATTTTTTTTAATAAAATAATTTGCATAAATTACAAAAAAAGTTATATATAAAAATTTTAATGTGAAACAAGTAACAAAATATGTTATAAAAAACAATTTGAAGCGTTTATTTACTTACAGAGTCTGTTTGATTAATTTTAAACGCAAGGGTTTCGATCGGGTATTCTCATATAATCTGGGCGAAGAAGCCGGTGTATCTGCTGAACAGGTAAGAAAGGATTTTTCTGAATTTAAAATTAAAGGAAATAAAAAGGGTGGTTACCAAATTGATAATTTATTGCATGCTATAGAGGATATTTTTAAATTTCAGCATAATGAGCATGTAATTCTTGTAGGAATGGGAAATATTGGACGTGCTTTGATACAGTATAAAAGATTTGTGTTAAGAAAAATGGTTATTGTAGCCAGTTTTGATATAGACCCATCGAAACAGACCAAACGGTGGGGAATTCCTGTACTTCCTCTGGAGCAACTGGATGAAATTATTCATAAATTTTATGTACGTACAGCTATTGTTGCTGTTCCTGAAATATCAGCCCAGGAGATTTGCGATATTCTGGTGAAATCAGGAATAAAAGGAATATTAAATTTTGCCCCAATCATACCTAAAGTTCCGGCTAATGTTGTAGTTAAAAATATAAACCTTTGTGATGAACTTCAAAGTGTTATCTATTATGTTGATAAAAAAAATATGGATTCGTAAATTGCAAATTTAAATGAGTAGTGATTAAAAATTCTGTTTGCATATCAATTAAAGGATTGGTTCAGGGTGTTGGATTCCGTCCTTTTATATACCGCCTGGCCCAAAAGCACCAGTTAAAAGGTAATGTAACTAACCGAAGTGATGGTGTTGTTGTAAAGGTACATGGAGATGAAAATGTGATTGAAAAATTTCAACAGGATATAGTTCGATATGCACCTCATGCAGCCTTAATAAAACATATTAGCTCTGTTTTAATTGACGAAAAATCATTTTCTGATTTTAAAATTCTTCCTAGCGAAAAAAATGATCAATTGAATACAGAAATTAGCCCCGATATTGCAGTTTGCAACGATTGTTTAAATGATTTAAAAATTCAAAAGCATAGAATTAATTATCCTTTTATTAATTGTACGAATTGTGGCCCACGGTTTTCAATTATTAAAGGTATACCATACGATAGAGTTATGACAACCATGGATACTTTTGAGATGTGTCCCGATTGTTATTTTGAGTATCATAATGTGGATGACCGGAGATTTCATGCACAACCTGTGGCATGTAATTTCTGTGGACCCAAATATCAATACCAAAAGCATCAAATAGATGAGAGTGATTTTACTCAAATCATAAAGCAAATTGTCGGCCAATTACAAAAAGGTGATGTTTTAGCTATAAAAGGCCTTGGTGGTTATAACTTAATTTGCGATGCACAGAATCAGCAATCTGTAAAAAGAATAAGAAAAATAAAAGAACGTGAAGCAAAACCTTTTGCTGTAATGTTTAAAAATATAAATGCAGTAAGGCAATTTTGTTTTGTAAATGCTAATGAGCAAAAGGAGTTAGAATCATGGAAACGGCCTATTGTTATACTCGATGAAAAAAAACAGCTTTGTCATTCAGTTAATCAGGGTATTAAGAGTTTAGGTGCAATTTTACCTTATTTACCTTTGCATTATTTGTTATTTGAATATCTTGATATTCCTGCCATTGTATTTACAAGTGCAAACAGGTCTGAAGAACCGCTAATTGCTGACGATGTTATGGCAAACGACCAGTTTTATCATTTAACTGACGGATTGCTGAGTCATAACCGGGAAATTTATAATCCTTTAGACGATTCTGTAGTAAAGCTAAATGGAAACTCATTGAGTATTATCCGGCGTTCACGCGGTTATGTTCCAACGCCGGTAGAGCTAAACAGAAGCGTAGATGGAATATTGGCTACCGGTGCTGAACAAAAAAATACTTTTTGTTTGGGAAAAGAGTATAATGCGATATTAAGTCAACATATTGGCGATTTGAAAAATTATGAAACATACCAGTTTTATATCGATACGATTGAAAAATTTTTTGATTTATTTCATTTTAGTCCAAAGCTGATTGCTTGCGATATGCATCCTGCTTATTTAACAACCAAATATGCAAATGATTTTGTTCATCGATATTTGAAAGATGATCGGACACGCATTGTTCAGGTGCAACACCACCACGCCCATATCGCTTCCTGTTTAGCTGAGCATCTAATTGAGCAGAAAGTTATAGGTGTAAGTTTCGATGGAACAGGATATGGCACAGATGGTAATATTTGGGGAGGAGAATTTTTTATTTGTGATACCAAATCTTTTCAGCGTTTTGCTCATTTTGATTACGTAAAAATGCCTGGTGGCGACTATGCAGCTGAAGAACCTTGGAGAATGGCACTCGCATACCTTGAAAAATATTTTGGAAATCAAGAGAGTTGGACTAATTTAAGGTGCTTTAAAAATGTAAATCAACAATCAATTTCCCTTTTAAGAAATATGCTTCAGAATAATGTTAATTCGCCACTTACATCCAGTGCCGGACGTTTATTCGATGCTGTGGCCTGCATTCTTAACCTTTGTACCGAAAATTCTTTCGATGCCGAAGCGCCAATGCGCTTGGAGTCTGTCATTGATCAGTCAGTAACCAGCGCATATTCCTTTAGGATTTCTGAGGGAAAAATAAAATTTGATTGTATGATAGAAGCTATTATTTCTGATATCGATAAAGTTCCTGTAACCACTATATCTGCTAAATTTCATAATACGATTATAAACAGTATTATTGATTTATCGGAGATGATTAGAAAAGAAACAGGAATTAATAAAGTGGTTTTATCTGGTGGCGTTTTTCAAAATGGTTACTTGTTAGGTAAATCAATGGAGCAATTAAAAAGTAAGAAATTTAATGTTTATACCAACAAGCAAGTTCCTGCCAATGATGGTGGAATTGCTTTAGGACAATTAATTGTTGCATCAAATAATATATAATTATGTGTTTAAGTATACCCGGAAAAATAATTTCAATAAATGACGACATGGCTGATGTTTCAATTGGTGGAAATATCGTAAAAGTTGGAATACAAATGCTCGAAAATATTAAAAAGGGAGATTATGTATTAGTCCATGCCGGATTTGCTTTGCAAAAGATTGATGAGAAAGAAGCTTTGGAAACATTGCAATTATTAAAAGAAATGGATGAATAATATTTTCAAAATCTAATAAAATCTGATATATAAAATCTGAAATTTGAAATATATTGATGAATATAGAGATTCTGATCTGGTAAAAAAAATATCTGAAAAAATCAGGCAGATTGATACTCAACAAATTTCGTTAATGGAAGTTTGTGGTGGTCATACCATGGCTATTCATCGATTTGGTATTCCATCTTTGTTGCCCGAAAAAATAAAACTTATCTCAGGCCCCGGATGCCCTGTATGTGTTTCAAGCATTTTATTTATCGACCGGGCAATTGCGTATTCAAAGTTAAGTGATGTGATTATTACTACTTATGGAGATTTAATTCGCGTTCCGGGGTCTAAAAGCAGTTTAGAAAAAGAAAAGTCACACGGTGCTGATATTCGCATCGTTTATTCCTCGCTCGAAGCGCTTAAAATTGCAAAAAATAATCCGAATAAAAAGATCATTTTTTTAGGGATTGGTTTTGAGACAACAGCGCCATCATCGGCAGTTGTTATTCAAAAAGCAAGCAAAGAAAATGTTTCTAACTTCTTTTTTTTAAGCGCTCACAAAATGATGCCACCGGTTATGGAAGCTTTGTTAAACGATGAAGTTAAGATTGATGGTTTTATTTGTCCCGGCCATGTAAGTGTAATAACAGGATCTAAAATTTACAGTTTTATTCCTGAAAAATATAATATTGGATGTGTAGTTGCCGGATTTGAACCCATCGATATTATGCAATCCGTTTTCATGCTGGCACGGCAAATCATTAATAAAACTTACAAAGTAGAAATTCAATATTCAAGGGCTGTAACTTATGATGGAAACAGCAAAGCACAACAAATATTATTTGATGTTTTTGAACCTAACGATGATTACTGGCGAGGAATTGGCGAAATTCCTGGTAGCGGATTTAAATTAAAAGAGAAGTATCTGGATTTTGATGCTGAACATCAATTTAATATTGATATTGATTTTGTTGGAGAAAATCCTGCCTGTATTTGTGGCAATATTTT
>JAWLEM010000114.1:0-6957 GCA_041686115.1 Bacteroidales bacterium
AAGCATAAAAAAATAAGTATTGCCCGCAAATACCTGATTCAATTGATCGATAGCCTGGAGCAAATAGACCATGTTCAGATGGCTTTGCGTGTTTATGGACATCAAAGTCCTGTACCACCCCAGGATTGCAATGATACCCGGTTAGAAATTCCTTTTTCGAAAGGCAATGCACCACAAATAAGGCAAAAGCTAAGATATATCAGCCCCAGAGGAACAACACCCATTGCACATTCATTAGAGCTGGCAGCAAACGATTTTCCTCCATGCGATAACTGCAGAAATATTATTATCCTAATTACCGATGGTATTGAAGCATGTGACGGAGATCCATGCCAGGTGTCATTGAAACTGCAAAAAAAAGGAATTGTGCTCAAACCTTTCGTTATTGGTATTGGCATTGATCCAAATTTCGAAAACACTTTTGAGTGTGTCGGAAGTTTTTACAACACTCCTACCGAACAAAAATTCAAAGAAGCTTTAAATGTAGTAATATCCAGAGCTTTAAACACTACAACCGCACAGGTAAATTTACTCGACTCATACGGACAACCAACAGAAACAGATGTTAACTTATCGTTTTTTGATCATGTATCAGGAAAAATAAAATACAACTATGTTCACACCATCAATTATATGGGGAATCCCGACACATTAATAATCGACCCTCTGCTTGTATATGACCTTGTTGTGAATACGATTCCCCCGGTTGAGAAAAAAAATATTACACTTACCGAGGGCAAACATAATATGATTGGGCTAAAAACACCACAGGGATACTTAAGTATTTCCTGCCCGGGATCAACCCTACACAATGATTTAAATATTATTGTCCGAAAAGATAATGAATCAAATACACTCAATATTCAAAAAACAGGTGATACAGAAAAATATCTTACAGGAGAATATGATTTAGAAATACTAACTATACCAAGAATTAAGATTGAAAACGTAAAAATTGAGCAAAGTACAACCACAAAAATTGAAATACCCAAACCCGGGATAGCTAATTTTTCGTTAGCATCGACAGGGTTTGGAAGCCTTTACCATGAAACTTCTGATACTTTACAATGGATTTATAATATAAATTCCGAACAATTAAAGCAGAACTTAATTATGCAACCGGGAAATTACCGGGTTGTATTTCGCTCAAAAAATTCAAAACATGTTATTAATACTGTTACTAAAAAATTTATCATAAAACCAGGATCATCAAGTTCAATTATTATACATTAAGAAAATACAATGAAAAAATTCGAATACAAAGAAAAAAAAGATACACGTTCAGGTTTCGGAGCAGGATTATATGAGCTGGGACAAAAAAATAAAAATGTAGTTGGTTTATGCGCCGACTTAACCGGTTCGTTAAAAATGAACCAGTTTGCAGATGAATTTCCTGATAGATTTTTCCAGTGCGGTATTGCAGAAGCCAATATGATGGGTGTAGCAGCAGGATTAACCGTTGGTGGTAAAATCCCTTTTGCAGGAACATTTGCCAATTTTGCTACCGGAAGAGTATACGATCAGGTACGCCAATCGATTGCTTATTCTGGGAAAAATGTAAAAATTTGTGCATCGCATGCAGGAATTACATTGGGAGAAGATGGTGCTACTCATCAAATTATGGAAGACATAGGGTTAATGAAAATGCTACCCGGGATGACGGTAATTAATCCTTGTGATTACAACCAGACAAAAGCAGCTACCCTTGCTATTGCTGATTATGAAGGCCCGGTATACTTACGTTTTGGCCGCCCAAAAGTGCCCAACTTTACACCAGAAAATCAAAAATTTGAAATTGGGAAAGCAGTAATACTTGATGAAGGAACTGATGTAACTATTTTTGCCACGGGGCATCTGGTTTGGAAAGCCATTGAAGCAGCACAAGAACTTGAACAAAAAGGAATCTCTGTAGAAATAATAAATATCCATACCATTAAACCTTTAGATAATGAGATTGTCTTAACATCTGTCTCGAAAACAAAAGCTGTTGTTACAGCAGAAGAGCACATGATGAATGGCGGATTAGGAGATTCAATTGCTCAGCTTCTTGGCCGGAAGTTACCCACTCCGATTGAAATGGTAGCAGTGGATGATAAATTTGGAGAAAGTGGCAAACCCGAAGATTTAATGAAAAAATACGGAGTTGATTCTTCAAATATCATTACAGCAGTTGAAGCAGTTTTAAAAAGAAAATAATAAAAATTGCAGATCTCTAATCCAATATATGTCAGATTACAGTGATAAGGAGTTATTAGTTCTCTTTAAAAATCAAGAAAAGAGAAATTATGCGTTTAACCTGATTGTTCGAAAATATCAGGAAAAACTATACTGGCATATACGAAAAATTGTACTTATACATGATGATGCAGATGATATTCTGCAAAATACTTTTATTAAAGTTTGGAAAGGACTTGATGGTTTTAGAGAAGATTCGAAGTTGTATACCTGGCTATATAGAATTGCAACCAATGAATCATTAACTTTTTTAAAACAGAAAAAGACAAAATATTTATTGCCAATTGTAGATTACGAAAACCAGTTAGAAGAGACACTGGAAAGTGATGATTATTTTAACGGAAATGAAATACAGATGAAACTACAAAAGGCAATTTTAATTTTACCAGAAAAACAAAGAATTGTTTTTAATTTGAAATATTTTGAAGAGATGAAATATGATGATATGGCCAAAGTTCTAAACACTTCTGTTGGCGCACTGAAAGCATCTTATCATCATGCTGTTAAGAAAATAGAAAAATATTTTAACGAAGATTAAACTTTATTTGTTTTTTATGGTCAAAAAAACAGGGAAACAATTGGGAAACAACATACAATGAAAAATAAATTAAATAATAACTTGAAAAAGTTACAAGAAAATAAAGAGAATCCGTTTTCTGTTCCTGAAGGATATTTCGAAACTTTTCCTTCCAGGATTCAGGAAAAAATAGTGGCTGATCAAAAAGAGCCCGGCTGGATACTTAAATTATTCTACTTTGCGAAACCTCAGCTTGCTTTAGGTTTTATGATTCTGGGATTTGCTTTAATTGCCATAACTGTTACCGATACAATTATGACAAAGCAATCAAAGTCGCCTATTAATTCAGGTATTTATACCCGCATTATTGAAGTGGACGCATCTGAATACTCTGAACAACAATTTATTGATATATTGTTAGAAGACGAAAAAGAGATTATTGAAAACAATGAGAAAGAAACTGACCAATATATTCATTACCTTATGGATGAAAATATTGACTATGGAACTTTAATCGATGAATTATAAAAAACAATTAAAAATGAAATTAATTTTTACTTTCATATTTACCCTGACATTTATGATTTCCGGATTACAATTAAATGCTCAGGATACAAAAACAAGTAAAGAGCAATTAATAAAATCACAAAAAATTGCATTCTTTACCGATAAAATCGGATTAACACCCGATGAAGCTGAAAAATTCTGGCCCATTTATAATAGCTATTGGGAAAAGAAAAATAAAATTATCGCCGACCGGAAAGATAACATGACCTATTTTGCAAAGAATAGCGACAAAATGTCTCAGGATAAAATGATTAAATATGCTGACACATATATTAATTATGAAATGCAATTAGCCAAATTGCTGGATGAATACCATAATAAGTTCAAAGAAATTTTACCTATCGAAAAGGTAATGAAAATATATTTAGCTGATTATGAATTTAAAGCCTACTTATTAAATAAAATTCGTGGTGGCGACAAAGATGAATAGTTGATTTTGCACTTTTTATAAGTGCTTTTTTATATTTTTCTCATAATCATTTAGGGTAATGCCCCGGTTTTTCAATCGGGGCATTTATTATTTTATTTTTCCGGCAGGCCCAGTTCAACTTCTTGCAAATATTCAATTGATCGGGCAATATCATCGTACATGGTTTTATCCTGATCAATAAATTTTACGTTTTTACGATAACCGGCAACAAATTTTTCGATAAATGGCGATGATTTTGCAGGCCGTTGGAACTCCAATGCTTGTGCAGCATTAAATAACTCGATGGCTAAAATGCGCTCTAAGTTTTGTGCAACCTGGTAAGCTTTAGTAGCAGCATTAGCTCCCATACTTACATGGTCTTCCTGCCCTTGCGATGATTCTATGGTATCGACTGATGCTGGAGTAGACAGTTGTTTGTTGCGGCTAACAATAGATGCGGCTGTATACTGCGGAATCATAAAACCACTGTTTAATCCGGGATTTGCAACTAAAAATGGTGGCAATCCACGTTTCCCTGCAAGTAATTGATAAGTCCTGCGCTCAGATATACTACCCAACTCGGCCATGGCAATACACAAATTATCCAAAGCCAAAGCTAAAGGCTGGCCATGAAAATTTCCGGCAGAAATAATCAGGTCCTCATCAGGAAAAATTGTTGGATTATCGGTAACAGCATTTATTTCGTTACTAAAAACACCTGAAACATAATTAATAGAATCTTTGGATGCTCCATGTACCTGTGGAATACATCTGAACGAATAAGGATCCTGAACATGAACTTTGGGGCGAGAGATTAACTCACTTCCTTCTAATAAAAATCTTATTCTGCGAGCTGTTTTGATCTGGCCCAAATGATGCCTGATTTGATGTACCGAATCATGAAATGGCTCAATCCTGCCATCAAAAGCATCTAATGAAACTGCACTAATTACATCGGCTAATTGCGAAAGCTTCCATACTTTTAAAATTAAATAAACGCCAAAGGCACTCATAAACTGGGTTCCGTTCAGTAATGCAAGCCCTTCTTTCGATTTTAGATTAATGGGTTCCCAATTCATCTTTTTTAACAATTCTGCTCCACTCATTCTTTGCCCACGGTAATTCACCTCGCCCAATCCAAGCATAGGCAAACACAAATGTGCCAGGGGAGCTAAATCGCCAGAAGCGCCAAGAGAACCATACTCGTATATTACTGGTAAGATATCATGATTAAAAAAATCAATTAACCGTTCAACCGTTTGTAACTGAATACCCGAATGCCCATACGATAGTGACTGAATTTTTAACAAAATCATAATCTTAACAATTTCTGGCGAAATTTCATCACCAGTACCACAAGCATGCGACATTACCAGGTTTTTTTGCAGGTTTCCCAGGTCTTCTTTCGAAATTCGTTTGTTATACAATGCTCCAAACCCCGTATTTATACCATAAATAGGTTCGTCATGTACATCCATTTTTTGGTCTAAATAATTACGGCATTTTTTGATTTGATTAATGGATTTTTCAGATAAAGCTAATTGATAACCATCTCTTATTATTTGGCTAATTTGATCGAATGTAAGTTGATCGTTTGATATATAATGCGTTTTTTCCATTGAGTAATCGTTTTAAATACATATTTAAAATTGAATATTGAACACAGATATTTTAAATGCTAATTGAATTAAAACCCAATCATGGAAATCGAATATCGCCACCTGCAACCAAAACAGGGCGATCGCGTTTTATTTGATTCAATATCCTGGTTCTGTAATTCATTGTATCAGGAAAATTTTTGTAGTAATTCATCGAATGTAATTACATATTGCTCTCCGCTATTCATATCTTTAACAGATAAAACACCTTTATCCATCTCATTTTCGCCAACTAAAACAACATAAGGAATGTTTTTATTGTTGGCATAAGTCATTTGCTTTTTCATTTTTGCCGCATCGGGGAAAATTTCTGAGCTAATGCCTTTGTCGCGTAATTTTTTTAGTAATGGTAAACAATACTTTTCTTCTTTTAAACCAAAATTTACAAACATTACTTTTGTAGATGAAATAATTTCTTTTGGAAAAATATCCAATTGTTCCATCACATCATAAATTCTGTCGGCACCAAATGATACTCCCACCCCCGAAACATCTTTTAATCCAAAAACTCCTGTTAAGTCATCATATCGTCCACCGCCACAAATACTGCCCATTTCAACGTCCTTTGCTTTTACTTCTATAATTGCACCGGTATAATAATTTAAACCACGGGCTAAGGTTAAATCTAATTCAAGGGGTGTATTTATTGGTAAAGTTTTAAAATAGTCCAGAATGGTTTCAACTTCATCTATTCCTTTTAATCCTATCTCGGAATTACTTAACATCGATTTCAAGAAGTTGATTTTTTCAAGGTTATCTTTATCAATTACATCAACAATCTGAAAAATTTTTTCAATTTGATGCCCTGAAAAACCAACCTGTATCAATTCATTTTTTACGCCCTCTTTGCCAATTTTATCTAACTTATCCAGGGCAACAGTAAATGCAGTAAAATGATCTTCTGCTTCTATAATTTCTGCAATACCTAAAAGGATTTTACGATTATTGAATTTGACAACCGTTCTTATATTCAGCTTTTGAAATATCTGATCGATAATTTGTATTAGTTCAACTTCGTTTAAGAGCGAATTACTGCCAATAACATCCACATCGCACTGGTAAAATTCACGATACCGCCCCCTTTGTGGCCGGTCGGCACGCCAAACAGGTTGTATCTGGTATCGTTTAAACGGAAAAGTTATTTCATTTAAATGTTGTACAACAAAACGTGCAAAAGGCACCGTTAAATCGTAACGCAAACCTTTTTCGCAGATCTCTAATGCCAGTTTATTTAATTCGGGATTTGACAAATCAGACTTTACCTTTTTTAAAAAATCGCCTGAGTTTAGGATTTTAAATAACAATTTATCGCCTTCATCGCCATATTTACCCAATAGAGATGATAAATTTTCCATGGCAGGAGTTTCGATGGGTAAATAGCCATATTGCTTAAAAACAGTTTTAATGGTATCGAAAATAAAATTACGTTTTACCATTTCAACAGGCGAGAAATCGCGTGTGCCTTTTGGAATTGAAGGTTTTTGTGCAGCCATAATTATTTTGCAAATAATATTTTTGCAAATATAGGATAAAAAAAAAGGGTTATAAAATGAATTAGTTGATTATTGAAT
>JAWLEM010000115.1:0-6955 GCA_041686115.1 Bacteroidales bacterium
TACCAGTCGGCCAAAGAATAAAAGCCGGTATGATCACCAAATGGGCCTTCCCATATGAATTCTTCTTCCGGATCGATATAACCTTCAATAATAATATCAGCATCATTTGGGACTTCAATATCCTGGGTAATACATTTCACCAGTTCAACTTTTTTCTTTCTTAAAAAACCCGACAACAAGTACTCATCGATATTATCAGGAACAGGAGCAGTTGCAGCATAAGTATATGCCGGATCACCTCCAAGAGCAACTGCAACAGGCATCTTTTTACCCAATTTTTTATATTCACTAAAATGCCTGGCTCCAACTTTATGCTTATGCCAGTGCATCCCGGTAAGTTTTTTATCAAAAATTTGCATTCTGTACATGCCAACATTTCTAATTCCTGTAACCGGATCTTTAGTAATAACCATTGGCAAGGTAACAAAAGGGCCACCATCCTGCGGCCAGCATTTTAATACCGGTAAAACAGACAAATCAGGATCATCATGAACAATCTCCTGGCATTTGCCTTTCCCTCCAATCGTCTTTGGCATCCACGAAGAGATATTTGAAAGCTTAGGCAGTAATTTGAGCTTATCTATCAAATTATTTTTGGGTGTTGATATATCAATAAATAATGCTTCCAAATCTTTTCCAATATCATCTAAATGATTAACACCAAGTGCTAACTCCATTCTTTTTTCTGATCCGAAGGCATTTATCAAAACCGGAAAATTGGTGCCTGTATTTTCGAAAAGTAATGCTTTTCCCCCACCAGGCTGTTTTGAAATGCGATCGGTAATTTCTGTTATTTCAAGCTCAGGGTCAACCCTTTCGTGAACTCTAACAAGCTCACCGTGGTTTTCTAATATTTCAATAAAATGATAAAGTGATTGATATGGCATAATCTCAATATTTTAGCAAGAGTAAAGATGAAATATACAAAAAAAAGCACTCTAGTGTTCAGAATTATGCTTAAAAAAAGGCTGACATCCTGATATTTGCCAGGAGCCAACCTTTTACTATTACTAGGCTTTAATATTATTTAAGAAACTTGAAATCTTTACCAGGATATCGGGCTGAACTTCCAAGAGCTTCTTCAATTCTTAATAACTGATTATATTTTGCAATTCTGTCTGACCGCGATGCAGACCCTGTTTTAATTAAGCCTGTATTAAGTGCTACTGCCAAATCAGCAATAGTAGTATCTTCAGTTTCGCCAGACCGGTGGCTTATAACAGATGTGTATGAGTTTTCTGTAGCCATACGGATTGCATTAATGGTTTCGGTTAAGGTACCAATTTGATTAACCTTGATCAGGATTGAATTAGCTACATTTTCTTCTATACCACGCGATAATCTTTTTACGTTTGTAACAAAAAGGTCATCGCCTACAATTTGTACTTTATGCCCTATGGCTTTAGTTAATTCTGCCCATCCAGTCCAGTCATCTTCGTCGAGTCCGTCTTCAATAGAAAGAATTGGATACTTTTCTACCCATGCTTTCCAGTAATTTACCATATCTGTTGATGATAAATCCTGATTTGTAGATTCAAAATGGTAAACTTTCCTTTTCTTATCGTAAAATTCAGAAGCAGCAGGGTCCAAAGCAATAAAAATATCAGCACCCGGTTTGTAACCAGCTTTTTCTATCGCTTCTAAAACCACTTCAATAGCTTCTTCGTTAGATTCAAGGTTAGGGGCAAAACCACCTTCGTCGCCAACATTGGTAGAATGGCCTTTAGCTTTTAGTACAGCTTTCAGATTATGAAATACCTCCACACCCATTTTTAATGCATCTTTAAAAGTATCAGCTCCAACGGGCATAATCATAAATTCCTGTATATCTATCTTGTTATCAGCATGTTGTCCGCCATTCAAAATATTCATAAGCGGAATAGGCAGTGTATTAGCACTAACACCACCAATATAACGGTATAAAGGCAAACCATATTCAGTAGCAGCCGCACGCGCAGCGGCAAGTGATACACCCAACATTGCATTTGCTCCAAGGTTGCTTTTATTTTCTGTACCATCAAGCTTAATTAAGGCATTATCAATCGCTGTTTGATCGTCAACAAACATGCCTTGTAGCTCATCATTAATAACTGTTTTCACATTTTCAACAGCTTTTAGTACACCTTTACCCATATAGGTTGATTTGTCGCCATCGCGAAGTTCAACAGCTTCGTGAACTCCTGTAGATGCTCCTGAAGGAACAGCGGCTCTTCCAACAAACCCATCGGTTGTAACTACTTCTACTTCAACGGTTGGATTACCGCGAGAATCTAATATTTGTCGTGCATTTATTCCTGCAATTTGTCCCATAATTTTATTTTTTTAATGAATGATTCCTAAGTTATTTTGCAATCATCAAATTTAGTGAATTCTGAAGATATTTCAGAACCCGGTAGTTTAAATTTTATACGTATAATAATAGAAAACGAAAAAAGGGCGAAAAATTCGCCCTTTTTTTAAGATAAAATATTTTGTTATAGGTCTATTCTTCTTTTTTATCGTCTTTCTTTTCTTCTTTCTTCTCTTCCTTAGGCTCTTTTTTCTCTTCTTTCTTTGCTTCTACCTTTTTTTCCTCTTTTTTAGGCTCTTCTTTCTTAGGTTCAGCTTTTTTAGTTTCTGCTTTTTTAGTTTCTGCTTTTTCTTCCTTAGCTTCAACTTTTTCTTCTTTCTCTGCCTTTGGAGTAGAATCTTTCTCTTTAGCTTCGGCTTCCGGTGCAGCAGTTTCTGATTTTACCTCTTCTGCAACATCATCTTTTGCTTCAACATCACTTTCTGTTTCAGCTTTCGCTTCTACTTTTTGAGTGGTTTGCGCAGTTGTTGATTTTTTACCACCTCTTCTGCTACGTCGTGTAGTAGATTTCTCTTTTTTCTCGGCTGTAGCTGCTAAAAGATTCTCGTTATAATCAACCAGCTCTATTATACACATATCGGCATTATCGCCCAATCGGTTACCTGTTCTTAAAATTCTTGTATAACCACCTGGCCTGTCCATTACTTTAGCCCCAACTTCTCTAAAAAGTTCTGTTACAGCATCTTTATCTTGTAAATAACTAAACACTACCCTTCTTGAATGTGTTGAATCATCTTTTGCTTTGGTAATTAATGGTTCAATATACATTCTTAAAGCTTTTGCTTTTGCAGTGGTAGTAGATATTTTTTTATGTACAATTAATGATGCAGCCATGTTAGCCAACATTGCGCTTCTGTGTGCAGTTTTTCTGCTTAAGTGGTTAAATGATTTTCTATGTCTCATCCTTTTACTCCTTGTCTAATTTATACTTAGAAATATCCATTCCAAATGTAAGATTCATTTGGCTAAGTAAATCTTCTAATTCGGTCAATGATTTTTTACCAAAGTTTCTAAACTTCAATAAATCGTTCTTATTATATCTTACTAAATCACCAAGTGTATCAACTTCAGCTGCTTTTAAACAATTCAGTGCTCGTACTGAAAGATCCAGGTCAACCAGTCTGGTTTTAAGAAGTTGACGCATATGTAACACTTCTTCATCAAATTCTTCGTTAGCATATTTTTCATCCGAATCGAGTGTAATCTTTTCGTCTGAGAATAACATAAAATGATAAATAAGTATTTTGGCAGCTTCTTTTAATGCTTCTTTTGGATGAATTGACCCATCAGATTCAATTTCGAAAACCAATTTTTCGTAGTCAGTTTTTTGTTCAACACGATAATTTTCGATTGAATATTTGACATTACGAATTGGTGTATAAATTGCATCGATAGCTATCACGCCATATTCAGCATCAACGGATTTGTTTTCTTCGGCAGGAACATATCCTCTGCCTTTGTTAACAGTAAGTTCCATCTGAAACTTAACATCCGTTTCCATCTCACAAATTACATGATCCGGATTTAACACTTTAAAATTAGTAGAAAAATTATTTATATCACCGGCTTTAAATTCATTTTGCCCGGTAATCGTTACTGTTATTTTTTCATCTTCAGCCTCTTCTACAGTACGTTTAAACCGTACTTGTTTCAGGTTCAGTATGATTTCAGATACATCCTGAACTACGCCAGCCATTGTAGAAAACTCGTGTTCTACACCTTCAATTTTTATTGATGTAATGGCATATCCTTCTAATGATGATAATAATATCCTCCGTAAAGAATTGCCGACAGTAATTCCGTATCCTGGTTCTAAGGGGCGAAACTCAAACTTACCATAGGTTTCGTTTGCTTCGACCATTATTACCTTATCGGGCTTTTGAAATGCTAAAATTGCCATAAATAATGAGTGATTATTTTTATTTAGAATATAATTCTACAATTAATTGTTCCTTAATATTTTCAGGAATATCCGATCTTTCGGGTACATTTAAAAATTTACCAGCCATTTGATCAGAATCCCATTCTAACCATGAATATTTGTTGTGTCTGGCTGTTGCTAAGCTATTATTAATTGCTTCAAGAGATTTTGATTTTTCTCTAACACCAATAATATCATTTGCTTTTACATGATAAGAAGGAACGTTAACAATATGTCCGTTAACAGTAATGTGTTTATGAGAAACAAACTGCCGTGCTGCTGATCTTGTTGGAGCAACACCTAAACGATATACAACATTATCGAGTCGCGACTCTAATAATTGTAACAAGTTTTCACCAGTAATACCTTTTCTGCGTGATGCTTGTTCAAATAAATTATAGAATTGCTTTTCGAGTACACCGTATGTGTATTTGGCTTTTTGTTTTTCCATTAACTGTACACCGTACTCGGAAAGTTTTTTTCTTCGTTTATTTGCTCCTTGTTCTCCTGGAGGATAATTCTTTTTTTCAAAAAATTTGTCAGGCCCAAAAATTGGTTCGCCTAACTTCCTCGCTATTTTTGATTTTGGTCCGATATATCTAGCCATGAATCTTAATATTAATCTTTTATTCTACCTCTAATTTTTTACACCAATTATACTCGTCTTCTTGAAGGCGGACGGCAACCATTATGTGGTAGTGGTGTTACGTCAACTATTTCGGTAACTTCAATACCAGCATTATGTATTGTCCGGATAGCCGATTCTCGTCCGGCACCTGGTCCTTTTACAAATACTTTAACTTTTCTCAACCCAAGATCGTAAGCTACTTTTGCACAGTCTTCTGCAGCCACTTGCGCAGCATACGGAGTATTTTTCTTTGAGCCTCTAAATCCATTCTTTCCTGATGATGACCAGGAAATAACCTGTCCATTACTATTTGTTAATGAAATAATAATGTTATTAAAAGAAGCATGTATATGCGCTTGTCCGGTAGCTTCAACCTTTACAACCTTTTTCTTAGATGTTCCAGTCTTTTTTGCCATTTCCTTAACTATTATTTAGTTGCTTTCTTTTTATTAGCAATTGTTTTTCTTTTTCCTTTTCTGGTTCTCGCATTATTTTTTGTACTTTGTCCTCTTAACGGAAGACCAATACGATGCCTGATACCTCTGTAGCATCCAATGTCCATTAATCGCTTAATGTTCATTTGGACTTCGGAGCGCAATGCTCCTTCAACTTTAAAGTTTTCATTTACTATTTCTCTGACCTTTGCAATATGGTCATCGTCCCAGTCACTTACTTTAATGTTATGATCGATCCCTGCTTGGTCTAATATCGATTCTGCAGTACTCCGACCTATTCCGTAGATATAGGTTAAACCTATTACACCTCGTTTATTCTTTGGTAAATCTACTCCTACAATTCTTGCCATAAATCTTAATTAATTAAAGTACAAATTTAATAATTTATCCCTGTCGTTGTTTAAACTTAGGATTTTTTTTGTTAATAACGTATAGCCTGCCTTTTCGTCTAACGATTTTACATTCGCTACTGCGTTTTTTTACAGATGCTCTGACTTTCATTTTTATTATCTTTTTATTTATATCTATAAGTTATTCTTCCCTTCGTGAGATCATACGGAGACATTTCAACTTTAACTTTATCTCCTGGTAATATTTTAATATAATGCATTCGCATTTTACCTGAAATATGAGCTGTAATCACATGCCCGTTTTCAAGTTCAACTCTAAACATTGCATTTGATAATGCTTCTATAATAGTTCCGTCCTGTTCAATTGATGGTTGTTTTGCCATAAACTATATTCTCATTTTTAATGTTTCTTCAATGTAATCGAATGTTGATAATATTTCGGCTTTTCCTTTATCAACAACTACTGCCAGTTCATAATGTGCAGAAGGTTTTCCATCTAATGTTCTAATTGTCCAACCATCAGGATCTTGTTTAATGTATTTGGTACCCATATTAATCATGGGTTCGATACACAAAACTAAACCCTTTCCGAGTTTAACGCCTCTGCCTCGCTTGCCATAATTTGGAACCTCAGGTGCTTCGTGCATGGCCTTTCCTAATCCATGTCCAACCATTTCGCGTACTACAGAATATCCGGCATTTTCGGCATGCAACTGAACTGCGTATCCGATATCTCCAACTCTATTGCCCTCAACAGCTTGTTCAATTCCATGAAAGAGTGATTCTTTAGTTGTCCGCAATAATTGCATAACTTTATCACTAACTTCTCCAACCGGAAAAGTATAAGCTGTATCACCGTAGTAGCCGTCCATATATGTTCCACAGTCGACCGAAACAATATCGCCTTCTTTTAAAACATAATCAGAAGGTATTCCGTGTACCACTTGATCGTTAACCGAAGTACATAATGTATTTGGGAATCCACCATATCCGAGAAAACCTGGCACTGCACCATGATCGCGGATAAACTCTTCGGCTCTTTTATCGAGCTCAAGGGTTGTAGCTCCCGGTTTAATTAATTTTCCAACTTCGGCAAGAGTTTTGGAAACAAGTAAATTGTTTCGCCTTATTAATTCAATCTCCTCCTGACTCTTATAAACTAACATCAAAGAACTTAAGTTTTAATTAAATAGCAGATCCGCCACCGGCTCTACCTTTAATTCTTCCAGATTTCAATAATCCATCGTAATG
>JAWLEM010000116.1:0-5676 GCA_041686115.1 Bacteroidales bacterium
GATGAAAAAGAAGAGATCGATTATACCAAGTTGAGCAGGGAAAAACTGGTTGAAGAACTGAAAAAAATTATCGACAAAGATTCTATTAATCAGATTAGAAAAGAAGTTGAAGCCATAAAAGCCAGCTTTTATAAAAAGCAGAAAGCAGTAAATGAGAAAAAACGCAAAGAATTTCTGAAAGAAGGAGGAAATCTTGAAGATTTTGTACCACCAGAAGATCCTTTGGAAGTTGAATTAAAAGAATTATTTAAACAATATCGAAGATTAAAAGCAGAATATAACCGGGAATTAGAAAAAGATAAAGATACCAACCTTGAAACAAAATACCAGGTTATCGAAGAACTTAAAGACCTGGTTAATAAAAAAGAATCAATAGGAGAAACGTTTAAAGAGTTTAGAGAACTTCAAAAACGGTGGAAAGAAATTGGCCCTGTTCCGCAACAAAAACTAAGGGATCTCTGGAATACTTATCATCATCATGTTGAAAAGTTTTACGATTATATAAAAATTAATAAAGAGCTTAGAGACCTTGATTTAAAAAAGAACCTGGAATTAAAAATTGGGTTATGCGAAAAGGCAGAAAAGCTAACAGGTGAGTCTTCTGTTGTTAGTGCATTTAAGGCATTGCAAAAACTTCATAATCAATGGCGGGAGATTGGGCCTGTTCCTAATGAGGATAAAGACACCATTTGGGAAAGGTTTAAAGAAGCTACCCGGATAATCAATAAAAAGCATCAGGATTATTTTAAAAATTTAAAGGAAGAGCAAAAAGAAAATCTTGCCAAAAAAGAAAAATTGTGCCAACAAGCTGAAGAAATTGCCAATCAGGAATTAAAAACACATAAAGAGTGGACAGATCAAACAAAGGCAATAATTGATTTGCAGAAAGTTTGGCGTACTATTGGTTTCGCCCCTAAAAAAGATAATAATAAAATTTATGCTCGGTTTAGAAATGCCTGTGATAAATTTTTTAGTAAAAAAAGAGAGTTCTATGCAGCTAATAAAGAGTTGCAGGATGCAAACCTTGATAAGAAAATTGAATTATGCGAAAAAGCAGAAGCTTTAAAAGATAGTACTGACTGGAAAAAAACAACCGGGGCATTAATTCATTTACAAAAAGAATGGAAAGAATCAGGGCCTGTACCAAGAAAACAATCTGATAAAGTTTGGAAAAGATTCAGAGCAGCCTGTGATCATTTTTTTAACCGGAAATCTGATTATTATGCCAATATTGAAGAAGAATTTGAGAAGAACCTAAAACTTAAACAAGACCTGATTGAAAGAGTTGCCAATTATAAATTCTCAGATAATGTTGATGAAAATTACGAAGCTCTGAAGAAATTTCAGGAAGAATGGTCGGAGATTGGTTTTGTGCCATTTAAAGTGAAAGATAAAATACAGAATGATTTCCGCGAAGCTATTAATAATCAGTTCGATAAATTAAAAATCGACGATTCTGAAAAGAAACTATTAAAATTCAAGACACGCCTGAATAATATCCAAAATAAGCCAAAATCATCAAATAAGATGAGGCATGAAAGGGATAAATTTTTCAATAAAGTTAAAAAGCTTGAAAGTAATATTATTCTTTGGGAAAATAATATTGGTTTTTTTAATGCAGATACCGACGAAGCTAAAGAAATGATCAAAGATTATAAAGAAAAAATTGATCAGGCAAAAGAAGAAATTCAGATTCTCGAAGAAAAGATACGTATGATTGATCGTACAGATTCTTAATCGATTATATTTTAACCTATTAATAATAAAAAGTTTTGTCAACAACAAAATACATATTTGTAACAGGAGGAGTTACTTCTTCCTTAGGTAAGGGAATTATTTCAGCTTCGCTGGCGAAATTATTGCAAGCCAGAGGCTATTCCGTTACCATTCAGAAGCTCGACCCTTATATTAATGTCGACCCCGGAACATTAAATCCATATGAACATGGCGAATGTTATGTGACTGAAGACGGAGCAGAAACAGACCTGGATTTGGGGCATTATGAGCGGTTTATTAACCTGCATACCACTCAGGCGAATAATGTTACAACAGGGCGAATATATCAAACAGTAATTAATAAAGAACGAAAGGGCGATTATCTCGGAAAAACAGTTCAGGTTATTCCGCATATTACCGACGAGATTAAAAGAAACATAAAGTTGCTTGGTAAAAAATATAATTATGATGTTGTAATTACCGAAATAGGAGGTACCGTTGGTGATATCGAATCTTTACCCTACATAGAGGCAGTTCGACAGCTAAAATGGGATTTAGGCCCACAAAACAGTTTGTTTATACATTTAACGCTTGTGCCTTATTTATCAGCAGCAGGCGAATTAAAAACCAAACCTACTCAGCATTCGGTTAAACTGATGTTAGAAAATGGTATTCAGCCCGATATTCTGGTATTACGAACAGAACATCCATTAAATCTTGATATTAAAAAGAAAGTCGCACTGTTTTGTAATGTCGATATCCAATCGGTAATACAATCGCTCGATGTTTCTACTATTTACGAGGTTCCGTTATTAATGAAAGACGAGAAGCTGGATATTACGGTACTTAAAAAACTCAATCTTCCGGAAAATGAAGAACCCAAATTGGAAAAATGGACTGAGTTTGTTAACAAATTAAAAAAACCTAAAAAGGAAGTTTCTATTGGATTAATAGGGAAATACATTGAATTACAGGATTCGTATAAATCAATTATGGAATCACTTATTCATGCCGGTGCTGTTAATGAATGTAAGGTTAATATTAAGTGTATTCACTCAGAAAAGATTAATGACCATAATGTTGAAGAAAAACTGAAGGGCATCGATGGTGTTTTGGTTGCACCCGGTTTTGGACAACGCGGTATTGAAGGAAAAATTAGCGCTGTAAATTATGTACGTAAAAATAACATTCCATTTTTAGGAATATGTTTGGGAATGCAATGTGCTGTGATTGAATTTGCCAGAAATGTGCTTGGTTTTTCCGATGCCGACTCAACAGAAATGAGCCGGACAACAACACATCCGGTAATTGATTTAATGGAAGAACAGAAGGGTGTTACAGAAAAAGGTGGTACCATGAGATTAGGAGCTTATCCCTGCGAAATAAAGAAAAACTCAAAAGTATATAACATTTACGGAAAAAGTAATATTCAGGAACGGCACAGACATCGCTATGAATTTAATGATAAATACCTTGATGATTTCGAAAATGCAGGAATGAAGGCTGTTGGACATAACCCTGATACAGGACTGATAGAAATTGTTGAATTACCTGAACACAGATGGTTTGTTGGTGTTCAGTTTCATCCGGAATATAAAAGTACGGTTATCGATCCGCATCCTTTATTTGTTGATTTTGTGAGGGAGATTTGTACTGAAAAATAAATTATAGAATTAATAATTATAGTAACGAAAGAAACAGAAAAAGATAAAATGGACAAAAATTCGATTATAGGAATAGTTTTAATTGCTGCTGTTTTAATTTTATACAGTGTATTAAACCAACCATCAAGAGAAGAAGTAGACCAGGCTAAACGGCGAAGAGACTCTTTGGAATTGGTTAGGGAGCAAAATATTGATAAACAAAATAAAGCGGAAAAGGCAATACAACAAACTAGTGAGGCAGAAACAGAAACTGCAGAACCAGATGTAATTCGCAAAAAACGACAAGAAGGGGATTTTGGCAGTTTCGCTAGTGCAGCCGAAGGAACACAAGATTTTGCCGTTATTGAAAATGATTTGATGAAAATTAAATTCAGTAATCAAGGTGGGCGAATATATTCGGTTGAACTTAAGGAGTTTACCACATACACTCAAGAGCCGCTGATTTTGTTCGATGGAGACTCAACCATTTTTGGATTAAATTTCTTTTCGCAAAACAGAAGTATTATTACCAACGATTTATTTTTTGATTTAGAAAACGATAAAGACTATTATTTAGTTGAAAATGATTCGGAATCTATTAAGTATCGATTGTATGCCGGAGAAGATAAATATATTGAGTTCATTTATACCATTCATCCTGAAAGTTATAAGTTAGACTTTGATATTCATTTTGTTGGAATAAATGAAGTTATTGCAAGCAATCTTAGTGTTATCGATTTAAAATGGTCCATGTACTCTCCACAGCAGGAGAAGGGCGCTGATAATGAAAATATGTACACTACCATTGGTTACAAATATTACCAGGATGATGTAAATACGTTGACATCACGAAGTAAAGATTCCAATAGCGAAGAACTCAATACAAGGGTAAAATGGATATCGTTCCAGCAGCAGTTTTTCTCTTCCATATTAGTAGCCGAAAACTTTTTTTCCAATGCAATTATTGAATTTAGTGATTTACCAAACTCATCGAAATATTTAAAACATTTTAAATCAACCATAGGAATCCCATTTGATTATGAAAAAGAGTCTACAGTACCTTTACAATTTTATTTTGGCCCCAATCACTACACTACTTTAAAAAAGCATGATTTGGAATTTGAGCGCATTATTCCGCTTGGCTGGGGTATTTTCGGATGGATAAACAGATTTGTAGTTATCCCGGTTTTTAACTTTTTAGATAATTATATAGCAAGCTATGGTTTAATAATACTGATTCTTACGATTTTAATAAAGGTCGTATTGTTTCCATTAACTTATAAATCGTATACTTCTACCGCAAAAATGCGGGTTCTTAAACCTGAAATCGATTTAATAGGCAAAAAATTTCCTAAAAAGGAAGATGCCATGAAAAAGCAACAAGCTACCATGGCGCTCTATAAAAAGGCAGGCGTTAACCCAATGGGCGGTTGTATTCCTATGTTAATACAGTTCCCAATTTTAATTGCTTTATTCAGGTTTTTCCCTGCGTCCATTGAGTTGAGGCAAAAGAGTTTCTTATGGGCCGATGATTTATCATCATACGATTCTATTTTAGATTTACCATTCGAAATTCCGTTTTATGGAGAACATGTGAGTTTATTTACTCTTTTAATGGCGCTGGCGCTATTCTTTTCTACGAAAATAAACAGCGGGCAGATGAGCGATGCCAATCAGCAAATGCCAGGTATGAAATTTATGATGAACTACATGATGCCGGTAATGCTTTTATTTTTCTTTAACGGATATGCTTCCGGGTTAAGTTATTACTATTTCTTATCGAATGTAATTACGCTGGGACAAACGTTGTTAATCAGGAATTTTGTAGATGATGAAGCGTTGTTAAAGAAACTGCATGCGAACAAGAAAAAACCGGTAAAAAAGTCGAAATGGCAACAGCGGCTGGAAGAAGCTGCTAAGCAAAAAGGGTATAAACCACCTAAGAAGAATTAAATTTAAGTGATATAAATTGAACGCCGGATATTTATTGTCCGGCTTTTTTTTAATGAGCGGGAGACGAATGATGACGAAACCGTTTTGACGGTTTATCATCATTTGAATATTTTGTATTTCACTGGCATATTTTTGCATGAATTTTATCAATCTTACTTGCTTTAAATTCTTTAATTTTCTTTCAAGAATGATTGCTTCAGATCGGGATTCTTTAGATGTAATCCAAACCAAATGCCATGGAACACCTTTTTTGGTAAAATTTTCACTACCTGTATTATGTCTTTTTAATCTTTGATCAATGTCATTGGTTTGCCCAATATAGAATTTTTGAATCGACTCTGAGAATAATATGTAAACGAAGTAT
>JAWLEM010000116.1:5776-6929 GCA_041686115.1 Bacteroidales bacterium
AAAAGATTGCTTTTAAGGGCAATCTTTAATTAATGAGCGGGAGACGGAACTCGAATCCGCGACCCTTAGCTTGGAAGGCTAATGCTCTACCAACTGAGCTACTCCCGCAATAGGAGTGGGGAGAGCAGGATTCGAACCTACGAAGGCGTACGCCAGCAGATTTACAGTCTGCCCCAGTTGGCCACTTTGGTATCTCCCCATATTTTTATAAAAACGAGCCGATGGAGGGATTCGAACCTCCGACCTGCTGATTACAAATCAGCTGCTCTGACCAACTGAGCTACATCGGCTTATTTCTAAAAGAACGTTTGTTTCAAATTGCGAATGCAAAAGTATTAAAATTCATGTAATATCAAACTTTTATATTGATATTTTTAATAAAAAAAACCTTCTGAAAATACTATGTTTGCTGATGTTTTTGATAATGAGATTATTAATGCTTCGGATGTTACTCTTCAAGTTTCTCCATCTCGAGTTGCAGATGAGCCATTTTAATGGCTGTAACTGCTGCTTCATCACCTTTATTACCATGTTTCCCACCCGACCTGTCTTTGGCTTGCTGCAATGTATTGGTTGTTAACACCCCGAAAATAAAGGGTATATTGTAATTTAAATTCAGTTCTGTAATTCCATGGGTAACACTTTGACAAACAAAATCAAAATGTTTTGTTTCTCCTTGTATTACACAACCTAAGCAGATGATAGCATCTAAATCGGCATATTCTGCCATAAACTGTGCACCCAGAGTTAATTCAACACTGCCCGGAACATATTTCTTTAAAATATTTTTTTCTTTAGCCCCGTGTTTTAGCAGGGTTTCATATGCTCCATTTAAAAGGGAATTGGTAATTTCGCTATTCCATTCAGATGTTACGATTCCGAATTTCATGTTTTTTGCCGACGGTATTGCTTTAATATCGTAATCGGATAGATTTTTAAGATTTGTTGCCATAGTTTTTATCTTATTAATTATAAATTCAAAAATAGGTATAAAATAGAACAAAAAAATCCTGATTGCTCAGGATTCTTAGAAATAATATTTTAGTAAATAAACTAGCCTTTAATTAATGCTTCAACCCTGGCTATGTATTTATCTATTTGCCTGCCTTCTGCTGATTCGGGAAATTCCTTCTTAATGCGCTCGTATACTTCT
>JAWLEM010000117.1:0-6779 GCA_041686115.1 Bacteroidales bacterium
GGAATATTCAGCTTCATATTTAACCATAGCCCCGGATTCCCGCGCAGGTGCAATGGGAGATGTTGGAGCCGCAACATCGCCGGATTATAATTCAATGCACTGGAATCCTGCTAAATATGCATTTATTGAAAGTGACATGGGGATTGCTGCATCATACACTCCATGGCTTAGAAATTTGGTGAATGATATCAATTTAGGATATGTTTCGTTTTACAAAAAAATAGATAACGTACAAACAGTTGCAGCCACACTCCTTTATTTCGATTTGGGTGATATACAATTTACTAACGAAGCCGGAGAATACAACGGGCAACACTCTCCATACGAATTATCTCTTGATGTTGCCTATGCAAGAAGCTTTTCTGATAGAATATCCGGAGGTATTGCATTTAGGTATATTCGCTCGGATATTACCGGAGGGGCGCTTGTTGGCGATCTGGAAACAAAAGCGGCTAACGCTGTAGCTGCTGACATTTCGATGTATTATGTGAACGACAATTTAACAATAAACGAAAACAGTGCTGTTTGGTCATTTGGAATTAATATCTCAAATATTGGTAACAAAATTTCGTATACCGAAATTGAAAAAGACTTTTTACCCACAAACCTTAAAATTGGTACAGCCTTACAGTACGATATTGATGATTATAATTCTTTAACCATTGCACTTGACTTAAACAAATTTCTTGTTCCAACACCGCCTAAAACCATAAATGACACCACACTGTTTGGTTATGTTACAGATGTTTCCGTTGCCGAAGGAATGATTCAGTCGTTTTATGATGCCCCGGGTGGATGGGAAGAAGAATTACACGAAATAAAATATAATATCGGAGCCGAATATTGGTACGCTAACCAGTTTGCTGTGCGTGCCGGATATTTTCACGAGCACCAGGCCAAAGGGAATCGTAAATATTTTACTGTAGGCGCCGGATTAAGACTCAATGTTTTTACCATAGATTTTTCGTACCTTGTACCTTTAAAACAAAACAACCCTTTGGCAAATACGGTTAGATTTACATTGGGACTGGATTTTCAGGCATTTAGAGACCAACAAAGGAACAGCTAATAAATGAACTTACGAATAGGATACGGATATGATGTACATCGCCTTGAAGAAGGCCGGGATTTAATTCTCGGAGGCATCAAGATTCCACATCACAAAGGATGTGTTGCACACTCCGATGGAGATGTCTTAATTCATGCCATTTGCGATGCGCTTTTAGGAGCTGCCGCTTTACGCGATATCGGATATCATTTTCCGGATACTGATCATCAATTCAAAAATATTGATAGTAAAATATTGCTGCAAAAAACCATCCATATTATTTCAAACCATGGATATTCACTGGGAAACCTGGACTCCACAATTTGCTTGCAAAAACCTAAAATTAATGACTACATTCCTGAAATGATTAATACCTTAGCAAGTGTAATGAATACCAAACCAAATAACATTTCGATAAAGGCTACAACAACAGAAAAATTAGGTTTTATTGGTAAAGAAGAAGGAGTTGCTGCCCATGCTGTTGTTTTAATTGAAAAAACGTAATAAAACTACAATACAATAAAAATCCTAAGTATTAAATAAATACTATTCCGGCTGCATGAATACTAAAAAACGTTAATAACTAAAATCCTGATTCGCACTTTTATTCTTAGCTAATTTTTATTATCTTTCCCCTATATAATTAATGTAAAAAATTTAATTCATAAATAAAATATCAGGTTTAAATCAGATTAGTAATGAAAAAGACACTTGTTTTAGGTGCCAGCCCAAACCCCATAAGATTTTCGCATAAAGCAGTTAAAAGCCTAATAAGGCATGGCCATGAAGTTGTACCCATTGGTATTCGCGAAGGTGATATTATGTGGCAAAAAATTATTATTGGAAAACCTAAACTAAAAGATATCCATACTGTTACAGTTTATTTAAATCCTGAAAATCAAAAAGAGTATTACGATTATATTATTAACCTCAATCCAAAAAGAATCATTTTTAACCCGGGCTCTGAAAATCAGGAACTAATTCAGCTTGCCATGCAAAACAATATCGAAGTTTCTGTGGCATGCACATTAATAATGCTAAACACAAATAATTACTAATGATTCAGGATATTACCAATTTCGAAGAGTTTAATACAGCTCAAAAGAACAGAGGATGTTTAATTTACTTTTCACATCAAAAATGTAATGTTTGTAAAGTACTAAAGCCTAAAATTCATCAATTACTTTCTGATCATTTTCCAGAAATTAAAATGTTTTATTGCGATACAGAATTATACCCCGAAATTGCAGCACAAAATTCAATTTTTACCGTACCAACAATCATCATATTTTTTGACCAAAAAGAATTCTTTCGCAAAAGCAGAAATATTGGTATCCAGGAACTTACGAAAGATTTAGAACGCCCCTACTCCCTTATGTTTCAATAATAAATATTTTTTGGATAAAAAATTTACAGTAATTTAACTATCGTTTTTTTACAATTATTCGTAACTTTCTTTTTCTAAAAAAAATATTTATTAGCCAGGAAAAATAATGAAGAAATATTTTACAAATATTTTAAATCGTTTAACTCCTACAAAAAAGGATATTCAATCAGATGAGTTTGTTGAAGAACCGACCGGATTACAGCATTTTTTTACTGAACTTGGACGTCTAAGCCGATTTACGGGCAGTTTTTTCAGAGAATTTTTCCGATATCCTTTTGAAACAAAAGAACTTATCAGGCAATCCTATCAAATGGGGTTAAGCACTTTACCACTTATAAGCATAACAGCTTTTATTATGGGGTTGGTTTTAACCTTGCAGTCGCGTCCGGTACTGGTAGATTTTGGTGCCGAATCATGGTTGCCGGGTATGATATCTGTTTCTATTGTTCGCGAAATTGGCCCGGTAATAACAGCCTTAATATGTGCCGGAAAAATTGGATCTGGGATCGGGGCCGAGCTCGGATCTATGAGAGTTACAGAACAAATTGATGCCATGGAAGTGTCGGGCACAAATCCTATTAAATATCTGGTTGTAACCAGAGTCCTTGCAACTACATTTACCATTCCTATATTGGTTTTTTATTCAGATACAATCTCATTTTACGGTTCGTATGTTGCATTAAATCTACATGGCTATATCTCACTTCCTTTATTTATAAGCCAGGCTTTTGAAACATTACATTATTTCGATATTATACCGGCTACAATAAAAACATTCTTTTTCGGATTTGCTATTGGCATTATCGGATGCTATAAAGGATATTATTCTGAAAATGGAACCCAGGGAGTTGGACGTGCTGCAAACTCAGCGGTTGTGGTATCATCATTAGTAATATTTATTATCGATTTAATTGCTGTTCAATTATCAGAAATAATACATATTTTTTCAATGTAGAAATGAAAAAAAATCAATACATATTAAATAGTTACGACAACCTAATAGAAATTGAACATTTACAAAAATCTTTCGACGGGAAGGAGATTTTAAAGGATATTAATTTGCAAATTAAAAAAAGCGAAAATGTAGTTATCCTTGGTAAATCAGGTATTGGTAAGTCTGTATTAATCAAATGTATTGTCGGGCTTATTTACCCCGATAATGGATCCGTAAAAGTTTTTGGGAAAGATGTTTCGGAAATGAATTATAAAGAAATTAATGAACTGCGAACACGTGTAGGATTTATTTTCCAGGGCAATGCTTTGTATGATTCAATGACTGTAAAAGAAAACCTGGAGTTTCCGTTACGAAGAAACAAAACATTTAAAGATAAAGAAGAAATAGACGGGTTAATTTATGAAGCATTAGAAAGCGTTGGGCTAACCGATGCTATTAATAAAATGCCGTCAGAGCTATCCGGAGGGATGAAAAAAAGAATAGGGCTGGCAAGAACACTGATCCTAAAACCCGAAATAATACTTTATGATGAACCAACTACAGGGCTTGATCCAATTACATCAAGAGAAATTATTAAACTAATCATGAAAATTCAAAAAAAATATAATGCATCATCAATCATTATTACTCACGACCTTGAGTGTGCAAAACTAACATCAAACCGTATACTAATTTTACAAGACGGCGTGTTTTGCGCCGAAGGTAATTTTGACGATTTAAGAAATTCGAAAGACCCGTTTGTCAGGTCATTTTTTGTAACCGTTTAAAATATCAAGATATGCGAAATACGAGAAAAAATAACATTAAGCTTGGATTGTTTGTGGGCATTGGTGCCTTGCTATTCACCATGGCTATTTATTACATTGGTAGTCAAAGCAACATATTTGGACGAAATTTTACCATAAGTGGTGTTTTTAGTGATATAAGTGGCTTAAAAGTCGGGAACGATGTGCGTTTTTCGGGTATTAATATCGGAACAGTATCAAAAGTAGAAATAATTAATGATTCATTGGTTAGAGTTGATTTATCGATTAGTAATGATGTTCGCCAATTTATACGTAGAGATTCTAAAATGGAAATCGGGTCGGAAGGACTGATGGGAAATAAAATTGTAAATATTTACAGTGGAAGTACAGATTTCGAGATTGTAGAAAACAGGGATTTTATTGAAACTTTGGAAGTTGTAAATATAGATAATATCTTAAAGCAAATAAACACTTCGAGTAAGAACACAACCCAAATAACAGAAAATTTAGCTGAAATTACCGATAAAATTAACCGTGGTGAAGGTATATTTGGCAAATTTTTTGGCGATGAAGATTTTTCCAAAAACCTCAGTGCGATTGCCAATAATACGTCTGCTCTAACAGAGAATTTTGCTTCCATTACCGATAAAATTAACCAGGAACAAGGTACTATTGGGATGCTTCTTTCAGATACATCTTTGGCACAAGAAATTGAATTAGCGGGTACAAATTTAAGAACATCAACCGATAATTTAGTTGCCATAACCAACCAGGTAAAAAGGGGACAAGGCTTATTCGGAGAAATTTTTACCGACACAACCTTTACTAGTTCATTAAGTAAATCAGGAGAGAATCTGGCTTACACCACCGAAAGAACGAAAAGAATAGGTGACAATCTGGAAAAACTTACTGTACAAATAAATGATGGCCAGGGGCTAATATCAAAATTATTATTCGATACTGCTTTTGCCGATAGCGTAGAACTTACAGTTATTAATATAAATAAAAGTGCCAGCGAAATTGAAGATGCTGCAGGTGTGATTAAACGAAACTGGTTATTAAGATTATTTTCGAAAAAGGAGAAGAAAAAATAAATTAATTAAGCCTTTTGATGAGAATTATTGGCAATACTTAGCAGTATCAGAGTTAAACTCGCAGCACGACATCAAGTCATGCTGCGATTATTTTATGATCTGTTTTTAAAAAAGATTATCCAGTAATTGGTCGTCGGCAATATTAGGAATGGTAACTTTAAGCTCAGGTGTACGTTCCATTTCGCGTTTTATTGCAAAAATCGCTTCATCATTTCTGGCCCAGCTTCTGCGTGCAATGCCATTATTCACATCCCAATGCAGCATCATCTTTAATCTTCTTGAAGCGTCTTCGCTTCCATCAAGTACCATTCCAAATCCGCCATTAATAACTTCGCCCCAGCCAACGCCTCCGCCATTGTGGATTGAAACCCATGTAGCTCCGCGAAACGAATCACCAATTACATTTTGAATGGCCATATCGGCAGTAAATTGCGAGCCATCATAAATATTAGATGTTTCCCGGTATGGAGAATCAGTCCCTGACACATCATGATGATCACGTCCAAGAATCACAGGTGCAGAAATTTTACCTTCTTTAATGGCCCTGTTAAAAGCATCAGCAATTTTTATACGCCCTTCGGCATCGGCATATAAAATTCGCGCTTGTGAACCAACAACAAGTTTATTTTCTTTAGCACCTTTTATCCAACGAATATTATCTTTCATTTGTTGGGTAATTTCCGGTGGTGCTGTAGCAGCTATCTCTTCCAAAACATCAATGGCAATCTTATCAGTAGTATCCAAATCTTCGGGTTTACATGATGAACAAACCCAACGGAAAGGCCCAAATCCGTAATCGAAACACATAGGCCCCATAATATCCTGCACATATGAAGGATATTTAAATTTACCATCATCCTTCATAATATCTGCTTCTGCCCTGCTCGCCTCTAATAAAAATGCATTTCCATAATCGAAAAAATACATCCCTTTATTTGCCAGTTCATTAATAGCATTTACCTGCCTTTGAAGCGATTTGTGTACATGCTTTTTAAATTCATCAGGCTTTTCAGCCATCATTTTATTTGATTCTTCATACGTTAATCCTGCCGGATAATAACCACCTGCTAATGGATTATGCAATGAGGTTTGATCGGAGCCCAAATCAACATATATCTTGCGTTCAACAAGCCTTTCCCATAAATCAACAATATTACCCAGATAAGCAATAGAGTGGGCTTCTTTTTTCTGTTTATATTCCAAAGCCATATCAATGGCTGTATCAACATCATCGGTAATCTCGTCAACCCAACCTTGTTCGTGACGTTTTTTTGCAGCTTTAGGATTTATTTCGGCAGTAATACTTACTACCCCGGCAATATTACTTGCTTTAGGCTGAGCACCGCTCATACCTCCCAAACCGGCAGTAACAAAAATCTTTCCTTCAAGCCCTTCGCCGGGTTTACTAATTTTGCGCCCGGCATTTAACACAGTAATTGTTGTTCCGTGAACAATTCCCTGCGGCCCGATATACATAAACGAACCGGCAGTCATCTGTCCATATTGAGTTACACCAAGTGCATTAAATCGTTCCCAATCGTCAGGTTTT
>JAWLEM010000118.1:0-6727 GCA_041686115.1 Bacteroidales bacterium
TGGCATATGTCATCTTTGGAGAAAATATTTATTGAAAATAAAATTTACCGCGATATTGAAGAGAGTGAAACGTGGGAAGATGTTATTTCAACTATAGATAAAGGGCTTGACCCTTATAAAAAAATGTTGCTACGCGATGTTACCCGCGAAGATATTATTAAACTTACTGAGATTAAAATTAAACGTATTTCTAAATACGATACCAAAAAAACCGATGAGTTAATTAGAGGAATAGAGAATGAGGTAAAGGAAGTACAAAATCACCTGGATAATATCATCGATTTCGCAATTAATTATTTTAAACAAATAAGAAAAAAACATGGCGATGGCAGAGACAGGAAAACAGAAATAAGAAACCTGGAAAATATTGAAGCTACCCAGGTTGTTGTTGCTAATGAAAAACTTTATGTCGACCGCGAAGAAGGTTTTATAGGTACTTCATTAAGGAAGGATGAATATGTGTGCGATTGTTCGGATATTGACGAGATTATTGTCTTCCTTCGCGACGGGCGATATATTATAACCAAAGTTTCTGAAAAAACATTTGTTGGAAAGGATATTATTCATGTTGCAGTATTTAAACGAAATGATAGCCGCACAATTTATAATATCATTTATCGAGATGGTTTAAATGGTAGTATTATGGTTAAGCGCTGTGCCATAAAGGGTATAACACGTGATAAAGAATACGATATTACCAAAGGAACCAAAGGCTCAAAAATATTATACATGACAGCAAATCCAAACGGTGAAGCAGAAGTAGTAAAAATATATTTGCGCCCAAGGCCAAGATTAAAAAAACCAGTTTTTGAATTTAATTTTAGCGAGTTATCCATTAAAGGACGTCAGTCTATTGGTAATATCCTTACTAAGTATGCTGTACATAAAATTGTTCTTAAAGACGAAGGTATTTCCACACTGGGAGGAAGAAAAATATGGTTCGAAGACGAAGTATTAAGATTAAATGACGATGGGCGCGGTAAATTTTTAGGCGAATTTCATGGCAACGAAAAAATCCTTGTAATTACCAAATCTGGTAAATACAGACTAACATCTTATGATTTAATGAATCATTTTGAGGATGATGTATTACTGGTTGAGAAATTCAGGCCCGAAAAAATATTTTCTGCTGTTTACTACGATGCTGATCTTGAATATTACTACATCAAAAGGTTTACTATAGATCCAACAGATAAACTTACAAGTTTTATTGGCGATAATGAGCAATCGAGGTTGATTAATATTACCGAGGTAGAATACCCTAGGCTGGAGGTATCATTTGGAGGCCGCCATAAAAATCGCGACAGTGAAATTATTGAAGTAGCAGATTTTATTGGTGTAAAAAGCTATAAAGCCCGTGGAAAAAGGTTGTCAAACTATGAAGTAAAAGTTATTACAGAGTTGGAACCTTTAATAAAAGAAGAAGAAAAGAATGAACCGGAAGATAATCATGATACAGATGAACCAGAAGATACGTCTCAAATGAGTTTGTTCCAAAATGGGAAAGATTAAAATAGATTTTGTAAATTTATGGATAACTCAAAAAATAACTGCTTATGCGGATTTTCTTAGTTGGATTTATGGCAAGCGGAAAATCGACCATTGGAAAGAAATTAGCTGCTAAAATAGATAAGCCATTTGTTGATCTCGATGACTATATTGAAGAGAAATATAATTCTACCATACGTTTTCTAATGTATGATAAAGGGAAGGACGAGTTTAGAAAAATTGAAGAGCAAGCCTTAAAAGAAGTGATTGAAAAGTATAAAGATATTGTTGTTTCTACAGGTGGCGGTACACCTTGTTTTTTTGATAATATGAGAATAATGAATCAGTCAGGAATGACAATCTATCTGGAGGTTGATGTGCCGACCCTGGTTAACAGGCTCATGAATTCGAAAAAAGACAGGCCTTTAATTTGGGGGAAATCAAAAGAAGATCTTACCGTGTATGCTTTGGATTTAATGGACAGGAGAAAAAGTCATTATGAACAAGCACAAAATAAAATTAATGGGAAAAATTTGAATATAAGTTCACTCGTGGAAATGGTTAATAAAGAGATTTCGCAGCATTAAATTTTGAATCCTAAAACCAGAACATCGTCAACCTGTGGCTGGTCACATTTCCAGTTAATAAAACTCTCGAATAATATTTGCTTCTGTTCCTCTATACTTTTATCGTGTATCTCCAGAAGTAACTCGCGTAGATTTCCTATCCGGAATTTTTTCCTGAGTGGCCCCCCAAACTGATCGGCATAACCATCCGTAAACTGGTAAATTAAATCTCCGGGTTGAATATCGATTACATGGTTGGTAAAAGATTTCATTGCCTTTGCCGAAATACCAACAGGCATCCTATCGGCTTTAATAATTTCGAGCATATGTCCACGAATAAAATAGAGATGGTTATAGGCTCCTGCATATTCCAGTTTCATATTTTCATAATCAACTGTAACTATAGATATATCCATACCATCTTTAGCTTCTTCAATGCGGTTTGAGTGTACAAGCGTTTTTATTATTTTTTTCCTTAGGCGGTTTAGAATTTCTGCCGGAGTCTTAACATCTTCATCAAAAACAATTTCATTTAAAAAATTAATTCCGATAATACTCATAAATGCGCCGGGGACACCATGCCCAGTACAGTCTGCCGCCACGATGATCGATTTTCCATTAATCTCAGCAACCCAGTAAAAATCACCACTTACAATGTCTTTGGGTTTAAATAAACAAAAGCCTTCACGTAAAATCTTTTGTAATGTTATTTTGTCGGGGAACAACGCTATTTGAATGTTTTTGGCATACTCGATACTATCCGTAATATCTTTATTTTGTCTTCGAATAAAATTAGTTTGTTTATCTGAGAATTCTTTTTGTCGCTGAATTTCGTCCCGCTGTGCTTCAATTTCGTCGCGTTGTGTCTCAATCTCCTCTTTTTGGTGCTGCATCTCTGCGTTTTGTTGTCGCAAAACCTGGTTATTTCGTTTCCTTTTAGTATTTATCTTTAACAGTATAAATGCTTCTAATATCACCAGAGCAAAGGCAGTTAAAAGAATAATATTAATGATGGTTTTTTGTCTTTTTTGTTTGTTTAATAACTCTATCTCCTTTTGTTTCTTATTCGATTCATATTTTATCTCCAATTCGGCTATCTTAGCATTGGTTTCCCTGTTTAGCCTTTTATTTTTTAGATCGTAAAATTTTTCCAGGTATATTAGAGCATTACCATCGTTTCCTGTTTTTTTATAAATGTTATATAATATTTCGTAAACCATTTCGAGGGTGATATTAAAATCTAAAGAATCGCATATGGGAATTGCCTTTTCACAATATTCAATAGCTTTATTATAATTCTGAAGTTTATAATGTATACCTCCAAGATTAAGGTAGGATGTCGAAATTCCGTCGGGATCGTTAATTATTAATTCAATATCGAGCGATTTCTGATAATAATCGCGTGCAATAGAAAATAAATTAAGGTATTCGTGTAAAACCCCCAGATTGTTGTATACACTGCTTAAACCACTTGTGTCGTTATTTTCAATGTAAATGTCCAAAGTTTTTTGATAATAGTCTATAGCTTTTGAATAATCTTCCATGGCTCTGGATACAACTCCAAGGCTATTATATGCCTGTCCTATATTTTGTCTTTTATTCTGTCTTAGCTGGCTCTCGAGATATTTTTCAAAATATTGATAGGATTTTTCTAAATTATCCTGATAAAAATGGGCCTCGCCCAATATTTGATAACAAAAATCGATAATTACCAGGCTATCATGTTTTTCGCCTAGTATAAGAAACTCATTTGTTAGCGGAATAGCTTTTTCAGGAGCTTTGGAAATATAATATTCGGCAAGCGTATAGTAGTAAGGAATTTTTTCAAAATCATTCTCTGTATTTTTAAGGATTGTTTCGAGCGAATCAGCAAAATTTTGTTGTGCATAAAGAGATGAGTTGCCTAAATTAGAGAAGATAATCAGACAGAAAATAAAAAAAGCTGGTAATGGTTTTTTCATATCAGCAAAAAATAAGCATCCTATTTAATCTATACAGTTTATACTTTACGGATTAAAGTAGTAAAAGATTCATTTTTTAAGCAATATTGCCAAGTGATGCAAAAAGTTTGATGATTGTTATGAAAAGTATGATGAATAAAATTTAATGATTAATAAACGTTATATTTTAGATCATTAGATAAAGTATTACAATACCTTGAAAAATGAGAACAAAAACACAGGTATTATGCAAAAGTTTGCAAGTCATGTAATTTCTTATACATGCCTTTAAGTTCAATTAAATCATCGTGTTTCCCGCGTTCAACAATTTTTCCTTCTTGCAACACACAAATTTCATCTGCATTGCGAACTGTTGATAGCCGGTGGGCAATAACTATTGATGTTCTGTTTTCCATAAGCTTAAACAAAGCATCCTGGACGAGTTTTTCCGACTCGGTATCCAATGACGATGTTGCTTCATCGAGAATTAATATGGGAGGATTTTTTAATACGGCACGGGCAATACTGATTCGTTGTCGTTGCCCGCCGGAAAGTTTACTTCCGCGGTCGCCAATATTGGTCTGGTACCCGTGTTCGGTTTGCAGTATAAATTCGTGGGCATTGGCTACCTGGGCTGCTGCAATAATTTCTTCTTCGCTTGAGTTTTCCATACCAAAAGCGATATTATTGTAAATGGTATCATTAAACAGAATAGATTCCTGGCTTACAATACCCATTAAATTACGCAGATCAAGGATTTTTAAATCTTTAATATTCGTTCCGTCAATTTTTATTTCACCCTCCTTAATGTCGTAAAAACGGGGTAAAAGATCAACCAAAGTTGATTTTCCTGAACCCGACTGACCAACCAAAGCAACGGTTTTTCCTTTTTCAATTTTAAGATTGATATTTTTTAATACATAATCTTCAATATATTTAAAGCTAACATCTTTATATTCAACATAGTTTTTAAAATCATTAATTGGCTTTGCATTAGTTTTTTCAGTAATACTAATATTAGCATCCAGTATTTCATCAATCCGGTCGAGTGATGCCAACCCGCGTTGCAAATTGTAATAAACAGTAGATAAGTCTTTCGACGGGGGTATAATCTGAGAAAATACGATTAAATAGAAAATAAAGGTTTGCGGACTCATGGTGGCATCGTTATTTAATACCATACTTCCGCCATACCACATAATAATTACAATAACTACGGTTGCCATAAATTCGCTAAATGGACTGGCAAGGTCTTTTCTCCGCCATATGCGGTTCATTAATTTTGTGTATGAATTATTTTCTTGTACAAATCGATCATGTATTTTATCCTCTGTATTAAATGCTTTAATGATTCTTAAACCGAAGAGCGTTTCCTCGATATATGATAATATTAATCCTAACTGCGATTGCCCTTTTTCTGATTTTTTGCGTAATGATTTTCCTATACGTCCAATAACACCGCCACTTATGGGTAATAACAATAACACAAAGATGGTAAGAAACGGACTCGTTATAAATAGGATACTAAGATATACAATAATGGTAATAGGAGCTTTAATAGTGTTATTTAGAGACCGTACAACGGAAGTTTCTATTTCCTGCACGTCGCTGGTCATTCTCGAAATGATATCACCTTTACGCTCTTCGGTAAAATAGGAGAGTTGCAATCCTAATATTTTTCTGTTCAGTTTATTTCTTATATCACGAACAACTCCGTTACGCAAAGGAGCCATAACATATGTGCTGGCATAATGTAAGCTGGTTTTAAAAAGCACAAAGATGATTACTAATATACTTACCGTTAGCAGTGCAACTCTTTCGCCTTGAGTAAGGATAATCTGACTTAAAAAATAATTGAAATTATGCATTATAGCCTCAGAATTGAACTCCCAGGCTACCTGGTTTTCTATAATTGGCTGGTTTTCGAAAAGAATTCCCAGGAATGGGATAACCATTGTAAATGAAAATAATGAAAATATTGTTGCCAGTAAAGAAAAAATAACACTTGACACTCCTTTTCCCCAATAGGGAATCATATATTGTAAAATCTTTTTAAAGCCTTTCATGCAAAGTGATGTTATAATCATTATTATTAACTGACAAACGTACATAATGTTTTTTATGAAAACAATAAACAGACTTCATAAAAAACATTTTGGAACTTGCCTGCCGGAACAAAAGTGCAGGCAGGGTTACCTACTATGACTTTTGTTTTTGTAAATTCTGAAACAAAAATAAAAGTTTTATAGAGGAAATGTAGAAAAAAATATTTGGTTAATCAGAGATTTAACCGGAGTCTTAACCAGTGTTATACATTTTTTTGTAGTTTTATATCCATTACATGCTTTATGATGACAATCACAGTAATAAATGGTTTCCCTGATGACACAAGGAATTCATCAGATAATTTCGTGGATAAACTCTGCGAACAGCTTATTCTAAAAGGTGTTGAAATAAAATATCATGACCTGAAAAAGCGATCTGTTAAAAATTGTATCGGGTGTTTTGGATGCTGGGTAAAAACTCCCGGCGAATGCACTGTTCCTGACGATTCAATTCAAATTAGAAGAGATGCCATAAATTCAGGGTTAATAATTTTTGTTTCGCCAGTAATAATGGGTTTTACATCTGCATTGCTAAAAAATGTACAGGATAAAATGATTCCCCTGATTCATCCATATATTGAGTTTGTGAATAACGAATGCCATCATCAATCGCGATACGATAAATATC
>JAWLEM010000119.1:0-6623 GCA_041686115.1 Bacteroidales bacterium
ATATTGGCTAAAACATTTAAACGGCCTCGGTGCGACATGCCGATAATAAATTCCTGAATTCCCATATCGGCACCTTTTTCAATCACCGCATCAAGCGCTGGAATAAGTGATTCTGCACCTTCTAACGAAAACCGTTTTTGCCCTATAAATTTTCGATGAATAAAATTTTCAAATCCTACAGCTTGTTTTAAATGATTATAAATATGTTTTCGTTCTTTGTGCGAAAAATCAGGAATATTTTTCCGGCTTTCCATTTTGTTTTGCAGCCAGCTGGTAATTTCCGGATTTCGAATAAACATATATTCTGTTCCAATAGACTGGCAATAGGTTGTTTCAAGATGGCCGATTATATCGCGCAATGCAGCCGGCTCTAATCCTATATTTTTTCCTGCCTGGAAAGTGGTATCCAAATCAGCCTCTTTTAATCCGTAATGTTCTATCGCTAGTGTTGGTGAGTATTTTCTTCTTGTTCTTACCGGATTGGTTTTTGTAAACAAATGCCCGCGCTTACGGTAACCTTCAATTAAATTGATCACTTTGAATTCATCATCCATAATTACGCCAGATTGGCTTGAAACCGGATAGTTTTTTTGGGCAAATTCAAATCCTTCAAAGAATTTTCGCCATTGGCCATCAACACTTTCGGGGTCAGATTTATATTGTTCGAAGAGTTTATCTATGGCTTCAATTTCGGAATTGCCCGTATATGAAAATTTATTCATTTTTTTATAACTCTAATAAATAGGTTTATTGATTGCGTATTAATTTTTGTTTAACCTTTGATTAAATCAGACATTAAAATTAATTAAAAACATTCGATTGCAACAGCTTTTTAACGATTTGTTGTACTTATAACACAGAACAAAATAATTTTAAGAATGTTTATTAAACCAGCATTAAAACAACATATTATTCTAATGTTTAAAATAATATTTCAGGTAATATTATTTTTTATATGATTATTTTATTTGGAAACTATAAACAAATTATATTTAAAAAATTTTAAATGAAACTCTGCGATTTTTTGATCTGCCAATTGAAGTATTATTTTCAGCAACTGGATTCTTACTTCCAAAACCATAAGTTTCAATTCTGTTTGTGTCAATTCCTTTGGAGAACAAATAAGCAGCAATACTTTCTGCACGTTTAAGTGATAAGTTTCTATTATAATCATCACTTCCAATGGCATCTGAATATCCATTTATTTCAATATTCAAATCAAAGTGATTTAATAAAAATAGCGCCATCCTATTTATTGTTTCAAATGAATTCTCATTAATTATAAATGAATTAAAATCAAATTCTATATTTGGCATAAATAGTATTTGGCTTGAATCTTCTTTAATAATTTCAACATCTTCTAGCATGCTTGAAACCGTATCAGTGAGATTTGTAAAGTCAAATGTTCCCGCAGAACGAAATGAATGTGCATTAAGTAACACGGCAGAATCGAAATATCCATCTCCAACATCTGAAATACAGATTTTTATATGATATTTTTGATAAGGATTAACTTTATATCCGGTACTCAGTTTCGTTGTTAATCCATCAAATTGTAAGCTATAAAATAAGCAGTTGTATTTATCGGTATTAGAAATAAAAAACGCACTATTATGAATGGAATTAATATTGTCAACTGTAATAGCCTGACTACTATTGGGTAATTTTGCTAAATTAATTTTTTCTTTGGATTTTTCATTGAATAAATAAAACGCAAAGGAATCGTTGACGCCTTTATTTACATATTCTGGATATTCTTCTGATGCAAAAATATAATCAAATGCAATACTGTCTGAATTTGGGATAAAATCAAATTCCAAAATAATAGCATCAAAGGTTTTTCCTTTAGATATTAAATCTAAGTCTTTATCTCCACTAAAATTTACTTTTTCGCCACTATTTGTTTTGTTATTTGGGCCTATTGCATCCATAACATAACCTGTTGACAAAATTAATCCTTTCTCAATCTGTAATTTTCCACAATGATTTTGAAAATAACCTATTGAAAAAATATTACCAGTCACTTTAAAGTTTTCGATTTTAACCCCACAGTCAGGTGCAAAAAACAGATTTTCAAATAGTTTAATATTTCTTGTAGTATCCACATGTAGTTGTCCAAAAGAACAAATACTCTGAAAAATAAAAACAACTAAAATGATAAATACTTTAAACCAATTCATTATTTAATTTATTAACAACTCTAAGTTAATTTTTATAATGTAAAAATGGCCTTAAAACAATTATTTCTTTATTTTATATTTTCGTAATTTTATCATTTACTAAAACAATAAATATGCAAATAAGGTTTTTGATCGGTTTTATTTTAAGTTTTATAATTTCCGGTGCAATATGTGCTCAGGATTATCATTATATCCAACAAGATGAAGGGGTAAGAGTATTTCATGATGGCGAGCTTGTTATTAAAGAAAATATACCCTTTTTAACCGTAAAAGGAAATGCTTATGAAACAGGCCTGCAATATGGAGTTCTGTTAAATGATTACCTTTTAGAAATGGACCATACTATTGATAGTTTGGTCGAAAACTATGTTGGAAGTTTTTTTCTGAAAAAATGGATTGCCAATGCAACTGTGGGTTTTAAGATTAGAAAAATTGAAAAAGCTATGCCTGATCATTTTATCCGAGAGTTTGAAGGAATGGCTGAAGGTAGTGACTTATCATTGAAAGAAATTAAAACCCTGGCTTACTTTCCCCAATTGTTTTTTAAAATAAGTTGTTCGGCGTTTATTTTAAAAAATGAAGATCATATGGTGCATGGCAGGAATTTAGACTGGCCAGGTATAGAGGTGTTAACGCACTTTCCATTAATTGTAAATTATCATATCACAGGAAAAACCCCAATTACAAACCTGACTTTTATCGGGTACCCGGGCGTTTATACCGGAATGAACCATTCAGGGCTTAGCATGTCGATTAATATGAATAGTGCTCCAGCCGAAAATGAGAAAAATATAGATGACTATAACATTGATATACCCCTGGCTTTTAAGGTGCGAGATATATTAGAGAATTCTGAAAATATTGCCGCTGTGGATGAAATGTTTAAAGGATACAGCTCTCATGCCTGGTTTATTACCGTGGGCAGTAAATCAGATTTTTCGGGTGCTATATATGAGTTAACCCGCGGCAGAGTGATAAAAAATGAGATGCAGGATGATTTTTTAGCTGTTGCAAACTTATCATTATCTGATGTTGGAAGATATCAATACAGTCCAATAACCATGTTTAACCAGTCCAATATCTCGCGCGAACGAAAACTAAAAGCGTTAAACGAAAAAATTGACAATTTCGATTTGGTGTCGAAAAGTTACCAGATACTTACCAATACAGAGAATCACCATATGTTGCACAACCCGTTCTACAGTAATTGTATCAATAATACCATCACCGTAAAGAGCTGTATTATGGATAATATGAATAATGATATTTATTTTACTTACGGCGAAAGGTGTGCAGCGTTGAATAAATACCTGAAATATGATGTAAATACTAAAAATGTTAGTGTTTATAAGGAAAAACAGCCCATTGTAGACGAAGATTATTTTAATCAACGTATTCATTATCAGCAATGGTACAAAAAAACCTTTGCAGATAAAAAACTGGAAGATGAAGATTATAAGAAAATTATCGAAAAAATTAATAATTTGAATTTAGAACCTGCTTATCAATACTATTTGTTATCGTATTACTATGCTAAGTTAAACGATCATGAACAAGCATTTGAATATGCAGAAAAGTATATTAAAGAAAAACCGGATTTTTATCATGCCTATCAGCATAAATTTGAAATGCTGAAAGAAAAAGGTGAGTATATGAGTGCTATTGTAACATTGGAAGAAATGTTGCAAACGACCACCATAACACCTGCAGATACTTACTTTGCCTACATCAATATGATTAAAATGTATGATAAGCTTCTGGAAACCGACTCGGATCCTATGTATATCAAAAAAATGAATCAACTTACGGATAAAATCAGATATGAATTAGATCAATATTTTAAAGATGATAAAACACTTGAGGATATTGAATTCATTGAAAAAATAGAATCAAAACATAATGAATAAAATGAAACGACCATGAATTTTAACATTTTAATCCCGATAGCTATCGGGACACATACGAAAATGATTAAAATTCATCGGGAGTTCCTGCCTGCAGGCTGTACTGCCTTACGGCAGGCGAGCCTGAATGTGAAGTCCCGAAAGTTTTCGGGATTAGTTTCTTCATTTTCAGCAAACTAAAAATTTTAAACAGATGAATCATTTGACCGAAAAAATAGAGCAAGCTGTTGATGTACTTACAAAATCGAAGCACGCTATTGCTTATACCGGGGCAGGGATTTCGGTTGAAAGTGGGATTCCACCATTTAGAGGAAAAGATGGATTATGGAATAAATATGACCCCAAATATCTTGACCTGGATTATTTTTTATCTAATCCTTATAAATCGTGGATTGTAATCAAGGAAATATTTTATAATTTTTTTGGCAACGCAAAACCAAATGCGGCGCATATTGGATTAGCCGAAATGGAGAAGATGGGGATAATAAAAGCTGTAGTTACCCAGAATATCGATAATTTGCACACAGAGGCCGGAAGCCAGGAAGTTTACGAATTTCATGGTAATTCCAGAGAATTGGTTTGCCTTGATGATCATAGCAGATACAAGGTGTCTGACGTTAGTTTGGAAAATTTACCACCAAAATGTAAAGTATGCGGTAATTTTTTAAAACCTGATTTTATTTTTTTCGGAGAACAAATTCCTGAAGATGCTCATCGGAAATCATTTGAAGCATCAAGAGTTTGTGATGTAGTAATTATTGTTGGTTCTACCGGAGAGGTTGTGCCTGCAGCCCTGGTTCCACAATTTGCCAAACAAAATGGTGCATTTATTATTGAAATTAACCCTGAAAAGTCGTATTTTACAGATTCTATTACGGATCTTTTTATTAAAGGAAAAGCATCGGATGTAATTGAAAAAATTAGTAATCAAATAAAAAACTTAAAATGATTTATTTTAAACTGGGAGAGGATACAGAGTATATTGAGTTGATTAAGTTACTTAAAGTAACCAATATCTGTTCGAGTGGAGGCGAGGCAAAACATTTAGTAGAAATGGGTGAGGTAAAGCTTAATGGAGAAATGGAAAGCCGCAAAAGGGCAAAATTGAGGCCCGGCGATAAAGTCGAAATATTTAATGAGCGTGTTGAAATAAAAAAATAATTAAAATTGAACATTATGGCATTTATAGATTTAGCTAAACAACGTTTTTCTTGTAGAAAGTATTTAGATAAGCAAATTGAAAAAACATTGCTTGTTCAGGTGTTGGAAGCCGGACGAATTGCTCCTTCGGCAAAAAATAAGCAGCCCTGGCATTTTGTAGTCATTAATGATAAAGAAAATCTGAAGAAGATTAAGAGTTGCTACGGACGTGAGTGGATTAATTCTGCACCTACAATTATTGTTGTTTGTGGCGATCATCGGCAAGCTTGGCGCCGTGCCGACGGAAAAATACATACCGATATTGATGTATCAATTGCCATTGACCATATGACATTAGCTGCTACCGATATTGGACTGGCAACCTGCTGGGTTTGTAAATTTGATGTAATGAAATGTGCACAAATCCTTGAATTGCCTGAAGGCGTTGAGCCTATTGCCTTAATTCCAATTGGTTACCCTGTTGACGAAGTTGATATTAACCGGCACGAACAATTAAGAAAACCAATTAATGAAGTGATTCATTGGGAGAAATTTTATTATAAACCATTTAAGCGATAAATAGTCCTTTATGATGAAAAACTTAAAATGCCGGAGTGTTCAGTTTCGATTCCGGCTTTTATTTTGTGATTCAGTTAGGAGTACCATCTGCCAATAGAGAATTAACCGGCTAAAGCATTTTTTATATTTACTGCGTTAAAACAGTGATTATTGATTAATGATTTCATCCATTAAGCGGTTCATATTTTCGAAATGTGAGCCTTCCCAGTAAATTTTTTTGCATGAATTGCATTGATAAAATTGCTTAAAATGAGTCCTGGTATTTTCTAATAGCCGTTGTTCTATTTCCTTTTTATCTATTTTATTAATGATGCCATTACAAACTGAGCATCGCGAAAATGGTTTGATTTTATTTTTTAAATCAAAACGTTGAATGATTTCTTTGAGCTGGGTTTTGGAGTTTTGTGATCGGACATAGTAACCATGCGTAACTTTTTTATGTTTAAGAATTCCAAAATCACGGGTAAGAATTATTCTATCTTCAGAAATTGATCGTTCAATAATTTCCGAATCATTTAAATGATTTGTGTAGTAAGTATCAAATCCCAATAAGCGTAAATATTTAGCCAGCTGGCCTAAATGTACATCTAAAATAAATTTTATTTTTCTTAGCGGTTCTTTCCTGACTTTCGTTATCTGCGAAATGTCTAAGCTTTCAAATTTTGGATAAACCGATACATAATCGCCCTGATGAAGATTGTAAGTAAAATCTACAGGTTTGCTATTTACTAAAATAAGATCTACTTCGGTATGTGGAACACCCAACGCTTCGATGGTGTCTTTTACCGATGAATTTAGTTGCACATCGTAACTAAATGAT
>JAWLEM010000120.1:0-6609 GCA_041686115.1 Bacteroidales bacterium
ATGGGATGAGAATACCGCTATTCTTTCCGGAGATGCTATGCTTATTAAGGCTTACGATTATTTTTTTGATATTGAATCTCCTAACTTTCGTAAAATTCTAAAAGTGTTTAACCAAACAGCTCTCGAAGTTTGTGAGGGCCAACAATACGATATGGAGTTTGAAAACAGAGACGATGTTACAGAAAATGAGTATCTGCGGATGATTGAATTGAAAACTTCTGTTTTGCTCGCGGCAGGTTTAAAAATAGGAGCCTTAATTGGCAATGCCGATGAAAGCGATGCTGATTTATTGTATCATTACGGTCGAAATATTGGACTGGCCTTTCAACTGCAGGATGATTTACTCGATGTTTATGGCGATGAAAAGGTATTTGGAAAGCAGATCGGTGGAGATATTGTATCTAACAAAAAAACTTTTTTGCTTATTAAAACGAAACAATTAGCTGAAAAGGATGAATTGGAGAGTTTGCAGTACTGGCTTAAATATCAATCGGCAGAAAGAGATGAGAAAATTTCAGCTGTTACTGCAATTTATGACAAACTTAAAATCAAAGAAATTACGAAAGAAAAAATACTTGAATTAACTCAAAAGGCACTCGATTTACTTGACCAGGTAAGTGTTGAGAACAATAATAAAATTGAATTAAAAAAGTTAGCAGGAAAACTGATTAATCGAAATTCATAGATTAGAAAGCATATAAAATGCCCGGAGTAAATATCATTTGATGAGTTTTTGCAATAGTATATTTTACTTCTGCAAAGAACTCGGTCTTTGACCCAATTTTAAATTGCAAACCCGATCCTAAATTTGCTCCCGGCACCACGAAAAATTCGTTATAATTGTAAGTAATGTTTAATAAACCCGAGCGGTGATCATCTTTTATATTCCAACCTCCAACATGTATCCCGGCCAGGAAGTAAAAATATAAATTATTCCGTGTTCTGGGGTTTAGTATATAGTGGCCATTCAGATTAAAAGCAATAACCGTTGTAGATGACTCTCCTCCATCGACAAAAGTTTCTTTGTATGGAAGATAAATATTAAAATCAGGTACAAGGTTTATCCGTTTACTTAAATCATAATTTGCTCTTACATTCAATCCAAACGATTTGTTAAAATATTGAATGCCTTCATATTCATATTCACTTCCAGTGGCCAGGATAATGCCCCCGCCAATTTTGTTAAATTGTGAAAAACTTTGTTTACAAAAACATAAAGTAAATACAATTAATAAAAAGGGGAACAAATGTTTTTTCATGATTCAATAAATTAAAAAAGGGAATATTCAAAATGAATATCCCCACAAATTTGATAAAAATTCCTAATATTTAAAACATTAAAGCGTAAATAAAACGCCAAAGTTAATTACAGCAACATCGTAATTACTTAAAATATATTTCACCTCGCTATAAGCACTCATATTAGCGCTGAAACCAAAATTAACACCAGCACCCAAATTCAATCCTGGTTTTGTTCCAGTTACGTCTAAATCATCATAATAAGGTCCTGTATAGGGCCCTGTATACTTACTGGAATAACTAGAAATGTTTAATCCGCCAACGGCATAAAAATTAAAATCGCCCATATTCCAAAATGTATAATTTCCGTCAATATCTAAACCCCAACGAGTGTATTTGTAACTGGCTGTTGTTTTAGGCAGAAATATACCAAACTCAACAGATCCTGACAGGTTTTCCAATAACATGTCTAGTCCGTATGTCCCTTTAAATTGTAATCCTAAAGGTGGACTATCAGTTTCGATAATTAGCCCGCCACCTAATTTAATTTCCTGGGCATTTGTTTTCGCTGGATTTAAATAAGAAACGAACAGAACAGCAATTAAGCTTATCAATAATTTTTTCATGACTTTTGTTTTTTTAGTGATTAATAAAATGTATTACTCTGTTATATCAAAAACTATGCAATACTTACAGCTAAATTATGAAAAAGTTCGGATCGATGTATCTAAAACAAAAAATAATCGTATAAAAATGATAAATTTGTAGAACATAGTAATTATTTACCTCAAAAAAGCTTGATCATGTCAAATCTTTCAGGTCGAATTATACAGGTTATTGGCCCTGTAGTTGATGTTAGTTTCGAAAAATCCGGTTCAGATCTTCCCAATATTCACGATGCCCTTGAAATTAAAAGAGCCGATGGGTCTGTCTTAATTATTGAATGCCAGCAGCATGTTGGTGAAAATACCGTTCGTTGCATATCAATGGATTCAACAGATGGTTTGCAAAGGGGGATGGAAGTTGTTGCTACCGGGGCATCTATAAGTATTCCGGTTGGGGAACAGGTCCGGGGCCGTTTAATTAATGTGATTGGTGAACCCATTGACGGTATGGAAAAGCTGGATAAATCCGGAGGTTACCAAATACACAATAAGCCTCCGCTATATGTTGACCTAACTACGGAGAAGGAAGTTTTATTTACCGGAATTAAGGTTATTGATTTAATTGAGCCCTACTCAAAAGGTGGTAAAATTGGACTTTTTGGTGGTGCCGGTGTGGGAAAAACAGTTTTAATCATGGAAATGATTAATAATATCGCCAAAAAATACTCTGGCACAACTGTTTTTGCTGGTGTGGGTGAACGAACACGCGAAGGGAATGATTTGCTCCGGGAGATGATTGAGTCGGGCGTAATTAAATACGGGAAAGCGTTTGAAGAAAGTATGAATGCCGGAAGTTGGGATTTGTCAAAGATTGACTACGACGAGCTGAAAAAATCACAAGCAAGCCTTGTATTCGGACAAATGAACGAGCCACCGGGGGCAAGAGCCACTGTAGCATTAACCGGCCTGGCGCTGGCAGAGTCTTTTAGAGATGGTGATAGAAAATCGGGGAAAGGCAATGATATATTATTTTTTATTGATAATATTTTTCGTTTTACCCAGGCTGGATCTGAAGTTTCTGCATTATTAGGACGTATGCCATCTGCTGTTGGTTACCAGCCAACATTGGCTAGCGAAATGGGATTAATGCAGGAACGTATTACATCAACAAAACACGGGTCAATTACTTCAGTACAGGCAGTATATGTTCCTGCCGATGACCTTACCGATCCGGCCCCGGCAACAACCTTTTCGCACCTTGATGCTACCACAGTATTAAGCCGTAAAATTTCCGAACTAGGTATTTATCCAGCAGTTGATCCACTGGATTCTACATCACGCATTTTATCTGCCGAAATTTTAGGTGAAAATCATTACACAACAGCACAAAAGGTAAAAGAAATTTTGCAACGCTATAAAGAACTTCAGGATATTATTGCTATTCTGGGTATGGACGAATTATCCGAAGAGGATAAAATAGTTGTTCATAGAGCCCGCAGAGTTCAACGTTTTTTATCACAACCATTTCATGTGGCCGAAGCATTTACAGGATTGAAAGGAGAGTTTGTTAGTATTGAAGATACCATTAAAGGGTTTAATATGATTCTTGATGGAGAGGTTGATCAATACCCCGAAGCAGCATTTCAGTTAGTAGGAACTATTGAGCAAGCTATCGAAAAAGGAGAAAAAATGCTTGCACAAGCCAAGAAAAAAGAATAACTTACACTTAGAAAATAATTGAAAGATATGCATTTGGAGATTATTACACCCGACAAAAAATATTTTTCAGGGAAAGTAAATGTTGTGCAGGTGCCAGGCACAAAGGGTTTGTTCGAAGTACTTGAGTATCACGCACCAATTATTTCTACCCTTGAAAAGGGGCGGGTTAAAATTGTTGAAGGGTCGACAGAATCATTTTTTCATATTGATGGTGGAGTAATTGAAGTTAAAAACAACAATGTAATTATCCTGGCAGAGTCAATTAAAGAGTAAGTTATTTATGAAGCGTTTTCTCTTAATTCCTTTTATTGTATTTTATATTAACTATGCCGGGGCACAGGTAAAAATTTCTTTTGAGGCCGAAGATGGTTTGCCTGTAACTGCAGACTTATACGAAATTAATCATTCAAAACCATTTATTTTACTTTTTCATCAGGCCGGATATAGCCGGGGAGAATATAAAAACATTGCAAAAAAAATTGTTAAGTTTGGTTATAATTGTTTAGCTGTTGACCTGCGGTCGGGTGGAGAGATCAATTACATTCAAAATCATACAGCTTTGCTAGCAGTTCAAAAAGGTTATTCAACCGATTATCTAAGCTCACAAAAGGATATTGAAGCTGCTATTCAGTGGGTTAAGCAAAGAAACGACAAACCCATTATCCTTTTCGGAAGCTCTTTTTCGGCTTCTTTAAGCTTGCTTATGGCAAAAGATAATCCCGATATTGATGCTGTAATAGCTTTTAGTCCGGGCGAATTTTTTGTCCCGGAAATTAGTATTCAATCAGAATTAAAAGATTTTGAAAAGCCGGTATTTGTTGCATCATCACAAAGAGAAGAACCGTATATTAAAGAGATGTTTAGTTTTGTCCCTTCCTCAAATAAAACGATATTTGCACCTGAAAAAGGGCCCGGAGAACATGGTTCCAAATCATTATGGAATAGCAATCCTACAAGTAAAGAGTACTGGCTTGCATTAACCATGTTTTTCAGCAAAATACGTTAACGGCAGAAAAAAATGCAAAAAATTCGGTTTTTAATTATTCGGTTTAGTTCTATTGGAGATATAGTGCTTACCACACCCGTTGTTCGATGCTTAAAAAAACAGGTGGAAGATGCAGAAGTTCATTATCTTACAAAACCACAATTCAGTAAGATCCTGGAAAACAATCCTTACATCGATAAGGTACATATTTTAAAAGAGTCATTTTCAGAAACCATTCATGAGCTGAAATACGAGCATTTCGATTATATTATTGATTTGCACAAAAATCTACGTTCTTTCAGAGTTAAAAACAAGTTAAAAATCATCTCCTTTTCTTTTGATAAGCTTAATAAAGAAAAGTGGTTGATGGTTAATTTTAAAAAAAACAGATTGCCTGACACCCATATTGTTGACCGGTATTTGAAAACGCTGTCGATTTTTGATGTGCAAAATGACCAACAGGGATTGGATTATTTTATTCCTGATCAAGATGAAGTTGATTTATCTGCTATTTCTAATGATCTGAAAAACGGATATGTAGGAGTTGTTGTTGGTGCATATCATAATACGAAAAAACTACCTAAAGAAAAACTAATTGCTATTTGCAAAAAAATAGACAAACCAATTGTATTGCTCGGAGGGCCAAATGACAGGGATGAGGCAGAAATAATAAAAAATGCTGTTGGGGAAAATATTTATAATACCTGTGGTGAATACAATATTAATCAATCGGCTTCGCTGGTAAAACAAGCAGATGTTATTCTTACTCCTGATACCGGATTAATGCATATTGCCAGTGCATTTAAGAAAAAAATTGTTTCGGTTTGGGGAAATACAATTCCTGAGTTTGGTATGTATCCTTACCTGCCCCATCCTAAATCTGAAATTATGGAAATAGAAGGATTAAAATGCCGTCCTTGTACCAAAATAGGGTTTACAAAGTGTCCTAAAAAGCATTTTAAATGTATTTTGGATTTGGATGATGATGTGATAGCACAAAAAATTAAGTATTTGGAATAATTTTTTCAAAGTTTCAAACTTTGAAAAAGATGAATACAAGGTTTCTAAAAACTATACCTAAACCGTAAAAATATTAATGTCATTTTATCGTATTGACCGCCAAATTCTCCTTCAAATCGCTGCCCATATAGCGAACACTCAAAATTATTGCTTGCTGAATAGGATACCGATGGCATTAAGAAATATCCGTTGCCTAGCGATGGAAAATACATCGCTGCTACGGTAGCATTTACCAATGGATGAATAGGATAACTAATCTGCCCAAACCACGAAAATTTACTGTACGACATGGTTTTTACAGACATGGGCATAAAGTATAAATCGTTAAAACCACTGATATTTAGTTTGTCGAAATAACCATTGTAAATTCCTTCCAATTGCAGGTATAATGAATTATCGAACATATAATTTGCTCCGGCAGTAAATAATATAATTCCTGAAGTATCCGAAAAATTGTCCTGTGGATGAAAATAACTGAATTCTCCGTTAAATCCTGCATTCTGAATACTTCCCGACCAGCCTGCGCCCAATACATAATCTGTTGAATCTAATATTCCTCCCATAAACTGCATATCATACCCCCACTTGTTAAAGCGGTATAACCCGGCAGCAGTTATATTCTTGTATTTATCCATTTTCAAAGCAACTTCGGCTACAGATGTAAAGCTGGTATAATACTGCAATCTTATTGCATCACTTCCGGGACGTTCTTCATAATCGAAATCGAAAAAGGAATACACATTAAAAATATCGTTTGGATTCCAGGCAAACGATTGCCCCCAGTTAATTCGCTGGCGCCCTATCGTTGCAACAAAATTGTTTTTATTATACTCAAAGTAAGCTCTGTCGATTGAGGTATTGAATAGAAATGATTTTCCTTCGACAATATTCGATGTGAGAAAATTCAGGTATCCGTCATCTTGTTCAATCATATTTGCATACCCCGGAATCATTTTATTTAAATCCCCATACATTAAACGGTTTCTGGCTTCAATGGACAAGGTTAAATGCTCATTCATATACCACTTAAAATTTAGCCTG
>JAWLEM010000121.1:0-6588 GCA_041686115.1 Bacteroidales bacterium
TTTTTGTAGTTAAAACACTCAATTATGTAGTCTGTTAACTTGATAAAAAAACTACAGGATATGAAAACAATTCGTTGTTTTTTAACGTATTATAAGTTAGGTGTATGAAAATATGTTTAATAATATGTTTTTTTATATCGTTTAACATTTACAATATGATTTTTAATTTCTAATTTGCATGTTATATTCTGCTATATTAGTAAACATAAAATTATAAATATTTTATGAGAGTAAATGGTTACAAATCAAGAATTTATACAGCCAAAATGGTTGTGGATCAATTAAAGGAGAATATTCTGGAAATTTTTTGGAACGAAGATCCGTTTGAATACTGCAGCTCAAGGTCAATGTTGCCGTGGATTCAGGAAGAAGCAGAATATTCAATTAAAAAATTGCATTTAAAAAAGAGAGATCAACAATATTATCTGGAAAAGATTAACCTTATGCTTGGAGAGTATTGTGAAGAGTATTAATCTAATCCTACCCACTTATTGAATTTGAAATAAGTATTTTAATGCTCAAATCAATTAAAGAATTATTTCGGCTATTCGTTTTCTAATTCAAATCTTCTTTACTGAGCACTATCTGTTTTTCTTGGCTGTAAGCTGATTCAAAAAATCAACGCAACTTATTTTATATAAATTACATCATAGAGTTTAAAAGGTAATAGTATTTTATAAATTTGCAGACCAAAATATTTACTATTTTTTTTTGGGGTTAGTAAAATATTTATTACCTTTAATTTACATTTAAATAAATATTTTGGTCTGATTTTTGACAAATCAAAAAAAATAATCAATCACATGAAACTTACTTGTTACAAAAATGGAAAGGAACTAGAAGTAAAAGATCCTTTAGATTTAGATTATATTGAATACGAAATTGTTAAGGATTACCTTAAAGTAATTGGAAACCTTGAGAATAATTCAACTGCAAGAATTGAAATAGACTTTACTGAACCCTCTGAACCTAAATATAACCTTATAAATTGTAACCATTCATTTAGAGAAAAATTCAAAGAGGTTATTAACCGTAAAAAACTTGCATAGTTTTATTAGGGAATGAGTAGAGTTGAAAAAGCACTTGAGTTTTATTCTAAAGGCTATAACTGTGCCCAATCAGTTATTGTTTCTTTTGCAGATATATTAAACTTAAAGGACGAAACTGCCTTACGACTGGCAGCTGGCTTTGGTGGAGGAATGGGGCGCATGCAGCAAACCTGTGGAGCAATTACAGGCGCCTTTATGGTTATAGGTTATCTAAAAGGTAACTACCAACAAAATGGAGAAAGCGAAGAATCAAGATCCATAACCAATCAGTTAATTCAGGATTTTTCAACAAAATTTGTCCAAAAACATGGCAGTATTAATTGTAAGGCTTTAATAGAATTTGACTTAAATACCGAAACCGGTCAAAGACAAGCAAAAGAAGCAGATGTTTTTAATCAAAAATGTTCATTTTTTATTAAAACAGCCGTGGAATTGCTTGAAGATACTTTTCATAATGAATTACTTGATGAAAAGTAAGCTTATTATTTCTATTTACTTTGTTTTTTGTTCAACTTTTGCCTTAATTCTATTCGTATCTTAAGCAAGAAGCCGGATTAACTCTGGCTGCTTTTATTGTTTTAAAACTAATGGTTGATACTGCAATTAAAATAGCAATTAGTACACCTGCCAGAAAATAACCTGCTCCTAAATTTATTCTGTACTGGTAGTTTTGCAACCAGTTTTTAGCAATAAAATATATTGCTGGCCAGGCAATTAGCGTTGCAATAAGCACAAGCATAATAATTTCTTTCGAAATTAAATAAAAAATGGTCCATGTTGATGCTCCCATCGCTTTTCTAATTCCAATTTCTTTTGTTCTTTGTTCAATAGTAAACGAAGTTAATCCCAATAATCCCAGAGATGCTATAAATATGGCTAAAATGGTAAAAGTTATAGCCAGTTTAGAGTTTCTGCTTTCTTCTTTATAGAGATTATCAAATGCATTGTCGAGAAAAAAATATTGCATGGGTTCATTCCCGGTGAAATTTTTCCATACATCCTCTATTTTTTTTATGGTGCTTTGCATTCGTTCGGTAGAAATTTTGGCTGTAATAAATCCCCAATTCATATTTTCATTCTTAAAAATAAAAATATAGGGTGTTATGGGTGATTGTAACGAATAAAAATGGAAATCTTTTACAACACCAATTACAGGTATAGGTTCAACATCGTTTATATTATTTCCACCCAAAAAACGAGTTTCCAGAGGAGGGTCAAAATTATAATGCCTAACAGCTGTTTCATTAATTACACATGCATCAACATCAGATGGGTGATCTCTTTCAAAAAATCTACCCAATGCCATTTCCATTCCCAGGGTTTCTAAATAATCATAATCAACCCAGTTGGTTTCTAAAAGAAGGGTTTCGTCCCTTCTACCTTCTACTAAATGGCCGTTATTATTGTTGTTATGTGCTGGCAGAGCTGTAGAAGCAGTTACTTTTTGTACTTCATTAATATCTAAAATCTCTTGTTTGAATGATTTAACTTTGTTTCCCAAAACTTCGGCCCTTCGAATAACCAGCAATTGCTCTTTATCAAATCCCAAATCTTTGTTCTGCATATAATTAATTTGGCTATACATAATGGTTGTTCCAATAATCAGGATAATTGAAATTGAAAACTGAAGAATAACTAAAAAACTTCGTAATTTTCCATTTTTCATGGAGTCTTTAACACTACCTTTTAGCACCGAAACAGGCTTAAAAGCTGACAGGTAAAATGCCGGATAACTGCCCGACAGTAATCCTACAGTAATAATTACGCCCAAAAGTGCAGGGATGGTGTACCAGTTATCGAATAGATTTAATTGGAGACTTACTTCTAAAAGTTTATTAAAATAGGGAAGGATTAAATAGACAATAAGCAAAGCAACAATAAGTGATAAAAATGATACAAGTATTGATTCTGAAATAAATTGTTTAATAAGCAGACCTTTTGATGAGCCACTAACTTTTTTAATACCTACCTCTTTTGCTCGTTTAGCAGCTTGAGCTGTAGATAAATTCATAAAATTGATAGCAGCAATGATAATAATTAATAATGCAATACTTCCGAAAATATATAAGTACTTTGGATTATTTGCGGGTTTGGTGTCTTGTTGTATCTCTGGTTGTAAGTGAATGTCTTTTAACGGTTGCAAAAACATAGAGTATTTATTTCCTTTGGATAAAAAGTCTTCTAATGTTATACCCAAAAATTGTTGAAGTAGAGGACCTACATATTTTGCAATTAATTGGGGAATTTTTGCTTCAACATCCTTATAATTTGCACCAGGTTTTAATAATAAATAAGTATTAAAACTGTTTGATAACCAATCCCCCCTTGACCTTGGGTTAGATATAAATGAAGATATTAAATCAGCTTCGAAATGCGAATTTCCTGGTATGTCTTTATAAATTCCACTTACTTTATAAAGGGCTGAATCGTTGCCAATTTTAATCATTTTTTCCATAGGATCAGCATCACCAAAAATCTTTTTTGAAGTTGATTCAGAAAGAGCAACTTTATGTGGCCCATCTAAAACAGTATTTAAATTCCCTTTTATTAATGGAATACTAAAAATTTTAAAAAAGGAAGAGTCTGCTTCAGCATAATTTTGAATCGTAAAATGCTTTTCTTTAATCTTTATTACAGTTTCACCACCAGTATTCAATCTTGTGAAATCTTCTATTTCAGGAAATTCTTCAGTCATTGTAGGCCCTGCCGGAGATGCTGTATAAGAACCAGTCATTTCCTGCCCGCCAATTTTACCGTCTAAAATAACCCGGTAAATGCGTTCACCTTTTTCGTTAAAACTATCGTAACTTAATTCGAAAATTACGTATATAGAGATTAATAAACTGCAAGCAATTCCAATGGATAAACCCATAATATTAATGAAAGTATAGCCTTTTTGCCTGCTAAAAGATCGAAAACTGTGCTTGATAATATTTTTAAACATTTTTAATAAAATTATATATGTTATGGATTAAAAATTTATTATAAGACGATTAACTTAGGAATCGGTTACATATAATATTACTAATTAAAATTGTGATAAGAGATGCTGTTAAGATTTTTTATGATTTTAATCTATAAAAGTTTTTAATGATACCTACATTTATCATATTTTATTACTTTAATATTAACTATTCCTTATCTCGGCTATAGATTCGATGATTGTGGGATTATAGTAATTTGTCAGTTTAATTTAACATCAAAAAAATCTTCTTTTCTACCCTTTTATTTATAGATTTTGAGTAATTTTAATCTGTTTTTATTAAAAATGATTTAATGAATAATGGTATCATATTAAGTTTACTTCAAAATATAGCTATACTGGTTGCATTTAGCATGCTTTATGATTATGCATGGGTGAAAAGCCAAAATGTTGCCAAACCTGTTAAAAAGGTTTTTATTGGATTTATTCTTGGAACTATAGGTATTGTTTTAATGTTAACTCCCTGGACATTTTATCCCGGATTGGTTTTCGATACAAGGTCTGTTATGCTTTTGGTTTCAGGGCTGTTTTTTGGCGGTTTACCTACTTTAATAGCTATGGTTTTAACTGCCATATACCGTATTTTTATGGGAGGCGACGGAATGTGGATGGGAATTGCTGTAATTTTTACATCTGGTACAATCGGTATTTTGTGGAGTAAATTAAGGTTAAAATCCTGCAAAGATATAAAGCATTCAGAACTCATATTTGTTGGTTTAACTGTTCATCTCGTAATGTTGGCCTGCACTGCATTGCTTCCAAAGGAAAGTATTATTCCTACATTAAAAGCAATCGGATTACCTGTTATCATATTGTACCCTTTAGTTACATTGATTTTGGGCCGGCTAATGGTTAAACAATATAAGAATTGGGAAATACGAAAGGCATTACAAGAAAGTGAACAGAGATGGCAATTTGCTTTAGAAGGTACTGGTGATGGTGTTTGGGATTGGAATCCTAAAACCAGAAAGGTTTACTTCTCGAAAAGATGGAAAGCCATGTTAGGATATCAGGATCATGAAATTGAAAATACCATTGATGAGTGGGAGAAAAGAATTCATCCCGATGATAAAGATAGAGTTTACCATGATTTAAATAAACATTTAAATGGAGAAACTAAAAGATATGTAAACGAGCACAGGGTTTTGTGTAAAGACGAATCATACAAATGGATTCTGGATAGTGGAAAAGTTATGGAATGGGATGCTGACCAAAATCCGGTACGTGTTATTGGTACTCATAAAGATATTTCTGACAAAAAAATGGCCGAAATTCAGCTGCAAGAATCTAATGAAGAGTATTTGTCACTTAACGAAGAATATTTATCGCAAAATGAAGAGTTGAAAGAAAGTCTTGAGAAAACAGAAGAATTAAATGATGCATTAAGAAATGCGAAAGCAAAAGCTGAAGAAAGCGATAAATTAAAATCAGCATTTTTGGCTAATATGAGCCATGAAATCAGGACACCAATGAATGCGATCATTGGTTTTTCAGAACTTCTTGGTAAAACAAGATCTAAACAAAAATTAGATGTTTTTATTAGTCATATCCGGAATTCCGGCAAAAGATTACTTCGAATTATAGATGATATTATTGATATTTCTAAAATTGAATCAAATCTTTTGAGTATTGAATACAGCGAATGTAATATTTATGATTTGGTTCAGGAATCAGTCTTGTATCACCGCCAATCTGTCATTGCTCATTCTAAAAAAGACCTTAAACTTATTAATACATCCCATAAAAAATTATCTTCAACCATAATTAAAACAGACCCTGTACGAGTAAAACAGGTGCTGGATAATTTAATTTCTAATGCGATTAAATATTCTGACGAAGGAACAATTAAAGTAAATTTTGATATTGATAAAGCAAACGAACAGCTTATTTTTACTGTTCAAGATGAAGGAATTGGTATTTCGGAACCAGACCTTCCGATTGTTTTTGATCGTTTTATGCAGTCGGATAACAGGAATATTAAGGAAGGCACAGGCTTAGGCCTGGCTATTTGTAAAGGAATTGTTAACTTAATGAATGGCGAAATATGGGTTGAATCAGAACAAGGTAAAGGAAGTGTCTTTGGTTTTTCATTGCCTCTTACCTTTCATGAAGTGGGTGAATTAAAAGAGGAAAAAGTGCAGGAATCAGAAGGTGTGGTGTTAGATTTTAAGGATAAACTAATATATATTGCCGAAGATGACATTACCTCTTATTTGTTGTTAAAAGAGATTATTAAACGAACAAATGCACAGGTGAAACATGCCGAAGATGGACTCATTTTGTTAGATTTAGTTAAGACGCGTAAACCTGATTTAATTCTACTGGATATCAATATGCCTGTAATGGACGGGTTTGAATTTTTAGATGAATTAAAAGCACTGCCATTTAAAATCCCTGTAATTGCACAAACAGCTTATGCTATGGAAAGCGAAAAAGAGAAGTGCTTACAATCGGGATGCATCGACTATATTTCCAAACCGATTGACCATGATTTGGTTTTACAGGTGATTGAAAAGTATCTGAAATAGTTAGAATAACCTGTCTAAAACTTCTTTC
>JAWLEM010000122.1:0-4683 GCA_041686115.1 Bacteroidales bacterium
GATACTACCAAAGGGCATATCGAATTCAGAAAGGCAAAAGCTGTAGATTGCACTATTGATGAAGCTTTTGATACAGAGCTTGATCACCCTTTTAAAGGAAACATCGATTTAAACAAACTGGAAGAAACGATTAATAAATATTCAAAAGAAAAAATCCCATTTATTGTGGTTACCGTTACCTGTAACTCATCAGGAGGGCAGCCGGTTTCTATAGATAATATGAGAGCGGTTAAAAACCTTGCCGACAAATATGAGATACCTGTAATTTTTGATTCGGCAAGATTTGCAGAAAATGCATATTTTATTAAAATGCGCGAAAAAGGTTACGAAAACAAAACCATAAAAGAAATTGTAAAAGAAATGTTTTCGTATTCTGATGGAATGACCATGAGCAGTAAAAAAGATGCTATTGTAAATATGGGTGGTTTTATTGCTTTAAATAGCGAAGAAATATTTAAAAAAGCTACTGTTTACAATATTATGTTCGAAGGTTTTATTACCTATGGAGGTATGTCGGGACGAGATATGAATGCATTAGCTCAGGGGCTCGACGAAGGAACAGAATTCGATTATCTAAATACAAGAATTAAACAGGTTCATTATCTGGGGCAAAAGTTAACAGAATTTGGTATTTCTGTACAAAAACCATATGGCGGGCATGCTATTTTTGTTGATGCTAAAAAGTTTCTGCCCAATGTACCAAAAGAACAATACCAGGCCCAAACTTTGGCTATTGAACTTTATCTTGAAGCTGGTATTCGTGGTGTAGAAATAGGAACATTATTAGCCGACCGTGATCCGGAAACACGAGAAAATCGCTATCCCGAATTAGAGTTGTTAAGATTAGCCATTCCACGCAGAGTTTACACCAATAATCATATGGATGTTATAGCTGTGGCACTTAAAAATGTATTCGACCGGAGAGAACAAATAACCAAAGGTTTAAGAATAATAAACGAAGCACCCATTATGCGCCACTTCACAGTTGAATTAGAAAGGGCATAAAAAATAATTTTCTTAATAGAAAAGCTCCGTTTATTTTACGGGGCTTTTTTTATAAACAAAATTAAATACAGTATGTTAGTGGTTAAATATAATTTTGTTTATACATTTTATTTCACCACTTTTGCCGCATTTTAACACCAATAATGAGAGATTTAACACAGGGAAAAGAAAGTTCGTTAATTCTTAAGTTTGCACTTCCAATGCTTGTTGGAAATGTGTTCCAACAAATGTATAATGTTGTTGACAGTATTATTGTCGGAAACTTTATTGGTAAAGAAGCACTTGCAGCAGTTGGAGCATCCTTCCCTATTATTTTCGCATTTTTATCGCTCATCATTGGTATTGCATCAGGCAGTACAATTGTTATTTCTCAATATTTTGGTGCTAAAAACATAGAAAAAGTAAAACGTACCATAGATACATTATTTATCTTCCTTTTTTTTGCTTCAATTCTAATAAGTATTATCGCCATAATTTTTAGCGAGGATATTTTTATTTTTCTAAAACTTCCTGAAGAAATTATCCCCCAGGCCACTACCTATTTTAATATTTTTATGGCAGGTGTTATTGTTTCATTCGGGTTCAATGGTACCAGTGCAGTGCTAAGAGGTTTAGGCGATTCAAAAACACCGTTGTACTTTCTTATTATTTCAACATTCTTTAATATTGGCCTTGACCTGTTATTTGTTATAGTTTTTAAATGGGGTATTGCAGGAGTTGCCATTGCAACATTAATTGCTCAGGGTGGAGCTTTTCTTACTGCCATTATCTACTTAAATAAAAATCATAAAATCATAAGGTTTTCATTTAAAAACTTAATTTTCGACAGGGATATTTTTAAAAAGAGCATACGCATAGGTTTACCAACAGGTATACAGCAAACCTTTGTTGCACTTGGAATGATGGCATTAATTGGTATTGTAAATACTTTTGGCACAAATGTTATTGCTGCATATTCTGTAGCTACAAGAATAAATTCGCTGGCATCGTTGCCTGCCATGAATTTTGCTGCTGCCTTATCAACTTTTGTTGGTCAAAACCTGGGAGCAAAAAAAACCGGCAGAGTAAAAGCAGGTTTTATTGCTACATTTAAAATGTCGTCAATCATTTCGCTTACTGTTACTGCAGCCGTATTGCTATTTGGAAACTATATTATGGGACTTTTTACCAACGATCAGGAAGTGATTAGGATTGGCAAAGAATATCTAATGATTGTAGGTTCTTTTTATATTGTTTTTTCAGCTATGTTTGCCATTTCTGGTGTAATGCGAGGTGCCGGAGATACAATTATTCCAATGTTTACAACTTTAATTTCATTGTGGGTAATCAGAATTCCTGGAGCATTAATTTTATCTAAACATTTTGGAGAAAAAGGGATATGGTGGGCTATTCCAATAGGCTGGGTTATTGGATTAATTCTTGCTTATATTTATTATCTTACCGGTAACTGGAAAAAGAAAGTTGTAATATAGTTCTTAATCGAGGGAACCGAATAAATGACTATATTTCACCTGTAAACTATTTTTCTTACCTTTGCCCCATAAATACAATCATTTGAAAAGGATAACATGATAAAATCGATGACCGGCTATGGAAAAGCCGAATGTGAATTAAAAGACAAAAAAGTAACTATTGAGATTAAATCTTTAAATAGTAAAACACTTGATATTTATTCGAAAATACCAGGCATCTACAAAGAAAAAGAGCTCGAAATAAGAACAGAAATCTCGAACAAAATCGAACGGGGCAAAATCGAATTTATATTGTATTATGAAAATACTGATGATAAAAATACAACAACCATAAATTCGTCGGTGGTTAAAAACTATTACAGCCAACTAAAATCAATAGCCAAGGATTTGCAAATTGAAACATCTGAGCAATTGTTACAAACAATTATGCGGTTGCCCGATACAGTTAATATTGAACGAGAAGCCATTGATGATGAAGAATGGAAAGCTGTTGCCAAAACCATTCAACAAGCAATAGAACAACTCAATAGTTTTAGAATACAGGAAGGCACATATCTGAAAAAAGATATGGAACAACGAATAAAAACAATTGAGCAGTTAAAAGATGATTTGTCGAAATATGAGCATGCAAGAATAGAAAAAGTGAAAGAACGACTAAGAGAAAACATTCTGGCTCTTTTCGATAACAAAGAAATTGACAAAAACCGGTTCGAGCAGGAAATTATTTATTATCTCGAGAAATTAGATATTACCGAAGAAAAAGTACGCTTAACCAACCACTGCAATTATTTTATCGAAATGCTAAATCAAGGCGGGGCAATAGGTAAAAAGTTAGGTTTTATTACCCAGGAAATAGGCCGCGAAATTAATACGATCGGCTCTAAAGCCAATGATTCGGATATTCAGAAAGATGTCGTATTAATGAAGGATGAACTGGAAAAAATAAAGGAACAAGTTTTGAATATTTTATAAATTCAGGATTTAAAAATGGAAGGAAAACTAATCATTTTTTCAGCTCCATCGGGCTCAGGAAAAACTACGATTGTAAAAAATTTATTACAAAAAAAACTTAATTTAGAATTTTCCATTTCTGCAACCAACCGCCCAAAAAGAGCGAATGAGAAGGATGGTAAGGATTACTATTTTCTTACCACTGAAGATTTTAAAAGCAAAATAAGAAATAACGAATTTGTAGAGTGGGAAGAAGTTTACGAAAACAGGTTTTACGGCACATTAAAAAGCGAACTACACAGAATATGGAGTAAAGGAAATCATGTTATTTTTGATGTTGATGTTGTTGGCGGTTTAAATATCAAAAAACAGTATCCTGATAAAGCACTTTCTATTTTTGTAATGCCGCCAAATATTAATATATTGGAACAAAGACTAAGAAACAGGTCAACAGACAGTAATCAGGATATTGAGATCAGGATAGCAAAAGCAAAAAAGGAACTTGAATTTGCAAAACAGTTCGATTTGGTTATTTTAAATGATGATCTTAATCTGGCAGTAAAAGAAGCCGAACAAGCTGTAAATAATTTCATTAATCAATAAAACAGATGAAAATCGGATTATTTTTTGGATCGTTTAATCCTATACATATAGGGCATCTGGCTATAGCCAACTACTTGCTTGAATTTGGCAACCTGGATAAAATATGGTTAATCGTAAGTCCGCATAATCCGCTAAAAAAAGAAGAAACATTGCTGGACGAAAATGAAAGATACAAAATGGTTGAACTGGCATTAAACAGCGACCTGCAAATTTTACCATCGGATATAGAATTTAAACTGCCAAAACCATCCTATACTATAGATACGTTAAAATTTATTGATCAGGAGAATCCGGATTATGATCTGCGATTGATTATAGGATCAGATAATTTAGAATCATTTAATCAATGGAAAAACTACGATACGATACTGAGAGATTATAAACTGATTGTTTATCCAAGGGCTGGATTTGGCTTAGGAAAGTATAATAATCATCCAAATGTAAAATTAATTGATGCTCCGCAAATGGATATATCTTCAAGTTTTATTCGCGAATCGATTAAAAATGACAAAAATGTAAGGTATTTTTTACCTTGTAATGTTTATGATTATATTTTAAAAAATCATTTTTACGAAAAATAACTGATCATGGGATTATTGTTTACATACTTATTTGTTGCACTATTTTTCTCGTTTTTATGTTCAATACTCGA
>JAWLEM010000122.1:4783-6455 GCA_041686115.1 Bacteroidales bacterium
ATTTATAAAGATGATATTGATAATACCAGTGGTTATGTTTTAAAAGATGATATAATGCAGGCCATTATCGATCAAAACGATAATATCCTGCTAAAGGATATAAGCAGAGAAATAAAAGTGGTGAATGAAAAAATGCCTATTATACGCTTATTTTATAAACTTATTGATGACAAAGAACATATTGCTATGGTAGTTGGCGAATATGGCGAAATGGTTGGCATTGTAACCATGGAAGATATTATCGAAACGCTTTTAGGAACAGAGATTATGGACGAGCTTGATAATATTGAAGATATGCAGGAACAAGCCAAAAAGGTTTGGGAAAACAGAGCGAAAAAACTTGGGCTAATTTAAAAACTCACAAGAGCATAACCCTTGTGAGCAAAGACATCAAATCTGCAAAAACGATCCCCAATTAATATTCAGCATTCATCACATAATAAATTAATCAATCATCAACCATAATCAATTCATTAATATCATTCTTACAGTTTGATGTCGAACTACAACAGCATCCTATTATTAAACTAATTATATTTATGAACCCTAACCCAATTATAATTAAACAGTTAACTTACTGCTGTTGCAGGCTAAAAAATTGATTGTGATATTAAAAAAGTAAACAATAAAAGGACAAGAAAGTTCATTTAAAATCAAAAAAAACGTTTTATAAAATCAGAAAACAGATATATATTATACTTTTACAGCATAAAAAAAGCACATAAAATAGATAAATCGCCTATTACTAAATAAATATCCATGTTTGAAAAATATATTTCTGAACCCACACTAATTCTCGATGCAAAAAAATGTATTAAGAATATTCAATTCATGTCCGAAAAGGCTGCCAAAAACGAATTAATTTTCAGGCCACATTTTAAAACTCACCAATCAAGAGCTGTAGGTAAATGGTTTGAGCAAAATGGAGTTAAAAAAATTACAGTATCGTCGATAAAAATGGCCGAATATTTTGCCAACGATAACTGGAAAGATATTACTGTGGCTTTTCCTGTTAATATTCGCGAAATAGATAGAATAAATGCACTAGCTGAGGAGATACAACTTAATTTAACCATTGAAAACATCGAAGCGGTTAAATTTTTAAAGAAAAATTTAATTTTTCCGGTTCATTTTTTTATTAAAATAGATACAGGATATCACCGTACGGGAGTTAGAGCAGATAATTTACAATTTATTAACCGGATACTCAAAGAAGCATCGGCAAGTAAAAACCTGGCTTTTAAGGGTTTTTTAGTACACTCGGGAGATACATACCACACAAAAAATTATCAGGAAATTGAGCATATTTTCAATCAAAGTGCTACATATCTAAAAAAACTCAAAGAAATATATCAAAATGATTATCCTGATATTATTTTATCCATTGGAGATACTCCTTCGTGCAGTTTGATCGACGATTTTAAAGACATAGATGAAATGCGCCCCGGAAACTTTGTGTTTTACGATCTTATGCAATATAATCTTGGAGCATGCAATTTTGACCAGATAGCAGTTGCAATGGCATGCCCGGTAGTGGCAATACATCACGAAAGGAAAGAAATAATTATACATGGCGGTGCCGTACATTTTTCGAAAGATTATATTGAAATTAACAAAGAAAAAGTTTACGGGCAGTTAGTAAAACTAACAAAAACCAGATGGAAAAAATTAG
>JAWLEM010000123.1:0-6448 GCA_041686115.1 Bacteroidales bacterium
TCGCGTAGTTTTTCGAGTGAGGCGGGCGTAGCCTTGAATTTCTTTGCGTACTTTCTTGTTTCAAGACAAGAAAGTATGTGGGGTCTGGGGCAAAGCCCCGGAAATAGGAAGTTGGTAAATAGTAAATAAAATCAAGGCTACAGAATGTATTCAATATTTTTATCGGACAACAGTGGGTGTAAATAAAAGAAGTTATTAAGATGGGGAGAAACAATATTTATTATTTATGGTTATAATAGGTTGTACTATAGAATAATTTATTAATTATTCGGGTTTAATTTTTACATTTGTATAAATGTGTTTTTATTAATAAATAAGCATGAAACAGATATTTAACTTTTTAAAAGAGCATTATAAAATAATTTTCAGGGTATTTTTATTTTTGCTGACTATCGCGGTAATTGTTTATATTTTCCCCCGTGAAGGGAAATTCAGATATGAATTTCAAAAAGGACGGCCGTGGATGCATACGAATTTAATTGCACCCTTTGATTTCCCGATTTATAAAAGTGATAAACAATTACAGGAAGAAAGGGATAGTATTTTAAACAATTATAACCCCTATTTTACTTATGATAGTAGCATATTGCAAGTGCAAAAGAACAAATTTTCTATCCATTTTGATGCCAAAAGGAGTGAATTTTTAACTTCCGGTGCATTGAAAGAGGAATCTAATTATCAAAAACAGTTATTTATCACGAATGCAAATAACTTTAAATCATTTGCCCTGGAAATGTTCAATCAGATTTATTGGACAGGGATTATCGAATCGAATGAAGTGACGGAGGGATTGAATGAAAATGATCAGATTATTATTTTAAATAATAAACTGGCCGACACCTATGAATATGAAGAGGTTTATACCGAGAAAAAAGCTTACGAAAGAGTGATTAATCACGTCGATCAATATTTAGAAAGTCAACAGCAAAAAATTAAACACCCCGATTTTTATAAGTCCGTTAATCTTTATGAATTTATTGAACCGAACGTTTTTTATGATCAAAAAACTTCGGAAAATGTGAAGAATGAGATGCTTGCTAATATATCGAAAACCAGGGGGATGGTGCAGGCTGGTGAGAAAATAATCTCTCAGGGGGAAATAATTGATAATCATCTGTATAGAATACTGGAATCGCTTAAACACGATTCAGAAAACAGGCTTGGATCCGGTTATTTTTATCAGATTATTCTAATTGGCCAGTTCATCTTTGTTTTTGCATGTATTGCTGTTTTGTTTTTGTTTTTATGGAACTTTCGAAGAGAGATATTGGAGCATACCTTAAAAACGATTTTTATTTTAATGTTAGTTTTGATTATTGTACTCGTTTCGAGATTTACAACCCAGATTCTTTATATTGTTCCTTTTGCTTTGGTCCCTATTATTATTAAAACTTTTTACGATGCAAGACTGGCATTATTTATCCATATTATTACCGTTTTAATTGTAGGTTTTTTTGCCCCTAATGGATTTGAGTTTATCTTTTTAAATTTTATTGCCGGAATTGTGGCTATTTTTAGTCTTACCAATATTTATCGTCGCGGTAAGTTGTTTTTATCGGCAGTATTGGTTTTTTCAACTTACAGCTTTGTATATTTTGGTTTAGCGATTACTCAGGAAGGAAATTTTTCGAATATTGAGCTTAATAATTTTGTTTATTTTGCCTTTAACGGAGGGTTTGTTTTGTTAGCCTATCCGTTAATATATATTTTTGAAAAGGCATTTGGATTTTTATCGGATTTAACCCTTATGGAGCTTTCCGATACCAACTCAAAGTTATTACGATTACTGGCTGAAAAAGCACCCGGTACTTTCCAGCATTCAATGCAGGTAGCTAACCTGGCCGAAGAAGCAACCTTTAAAATAGGAGGCAATTCATTATTAGTTCGTACAGGAGCTTTGTATCACGATATTGGCAAAATGGTTAATCCCGCCTATTTTATCGAGAATCAACGAGCAGGCTTTAATCCACACGATATGCATGAGTTTGATGAAAGTGCGAATATTATTATCAGTCATGTGAAAGATGGAGTTGAACTGGCCAAAAAACATTCGTTACCCGAACCTTTAATCGACTTTATACGGACTCATCACGGAACAACCAAAGTGCAATATTTTTATCGCTCATACATAAATAAGTTTCCGGATAAAGAGGTAGATATTAAAAATTTTACTTATCCCGGGCCAAAACCTTATTCAAAAGAAACAGCTACGCTAATGATGGCTGATTCTGTAGAAGCTGCTTCAAGAAGTCTTTCGGATATTAGCGAGGAAAAAATTAATAACTTGGTTGAATCAATCATTGAAGATCAAATGAAACAGGGACAGTTTGATAATGCCAACATCACCTTTAAAGATATTGCAACGATAAAAAGCATTCTTAAGAAAAAATTAGCGAATATTTATCATGCGAGGATTGAGTATCCCGAAGAGAACAAGAAGTAAAAGAAACGAATGAAAAAGGCCTTTATTCAGGGCCTTTTTTATTACCATCGCATATCAATAATTTCTGCCTTTGGATAATCGGAAGTATCGAAGGTAAAATAAGCCTCATCGAGGTCGAGGTTGGTTTTGTAATTATAAAAACGAATCATATAATGTGAGCCGTCTTTTCCATATATGCTAACCGATTGCAATTGATAATCGGACGTATTGATTTCTAATCGTAATCTTGAATAATCCTCATCCATATCATAAGGATATAAATCAATAATAGCTTTTGAATCTCCATCTTCGTTATATTGATCAATCAGTTGGTATTTAAAATCCCTGTTGTATATGGTAAATATTTTTTGTGGATTGTTAAAGATATCTTTCTCGTTTTGATCGGGTTCGGAAATATTAACTTCGTTGACCTCCTCCAGGTAACTCCATAATGTTTTACCGTTAAAAAACGACTGTACTCCCATAAAATTGAGCCTGTATTTTTCTCCCTGAATCGTAATGCTTCCTTTGGATGAGTTTTGGCTATTATCTTTTATGTTTTTATACTCAATGGTAAAATCGGATTGTATGTTTTTATAGGATTTATTTATTTCAGAAAGTTTATCCAGAATAACTTTTGCATTGGGATCTTGTTGTGCAAAAATAAGTGTTGATAGTAATAATATACCTGTTAAAAGAAATAAATTTTTCATGTTCATCGATGATTTAGTTATTTTCAAGAAAGTCGCTCAAATATTGTTCCAATGCATATTCGTCCTGAAATAAAACCTGTCTGGCTTTGCTTCCTTCAAAAGGACCAACAATATTTGCCGCTTCCAGTTGATCAATAATACGACCCGCACGATTGTACCCGATAGAGAATTTCCTTTGTATTAATGACGTTGAACCCTGCTGATGCCGGATAACAAGTTTTGCTGCATCTTCAAAGAGAGCATCTCGTTTCGCAAAATCTACTTCGCCAATTTCTTCTTTTCCTTCGGGAGTGTATTCAGGCAGCATAAAAGCTGATGGATAGCTTTGTTGCGACTGGATATAGTCGGTAATTTTATCTAACTCGGGGGTATCAATAAAGGCACATTGCAAACGGATTAAATCGCTTCCCGAAGTAATCAGCATATCTCCGCGGCCAATAAGTTGGTTTGCTCCCGGGGTATCTAATATTGTTCGCGAATCGACCATGGATGAAACCCTGAATGCCATTCGGGCCGGGAAGTTAGCCTTAATCACACCGGTAATAATATTGGTGGAAGGACGCTGGGTTGCAATAATTAAATGGATACCAATAGCTCGGGCTAATTGAGCCAAACGGGCAATGGGACCTTCAATTTCTTTGCCGGCGGTCATAATTAAATCGGCAAACTCATCAACAATCACGACAATATAAGGCAGATATTTGTGTCCTTTTTCAGGGTTTAATTTACGGGCAATAAACTTCGCATTGTATTCTTTGATATTACGCACATGGGCTGCTTTTAGTAAATCGTAACGATGGTCCATCTCAATGCAAAGCGAGTTCAGCGTGTTAACGACCTTCTGTGTTTCTGTAATGATAGGCTCTTCCGAATCGGGTAATTTCGCTAAAAAGTGATTCTCTATTTTTGTATACAACGTTAATTCTACCTTTTTGGGGTCAATCATTACAAATTTTAATTGGGCCGGATGTTTTTTATACAGTAACGATGCAATAATCGCATTCAATCCAACCGATTTACCTTGTCCGGTAGCACCAGCCACTAAAAGGTGTGGCATTTTGGCGAGGTCTACCACATACGTGTCATTCGATATGGTTTTTCCTAATCCAATGGCCAGTTCATATTTCGTTTCACTAAATGCTTTAGATGATATAATAGAACGCATGGAAACAATCTCGGGATTTTGGTTCGGAACCTCAATCCCTATGGTTCCACGTCCTGGAATGGGGGCGATAATACGAATTCCTAAAGCGGCTAAGCTGAGGGCAATATCATCTTCAAGATTTTTTATTTTTGAGATACGCACGCCCGGAGCCGGAATAATTTCGTACAAGGTAACCGTTGGTCCTACAGTGGCTTTAATCTTATCGATTTTTATTTTGTAGTTTGCCAGCGTTTCTACAATTCGGTTTTTATTGGCAATAATTTCTTCTTTGTCAATTTCTCCATTCGATTCATCGCCGTGTTTTTCCAGTAAACTTATCGGGGGGAGTTTATACGATGATAATTCCAGCGTTGGGTCATAATTTTCGAATTGATGATTTTTTACCGAACCGTTCAGTTTATCTTCGGCATGCTTTTCTTCAATGGTTAACTCAATATCTTCATCTTTTGCTGAGGTTGCCTGTGGACTTGCTTTTGTTTCTTGTACTTCTTCTTTTTTTATTCTTCGCGTAGTAAAACTTAATTGATCATCTATCTCTTCTTCTGTAATTTCCGGTTCTGTATCTTCGATTTCTGTTTTGCCCGTATCTTTTTCGGTTTCATTTTCAGGGGTGATATTTTCCTGTTCTTTGTATTCTTTGTTGAATAATTCGGCAAAGAGTTTTTTACTCCAAACAACAGATTTTTGGGAAGAGAAGATAAAGAATGCTATGATTGAAAGTGTAAGGAGGAATGCAGTGCCTACTTTCCCTAAAACAGAGTTAAGCCAAAGGGCTATAAAATAACCGTGCCCGCCACCTAATCCACTGCCAAGAAATCCGTTCATATCCCCAAATAAATATCCCAGTAAAACGGATAATATAATAACACCGAAAATCGATAATCGGAGGGTTTTGCGGATGGAGAATAATTTGATATTAAAAAAACGTAATCCAATAACAATAAATAAAAAGGGGAATATAAACGAAGCAATCCCAAACCATTTATTGATAAAAAGGTTGGCGAAATGTGCGCCCGCTTTACCCGACCAGTTTTCTACATTAATATCAATTCCCGAAATGACTTTTGAGTATTGAAAACTTTGGTCTACTTTCCAGGTAAAGAAATAGGAAATAAAAGCAAGGGTTAAAAATGCTGCTAAAAAAAGAATAAAAATTCCTATGATAATTTTTAATCGTTCGTCATTTAACGACTTATTTTTTTTCTTTTTTCTGTCGTTTTTTTTCGCCATCTATTGGTATATGCTTTTTGGATTAATTGATTGCTTTTTATTACCTGCAAAGTAATAAAATAAATTAATGCAAATATAGTCACAAATTATTTTAATTATGAAAATTCAACAGAGAGGAAATTATTGCTTAAGCAACTCAATGATTTCTTCCATGGTTTTGCGGTTGATGCTTTGGTAACTATCAGGCACTTTAAAATGGTCTGACGTTATTTCTGTTTCCTGAACTTTGGATGCCGTTAATTTCATATCTAAGTCGTAAAATTTAACCTGGAACTCCATCAGGACACCATCAATGGATTTAAAAGGCGTTTGCGCATTCACATTGTTAATACTGATTTCATTGGTGTAATAAATGTTGAAGGGTTGGATGCTGCTTGTATCGGGAAAAACAATTTTGGCTTTTTGAGACTGAAATCCGCAAATTTCTTTTATCTCATCCTTTAACTCTATTTGCATCCCGGGTAATTCTTCAAAAAACATCGATGACTCATTAATCTTTTCTTCGTATTTGTATTTTTTATTGAGTACTTTAACCAGGGTTGTACTTTTCTTTTGTTTGTAGTTCTGAATATGTGTAAAGCTAACGATTCCCGAAAATCCTTCAATCTTATTTAATGTGTTATTGTCTTTAAATTTAATGACCATTTTTTTGGGTAACAAGCCAATCATAAATTTATCTAACGTATCATTCAGGTATTCAATGTTATATTCGATATAACCTTCTTTTATCCGGTCTTTCTGTTGAAATTTATTGCAAGAGTAAAACGTTGTTAATCCAAGTATTAAAATGGCAACAGGTAATCTAAATTTCATGTTTAGGTATTAAGGGTTAATATAAATTTGTATGTAATATTAAGTTAACTAATATAAATAAACAATCTGCAAAAAACAAAAAGTATTGATTTTTGGTTCTAATAA
>JAWLEM010000124.1:0-4850 GCA_041686115.1 Bacteroidales bacterium
TTAGTACGCGATTTTACGGCCATAACTAACCAGGAGTTAAATTACTATTTTTCTCTTCCTGCAAAATTCGCTCAGACATTAGATTATGAGCAACGATTAGCTATTCATTATTTACAGCAAATGGCTGATTATACAAAACGTTATGGAGATCCTGAACTGGCAGAAAAAATAGAAAATGATCTGAACAACTCATTTAATATGTTTAGCACACAACAGCAGTAAATAAATTAAATAATACAATAACAAAACATCCGGAGTATTAATAACTTCGGATGTTTTGTTATCACTAACCGATTTTATTAAATTTATGATTTTAATTGCACAAAAAGCCCTACCTTTGCAAGCTCAAATTTTAGGGGAAGATGCAAAATATCAAAAACATAGCAATTATAGCACACGTCGATCATGGCAAGACAACTTTGGTTGATAAAATGCTTTTACTGGGTAAGCTTTTTCGTGAAAATGAAAATCCCGGCGATTTAATATTAGACAGTAATGACCTGGAACGCGAACGGGGAATTACAATCCTATCGAAAAACGTTTCGGTGATCTATAAAGATTTTAAAATCAATATTATAGACACCCCGGGGCACGCAGACTTTGGCGGGGAGGTAGAACGGGTCCTCAATATGGCCGATGGTGTTTTACTTTTAGTAGATGCCTTTGAGGGAACCATGCCACAAACAAGGTTTGTACTTCAAAAAGCTTTAAGCCTTGGACTCAAACCAATTGTTGTTATTAACAAGGTGGATAAACCCAATTGCAGGCCCGAAGATGTGCAGGAACAGGTTTTCGACCTGATGTTTAATCTCGATGCAACAGAAGATCAACTGGATTTCCCAACCATATACGGGTCGGCTAAAGATGGATGGATGTCTGATAGCTGGGAAAAACCTACCAAAGATATTGTTCCTTTAATGGACTGTATTATTAAAAATATTCCCGCCCCTAAAACCTACGAAGGCACACCCCAGTTATTAATTACTTCATTAGATTATTCGCCATATGTTGGCAGAATTGCTATTGGAAAACTTTTGAGAGGGACGTTAAAACAGGGGATGCCAATATCATTGGTTAAAAGAGACCAATCCATAAAAAGAACAAAAATAAAAGAGTTACTTACTTACGAAGGACTTAGCAAAAAGAAAACCGGCATTGTAGAGGCAGGCGATATTTGTGCATTGGTGGGAATTGAAGGTTTTCAGATTGGAGATACAGTAGCCGATTTTGAAAATCCTGAAGGGCTTGACCCAATTGCTATTGACGAGCCAACCATGAGCATGCTATTTACGATTAACGACTCTCCCTTTTTTGGCAAGGATGGTAAATTTGTTACATCACGCCATTTGAAAGAACGACTGGAAAAAGAACTCGAAAAAAACCTGGCGCTAAAAGTTGAACCCACCGGTTCGGCTGATGCTCATACTGTATACGGGCGTGGTGTTCTACACCTTTCTGTATTGATTGAAACCATGCGGCGCGAAGGTTATGAATTACAGGTTGGACAGCCCAAAGTAATTATTAAAGAAATTGATGGAGAAAAACACGAACCGGTTGAATATCTGACAGTAGACCTGCCCGATGACTATTCAGGGAAAGCCATAGAAATTATACAACAACGAAAAGGTGAATTAATGAATATGGAACGCAAAATTGACCGTGTTTTGCTCGAGTTCATTATCCCTTCAAGAGGTATTATTGGTTTAAAAAATATGCTGATGACTGCCACTGCAGGCGAAGCAGTAATTTCGCATCGTTTTAAAGCTTTTGAAAAATATAAAGGAGATTTCGAAAAACGACAAACAGGCTCGCTCATTGCTATTGAAACAGGAACAGCTATTGCTTATGCCCTTGACAAATTACAAGACCGTGGTAGATTTTTTGTTTCGCCACAAGAGGCCATTTACGAAGGACAGGTAATTGGAGAAAACACTAAGGCAGGAGATTTGGGTGTTAATATTACCAGAACAAAAAAACTTTCCAATGTTCGTGCATCAGGAACCGACGATAAAGTAAGGCTGGCACCCCCGGTTAAATTTTCGCTTGAAGAAGCTTTGGAGTATATCCAGGAAGATGAGTATGTTGAAATTACACCAAAGGCTATTCGATTACGAAAAATTTATTTAAAAGAACACGAACGAAAGCGCATGCAAAAATAGAATATGAAAGATCTTTTAAAGATTATTTAACTGATCTTCCTTGTTCTTAGCATTAAGGACTGTGTTAACAATAACATGAAATGTTATATCATCGATCACGGATTAAACAAACTTCTCTCTTTGTTGTAAATTAACCATGGCCCATAGCAACGATATAACAGAACCAATAATTAGCATTAAGCGGTTTTGATATAAAATATTTCTCCATACTGTAAGGCTTATGTCGCTTGGTATATCAAACGGGTTTAAAAAAATATTCCATTTGCTAAAATGCAAGGGTTCATTTAGTATCCAGAATACTAATCCTATAATAATCATGATAACAGCAGCTCCACTGGCATTTCGGACTAAAGTAGCAAACAAAAACGATAAGCAGGATAAAAAAAGCAGGGGAAACATTAATTGATAAACCATTTCAAGAACATTAATCTTTAAAATAGCGAAAACGGTAAACCACGACATAAGTAAAAGAATGCCAAAAAGCAGAAGTAAACTGATCATAAACCTTACCAAATAAACCTTATACCTGTAGTTTGGAACCCCAAAAATAATTTCAAGCATCCGGGCATCCTTATCATTCTGGATATTAAATATTACGGGATAAAAAATAATTAATAATCCCGGGAAAATAATAGTAGAATAAATATCCTTATCGGCAATGGATACATTCGAAAAAAGCATTATTCCTATAACCATAAGAAAAAATGCCAGTGCTGCAATCAAAAAATAAATAAACTTATTGGCAAATACGATTTTAAGGTTATATCTAATGATATCCCAACCTAATTTTATTTGATGTGTAATGTTCATTTTTTATCCTTATTAAATTTTATTTTTAATGCCACCGGGCAGGTTTCAAGCATCAACCTGCCATAGTTAAGCATTCGTGTTTTTTGTTAAAAGATATAGATAAGCATCTTCAAGGTTCGCTTTTACCTTTTTGGCTTCTGGTGTTGGAGCTTCATCAGATAAGCAGCGGCACCGGATAAGATCTCCATCTTTCATATGATGAATAATGGCATACTTATCTTTTTGTTTTTCAAATTCATCGGCAAAAATTGTAAACATCCAAACTTTATCTTCGGCAATTTTTGCCATTTTAATAGGCGCGCCAAGATATTGAACCTCGCCTTTTTTCATTACAGCAACTTTATTACACGAACTGGCAACATCTTCAATAATGTGTGTTGAAAATATTACAATTCTATTTTTACTTAACTCTACCAATAGATTTCTGAATCGAATTCGCTCACGGGGGTCAAGTCCGGCTGTTGGTTCATCAACAACCAGAATTTTTGGAAGATGAAGCAATATTTGAGCAATTCCGATTCGCTGTTTCATACCACCCGAAAAGGAACCAATCTTTTCATCTTTATTTTCATACATATGAACTGCATTCAGAACATATTCAACGCGTTTATTACGTTCTTGCTGGTTATAAATTTTTTTCAATATTCCCATATATTGTAAAAAATCCCAGGCAGTCATATTTTCATACATTCCAAATTCCTGTGGCAAATATCCAATTAAGCCCTGCAACTCTTCTCGCTTTTCACGAACATCATGCCCATTGATAGTAATTTGGCCGTAACTCTGTTCCAAAATTCCACAGATGATTCGCATTAGTGTAGATTTTCCGGCTCCATTAGGCCCGAGCAAACCAAACATTCCATTTTCAATATCAAGCGAAACCCCTTTTACTGCTTTAAACGGAATTTTCTTTTTGCCAATTATAGGAATAACCAGAACAAATCGGTAAAATCCTTTTCGGATACCTTTGAATTTTCCTTTTATGCGATTTACGTTAACCTTCTTTTTATATAAATTATCCGATGTTACTTTTATTAGTATTAACAAATACCAGATTACTCCCATAGGAATTATTAAACCAAGCAGCTCGTATTTTTCATAAAATAAAAATAATGCCAGTGCCGGGAATCCCCAATAAAACAGTTGATGAATAAAAAGGATGAATCTTCTTAACCATTTCCGTTTGTTTTCGGCTTGAAGATTATGCGCAAATTTAGTAACCGGCTCAAGTACATATAAAGTGATCATGTAAAGAAATACAGGCAAGATAAAATACCAGAATCCACTTTCCAGATGATAATAAATAAAAAATACCATAAACCCAATGAGCGGAATCTGCCATATCAGTTCATCAAAATCTTTTACAGATTTATACTCTCTTTGAATACCCAGTCGTTTGCGAATGTTTATGCCCGATTTCCAATCACGCATAAAACGGCTGTCCCAATCATAAATTTTAACCAGGTTACGAATTTTTATATGTATCGACTCATCTTTGTCAATCAGTTTTTCGCTTGCTTTTCTTAAACTATTTTGAACAAAATAGATGGCTGCAGGTACCGTAACAATAAGTATAATAAAATCTATAATTTGCCATACCCGGCGGTCAACCTCGGTAAAAATAAAATAACTGCCAATGGCCCAAATGCAAATCTGAATAATTTTAATATATGTTTTTTGCGATTGAATCCATTTTAATGATGATTGCAAACCAGAGTTCAGGGTTGGAATAAAAACCAGTGTTAGTAATGTACTTACAGCTAAACCTCCAATAATGGTTATTGCGAATGGAACACCAATTAAGGTTACATATTCTGCTTTCCCCAATGCCAAAGGTATTAATGCTATAATTGTAGTTATTGCAGTAATTAGAATCGGGCG
>JAWLEM010000124.1:4950-6425 GCA_041686115.1 Bacteroidales bacterium
TACACCACTTCAATTTGTTTTTCCTGATTGGTGCGTTTTATGGTTGATAAACCTTCGGTAAAATTAAACCCGCTAATGTCCTGCAGTTCAAATTGCGAGCCCTGTCCTCCACGAACGGGTAATGTTCTTAAATCTTTTATATCTCGTTCTTTTTGATTGTCATATCCAATGGACCTGATTACAATATCATACTCTTCGTTACCCTGTTTAAACTTAACACCGCTGGAAAATTCGTGTTGAAACGAGTTTAGTTCGGAGAGAACCGATGTTACAGGAATATCGTATAAAGCCATCAGCTGTTTATCGAAATTAAGCATAAGCTCAGGGCGCTTATCGGGGATTCTAATATCAATTTTTTCTACTGATGTAAGTTGTCCCAAATAGTATTTTACATCATTAGCCTGATTTAACATTTTATCAAAATCCTGCCCCTTAATCAGCACCTTTTCTCTTTGCGCTCCTATTCCAAGCAATTGGCTCATTCCATCATCGTCGTAGCTGTCTCCACCAAAACGACGGCCTTGTGCCGGCGGATCCCAGCTAAATTCGGCGGGGTTGAGCTCATCGACACGATCCATAATTTCATTTTTAATTTTCGGAATAGAAAAGTTTCTAATATCCTTATAATCATCAACCAAAGTGATGGTTAAAACAGCCTCTTCTTCATAAATCTGGCTTAAAACATCCTTCTTTTCTTCCAGATCTTCAAGTTTTTTTTCTGCCTCGCCAATTAATACATCGGTATTTTCGAGCGTTGTACCGCCAGGCATGGTAACATATAATTTAATTTCCTTAATTTCTGCCTCTTGTGTTGAGATGAAACTAATTCCTAAACTAATTAAAAGTGTTGCAAAAAATATGACAAGAGCTCCAATAATAGTTTTCCCGGGATTGCGCATGCCGGTTTTTAGGAAAACCCTATAAATCTGGATTAACCTGTTATGAAAAGAAATTTTTTGAAAATAAATGGGTTTATTGGTGCCACGCCATTTTAAAAAGGCATGCGTAATCATAGGTATTAATAAAAGAGCTACAACCAAAGACACCAGTAAGGTGGAAATAATCGATACTCCTATGTGTTTGCCAATTAGCCCGATAAAAAAGTTCGTTGAAAATACAAAAGGAAGAAATACGGTAACTGTGGTTAAAGTGGCTGCAAAAATAGAACGCCACACTTCTTTTGTTCCTTGAATTACAGCCTGATCAGGATGCATTTTTTTAGCTGCAAGCCGGTAAATGTTCTCTAGCACTACCACACTATTATCGAGCAGCATCCCAATAGCCAGAGCCATCCCCAAAAGGGTTAAACTATTAATTGTAATTCCAAATGCATAAAAGAAATTAAAAGCTGTATAAACTGAAATTGGAATAGCAAGCGCAATAGCAATAACAAGCCTGAAGTTTTTTAGAAAAATCCATAAAATGAAAATAGCCAGTAATCCACCAAGTAATGCAAGCTGAATGATCGAATCGAT
>JAWLEM010000125.1:0-2417 GCA_041686115.1 Bacteroidales bacterium
CCTAAAATCATATTGGCTGTTAATACCCATTTCCCAAATTCAGGAATAGCGGCATAATTACCTAATGAGCTAACATCTCCAAATCCAGGGCCTACATTTCCCATTGTAGCCGCAGATGCTGAAAAAGCAGTTATGCTATCAACTCCAAGAGCCGTTAATATTAATGCTGATACAAATACAATAAAAATATAAATTAAAATAAAAATAAATACATTAGATATCAGATCATTATCTAATGATTTTTTATCAATCTTTAAAGATAAAACGGCATTAGGATGATGAAACCGTTTGGCTTGATTTTTTATAGATTTCAAAAATATCAAAACCCTGTCTACTTTAATTCCACCAGAAGTAGATCCGGCAGTTGCACATTGTAAAGTAAAAAAGATTAAAACCAGAATTGAAAAAGATGGCCAAAAAGCAGAATCAATGGTAGCAAATCCGGTTGTAGTACCTAATGAAATTAACTGGAAAGAACCATATCTTAACGAATCAAAGATATTGTAATATCCATTGAAAAAAAGATTAGCAGATACAATTATTACACCAAATAGTATGGACAAAATATAGTATTTTACTATGGATGATTTAAATATATTTTTTTTCCGTCCTAAAATGGTATTAAATAATAAACCAAAATGTATTCCTGAAAGAATCATAAATATCATTATAATTATCTCAATGGAAAGATTATTATAATGAGCTATGCTTAAATTTTTTGGCGAGAATCCACCTGTAGCAATGGTCGCAAAAGAGTGGCTAACAGCATCAAATAAATTCATACCGGCGATTAAAAGTGCAATGGTTTCAAGAGCTGTTAAGCCCAGATAAACAATTAATAATATACGAATGACCTGTTTTGAACTATAAAGAAAGTTACTTTTAGCTAATGATGAAAATTCTGTATTTAACAATACTGCTCTTGCATGTCCAATATTAGGTAAAACAACTAATGCAAAAATAATTATTCCAATTCCACCAATCCAATGTGTTGATGCTCTCCAGAATAGTAGTCCCTTTGGCAGAGATTCTACATCATTTAAGATTGTAGAACCTGTTGTAGTATACCCAGAAACACTTTCGAACCAGGCATTTGTAAATGTAAACTCGCCTCCCCACATAATATAAGGAATTACACCCAGCAAACATGTCAATAACCAACTTAAAACAACAATTAAAAAACCTTCTTTACTGGAAATATTCTTTGCCGGGGGAACATATATGAGAGGAAAAACTCCAAAAATAAAAGCAATTATTGTAGCATACATTAATGGAAATATGGCAGAATCATTATTTAATAAAGAAATTAAAAAAGAAAAAAATAAGAAAAAAGAATTAAATAAAAATATTAATCCAATGTATCGAATAATAATATGAGGACGCATAATTATTTTTCTTGAGATTTTTTATATAATAATCGCTTTATTGCTTCACAAATATCTTTAATTTCATCGTTTGTTTCTACTTCTACCTGAAATGGTTTATTAAAATCATTATACTCATTTATCCCTTTAGCAACTTTCATTAACGGTTTTATTACATAATAATGAATAAAGTAACTAAAAATTAAAGAAAAAACTATGGCAGCAATAATAGCCACAATACCAGGCATAACAGCACGTTGGGCTCTTTTTTTAAGATTCGAACCTGTATTATACATTGTATTGTGATTTAAATCCATTAAATTTTTTACAGCATTTTTAACTTCAGTAAATGCTTTATGATGATTCTCATAGTACCATTCTAAATCTCCTTCTCTTTTGGTTCCTACGATGGGTTTTATCCATTTATTTTTAAATTCTTTATATTTAGTATCAATATCTTTAACATAAATATCCTCATCAGGTATCGTTAAATTATTTTTTGCTATATTATACCCTTCAACAAACAAACTGTCAGCCTGTTGAATAGTCCTTCGGCCTTCATCCCACTTTCCAAGAATTAATAATAAAATCCCACTATCTTCACGTTCTAGAGCTTCAAGCATTGTATTTGAAGCATCAATACTTTTATAGTTATCATCTAATAAATCTTGTACTGATTTTCCTACATGAGTTAACTCAATAATTGATATTATTCCAGCTATAACTAACATAACCGACAGAATAATAAAACCTGACAGAATTTTATATTTTAATCGCATAATAATTGATTTAATAACACAAAATTAAGTGTTATTATTTATATTTATTAATACTATGGTAGAAAAATCACGCTAATAAAAATTGGCATGATTATGCATATTTAGAATTTAAAATAGTAACTCAATTATTTATTATTATTTTTTTAATCATTACATTCGAAACATTATCTGTAATTTTAACATAATATACTCCTATCGGGAAATTTTCAACATTCATTTCGAGATAATCGGCACCTTTTTGAATAACTCCGGAGTTCACTAATATACCTGTATT
>JAWLEM010000125.1:2517-6409 GCA_041686115.1 Bacteroidales bacterium
TAACATCAAATTTAGGCTCGATTAACATTCTGGCTTTAAGATCATTTTCCTCTAAATAGTCTGTAAATGAATATGAATATTGTCTTTCTCCTCCATCAAGGATTGAATATGGTACTTTTGAAATACCGTAATATAATGTTCTTGCACTTGGCCCGGAAGCATAAAAAGTATTCATTTTATCATTTCCGGGGAAACTGGTATGATAATTAACAGCAATAACATCTAAAGGATTATTTTGAATAATTGGACTAATGACATTATCATTCATTTGAGCGCTTTGTTCATCAGATGAATTGGTAAAGTTTTCTAATAAAACTATTCTTTTGCGTTCTCCAAACCAAATATTGTCGAAACCAAAACCTTCGTCAGTAGCTGCGGCATCAGACCCGAAGACAATCCTAAACCTTACTCCTTCACGCCCGGTTAACTGATCTAACCAAAACATAGCCGTTCTCCATTCGTTATTACCGTTATTTGCATTGCCATCACCGGTCCATCCAAAAGTCTGTCCAGCAGGAGCACCTGAAATAAATACAGAGTTATACCAATTTACTCCCTGATCGGGTAATCCTAAAGTAGTCCAGTCTCCCTCAGCATTTGTATACTGTATTACGGCACCATCTCTATCTTTTTCCGTTGCAGAAATGAAGTCTAATCTGAGCATTGGTTTTTCCATTGATGTAAAATCAAAACAAGGACTTGTAACAGCCGATTTTTCGTTATTACCATAATTACCGTTAAGCGATGTAACCCACGCATAATCACCTGTTGATGCACCAGATATTTTATCGCCTGATGGAATACCATATTGCCATGTATTGTTAGATGTTCCAATAAGATCTTCAGCAACCCATCCTTCACCCTCTGTAGTTCCGCTCTCAAAATCCTGAAAGTATTCATTATCACTTAATATTACTTTCGGGCGAACAGGTACAACGTTTTCTACTACTTCAGAGCCACAAGTTTTTGTAATTTCTACAAGTTTTACAAGATAATCGCCGGGACTTGAATAATAATGATTACTTGTTTCCGTGGTATCACTAATTGTAAGAGATGAGCCATCGCCAAAATCCCATTCAAAACCAACAATATTACCTGCATCTGTTTCTGTAATTATATCAAAATTTACAGTTTCGCCAAAACATTCATTACGCCATTCAAATTCAGGAGTTGTTTTAATCCCGATAAATTTATTTCTGGATATTGATCTGGTACATCCTTTATTTGTTGTTAAAGTTAATGCAATTGTTTTTTCACCCTGACTTGAATAAACTCGTTGAGGATTCTGATCGGTAGAAGCAATAAAACCATCAAATAACCAGTTCCACTGAACAACACTATCAGATGCTAAAGTATCGGAAATAAATGATATGGCTTCTCCTTCCACAAAACAACTATCAGAGATAGTGAAATTAACATAAGGTTGTTGGTTAATCAATATAGAATCAGAAATGGTTTTTGTACAACCCGAATAATTACGAACAAAAGTATAATACACATTATTATACCCTGTTTGCGCTTCTGATGGAGTAAAATAAAAACTACCATTATCCTGTGAAATTCCATTTCCAAAAATAATATTTGTCCCAAGGTCTCCGGATGGTTGTATAGCATTTAATTCTATCATGGTTTCATCATCTTCGCAATACTCATCATCAAATCCTCCTACACTCATATTTCCTATAGAATCGATATTAAAACTCTTTTGAATATGATAGGTTGCGGTTTGATTTGTGTAGATAAAGCTTATTGTGTGGTTTCCTGCCCCAATCTGAGAAGGATTAATAATAATACTATCTTTCGCAAATGGAGCGACCAATTCACCATCTATATGAAAGACACCATCTGTTCCATCACTATTATAGGCAATACCAACGATGGTATCTACCGCCGAACCATAATAGCAATATTGGAATGATCCTGAAGTGTTAGTAATTTCACCTTCGGCTTCGGAAACAGTAAAACTACTAGTTGAAAGATTTTCACAACCAGTTACAGGATCTGTATAAGTGTAAGTAGCTGTATGATCACCTAAACCAGCATCTTCCGGGTCAAAACTAGCAGTACCATCTCCATTATTAGACATATATGATAATGGAGTGAATAATCCCGTACTTCCTGCAGGGTTACCCGTAATTAATGATTCACCCTGTTCAATATTGTAAATTGAATTCATATCAAAAGAAACATTAGGTAATGCATTTACAGTAAGAGATTTGGTAATAGTATCACTTTTACAACCACTTGGAGCGGTATAATAATAATCTATCTGATAATTACCAGGAGATACCGAATCCTCAAGGAAATAAATTTTATTATTTTGGGGAACAGCGGGGTCATATTCAAAAGCATTAACAGATCCTGAAAATTCATATTTGCCGGTACCTCCCAAGGGATAAAGATTAACTGCCTCTACATTTATTGTATCATAATCGGCACACTGATCGGGGATATCGGTAAAATTAATCTCAATTCCTACAGAATCAATTGTAAATAATTCAGGGATCTCAACTATACCACCATCATCAAATGTATATATTACTGTATAGTCTCCTGCATTTAAAGCTCCCGGATCAATATAAGCTGTATCTGTATTTGTATTTACAAGGGCTGTTCCCGAATAATCTTTAATATAAAAAGAACCTGGCTGAGCATTTATATTATTTCCAGTTATCATAAATGCAGATTCATAATTACAATATAAATAATCACTCAATGGAGAGTGGTCTGGGAAATTTATGGACCCTGATGCTTCAATAACAGTAATTTCTATTGAGTCAGAATCAGAACATCCATGCTCAGTTGTATAAGTGTATGTTACAATATGTGTTCCTGTTCCGGCTTCAGGTGGGAAAAAATTACTTGTAGCTGACAATACCCCATTACCAGAAAATATTCCTGAGCCGGAAAATACTCCCAACAATTCATTACCTTTTAAAGTATCTTTTTGGTTTGAAATATTATAAATTCTTCCATTTGCGGGGTATGAAATATCTGCAATGGGCAATAAATGTACATATACAATAGCGCTATCCAATCCATCACTTATTTTTACATTTCCATTTACATCCGTTACTTTATTGATTTTATAAATAATTGTATCAGCATCAACACCAGAATTATTCTCGGTTTTCAATTTATGATAATATAAGTTATCGGTAATACCGCTCACTACTGTCGTTGATGAACCATTAAACAATTCTATATCCCAGGGGCCGCTTCCGGTAAATTGCATTTTTAATTCAACAGTATCGCCCTCGCATTCGTGATATTTGCCAGTAACTTTCCCGGTTGGTATGTTGGTATAAATCGGATCATTAGGTTGTGAAATTGTTTTTGAATATGGATCACAGGTATTCCCAGCAAAATCCGTTAAAACTAAATTATCAACACTATAATCCTGGTTAGGTTGAATGTCATATCCTAAATTGGTTATCTTAAAAAAGGCATAATAAGTAGCATCATCATAAGTCACAATAGAATCAATAGGAAATCCTGCAACATTACCGGAATTTAAGATATAACTTCCGGTATCGGATACAACTATAATTGTAGCCTGAACAGTATCTCCAAGGAGCATTTTGTTTTCAGGAACTATAAAGTCTGTAATTGTTGGGGTATTTGCATCTATAGATTTCTGAATATCCTGGAAGTCGTAAGCAGTACTTGTATTTCCAAATTGATCAGTAGCAAAAACATTACCAAGCTGAAATGCTGTTGGCCTGTCAGTTTGCCCTTCTTCAACTGAGTATGTGGCAGTATAGGTAGCACCCCCATCGGAAGTAGACCAGGCTAGGTCACCTCCATTGTATGAATCAGGTGTGAATGAAAGGTTTGTTTCTGGTGTTACTGGTTCAATAGTGAAAAGGATATTGTCGTTTACTTTTAATAC
>JAWLEM010000126.1:0-6379 GCA_041686115.1 Bacteroidales bacterium
AAGGCCCCTATGGCTTATGCCTATATTATTCCAGATCGTAGCCTCAAAGAATTTATTTTCTGTTTCTTCTACGCTTTGTAGTGCCAATTTAAAATATTGCAAGGCCTCTCGATTTTGCTCAATGTTTCTTAGAACCAATCCAATATTGTTATATTCTAGCCACATTAATTCTACTTTTCCCATATTCTCTTTTATTGAGATCGACAAAAAGTAGTTGTCTAGAGCTCCATTATAATCACCAAGATAAAAGTGTGTTATTCCTTTTCTGGTAATTGAATGGGCCAATCTTAATGAATCATTAATTTTTTCAGAAAGTTTTATTGCGCTATCGGAGTATAGCATAGTAATACCTGGATCAACTGATGCGAATTTTGTTATATACTGATTAAGTAGATCAATTTTAAGGGTATCGTGTATAGGAGCGTTTAGAGTATTCTTTAATGAATCTTCAACATCAGGTTGTGCCAGAAGCTGATAATAACACAACGAAAATAAAATAAGAAAGAAATATCGCATAAATTGAATATTTAAAATGCAAATTACAAATTTTTTAATTAATAATTATATTTAAATAAAACAGTAAGCTTTTTAAATAGTTTTATCCAAGTATCAATTTAGTTTCCAGAGTATTTAAAAAATAAATCATTATTAAAATTTGGTTATTAATAAGAATTCTTGAATAATTGGTAGAATATGGAATTTATTTGATGTTTTTTTATAGCGCAGAGTAACGGTCATTGATTGTAAAATATTTTGGCATATTCTTTTTGGATAATCTGTACCTTGTTAAAAGCCAGTTTTGTTTACTGCTGTTTATATATCCTATGGAAACAATTTACATTAATGCAATTGGCATATCGCTAATAAATGTTGATGGAGTATTTTTTGAGTTCTTTCGATAATGACCTGGCATTTCCTAATATAGAGTCCATTAAATTCCAAAATGCCAGGCCGTGATTTTTTTCAATGGTGTGGCAGAGTTCGTGAATAATTACGTAATCAATTAAATGATCAGGTAACCGCATTAAATGAAGGTTAAAATTTATATTGTTTACACCCGAGCAACTGCCCCACAATGTTTTATTATTTTTAATGTAGATTTTTTGATAATTGAACCGGTATTTTTGAGCCAGTATTTTCACTCTTTCCGGAAGGTACTCTTTTGCCTCGTAGCGTAATGCTTTAATAATGGTTTGTTTAATGATGTGTTGAATTTCAGGTGATTTTATATTTAATTTTTCCGGATATTCAATTTCAATGGAATTGGGGGTAAGCTTTGTTTTTATATGATTGTTGCAATTTTGAGTTATTTTTAAAAGCCTGGCTCGCGTTTTAAAACTTGTGTTTTCGGTAAATACGGTTGCCTTATCTTCAATAGCCTGAATTTTTGGCCAGTGTTTCTTTATCCAGGGCCTTTTTTGTTCAACAACTTTTAATGCGTATCCATAACTTACAAACGAAGGGAGTGTAACCATAACACCTTTTTGTGGCCGCAAAGCAATACTTACATTTTTTGACCTGATATTTTTTCGAAATCTCACATTCCCGATTCCTTCAATGTGAATAGTTTTTTCACTCATGAGTTAAAAGCGATTAATCGAGGTATTTAGCTAATTTTTTAAATAATGTATTAATATCAATGGGTTTAATAATATAATCGCTATAACCAAGCTCTTCAATTTCATTTATCTCATGTTCCATGGCATAAGCAGTTTGTGCAATAACCGGAATCTTAATTCCTTTATCTTGCAAATGTTTTAAAGCTCTGTGTCCATTCATTCTTGGCATCTGAATATCCATTAAAATAAGGTCAAAATCATCATTATTATTAACCATTTCGATTAGTTGTTGTCCGTCTTTTGCCCATGTAACAGAAGCATTTGTTTTTTCGAGCAAGGTTTTTAAAAACTGGTAATTGGTTTGAACATCTTCGGCAATTATTATTTTTTTATTACCCCAGTTCATTTGATTCGCAATAAAGGTTTTCTGATTTTTGCTTTCTACTGGTAAATCAAAGGGGATAGTAAAATAAAATTTTGAACCTTTGTCTTTTTCAGCATCAACCTGTATTTTACCTCCCAAAAGCTCAACTATACGTTTGGTTAATGTTAAACCCAACCCGGTTCCTCCATATTTTCTGGTCGGCGAATCATCGGCCTGCCTGAAAGGTTCAAAAATATATCTCATTTGGTCTTTCGATAAGCCGATTCCGGTATCCTTTACAAAGCATAATAGTTCTTGATTATTAACAGTATATCCAAACTCAACCAGTCCCTTTTGAGTAAATTTTAGTGCATTATCCAGGAGGCTTGAAAAAATTTGTTTCAATCTTTTGGGGTCTGTTATTACTTCAAATCCATTTGTTCTAACACCCTTTTTCAAAACCAATTCAACAGTCTCAAGTCCACGGTCTTTTTTTAACTTATGAAAATCTATATATAACTCATCGAGAATTGTGTTAATATTGCACTTTACATGATTAACCACAAGGTTTTCTGCTTCGAGCTTTGAAACATCAATAATATTATCAATAATTTCTAATAAAGAGTTACTACTTTTATTGATAATATTTAAATACTCAAGTTTGTCTTTTTCCGATAAATTTCTGTTGATAATAAGATTTGAAAAGCCTGTAACTGCATTCATGGGAGTTCTTATCTCATGTGACATATTGGTTAAAAATGCAGATTTTAATCTGTCCGATTCTTCAGCTTTAACTTTGGCCTCGTATAAAACTCTTTCTGTCTCTTTTTGCTGGGTTATATCTCTGTAAATAACATAAACCCCTAGCTGGCCTTTACTAAAAAATACAGGTGTTGAAAGAATTGATACATAAACTTTTGAGTTATCTTTTTTGAGTCGAATTTCTTCTGCTTCAATGTCTAATCCATTTTTTGTTCTCTCATAATATGTAATAGCCTGGCTTCTAAGTTCTTTTGGTACAATAAAGTCATCCAGGTCTTTATCTATTAACTCGTTTTTTGAATAACCAAAAAGATTTGTAAATGCTTTATTTACATTTACCACTTTTTTATTATTCCCGATAAGTGCAATAGCCTCCGGAGCACTTTCAAAAAGTCTTTCAAAGAGTGCCTGTTCTTCCTTTTTTTGGTCTTGTGATGTTTTGATCTCAGTTATCATCTTATTTACAGATCTGGCAATGGCCTTAAACTCAAAAAAATCAAGTTTCGATTCATCGATCTTAACAAGATTATGCGATGCATCTTTAAAAAAACCTAAAAACGAATTTACGTTTGCTTTGGCTTTTTTTGATAAAAAATAGGCAAAAACAAATAAAAAAGTCAGTAAAGCACCAAAAACGATTACTATGGTAATTATATTTTTCTTTATGGTCTGTTTTAAAAGGGCTTGTTGTTCTTCTAATAATGGGTTAATGTCCTGAAAATAAACTCCAGCCCCGACCATCCATTGCCATTCAGGAACTCCTTTTACAAAAGACATTTTTGGTACAATTTCGTCGGACGTTAATTTTTTCCATGAATAATAAATATAATCTCCATCAGGATTTTTAATTGCTTTTCGTTCTTCCTGTATTACTTTTACTCCATTTGGGTCTTTATAATCCCAGATATTGGTGTCTTTGGTTACTAACTTCCCATCTGTAATTAAAGCATTACCGTCGTATGTGTTTACAAAAATGTAGCCTTCTTCATCAAACCTGATTTTTGATAACCTTTCCAGCACTTCGTTTTGAACTTCTTTCTCAAAATCTTCTACGTACTCTCCAGTTCCAAGGTACCAATCGAAAGGCTCAAAAAGTTTAACAAATGAGATTTTTTTGTGTGTCATTTGGTCGTTTGAATGTGGACGTTTCCAGTAGCCTGTTACATATCCTTCTCCGAAATTATTAACCACATTTAACTCGTCTCTCATTACATAATTACCCATATCGTCCTGCAGGTCGTAAAGGTATTTTCCTTCGTATTGTGGAGCAACAGGGAAAAGTTCATCATAGCCTTCAAGATTACCGATAAAAATATAACCCACGCCTTTGTCAAAACGAATTGGGCGAAGTACTTCCTTGATCATATGCTTAATTTCGGCAGCACTTTTTTTGTTTTTGTTCTGATCGTAAATACTTTCGGCAATGGAGTGAGCCATATAAACCCGGCTCCTTAATCTTTCTTTTTGTTTTGCCTCGGTTTCTTTAATTTTATAGTAAATATAATCAACAGCTTTTAGGGTTTCATTCCTGACTAACTCTTTATGGGTGTTAATATGATTTTTTTGGACTCTTTCATTGATTTTTTTAAACTTTGCATGCTCATTGTAAATCCAGAAATATCCGATAGCCAAAATAATGATAGCTATAACAATAATTGTTTGGGTAAAAAGAATGTTTACAATTTTGCGTTTGCTCCCCAAAAGCATCAAAAAAGAATTGAGAAATTTACTAATCAGAGACATGTAAGCGAAAAATTATTTTGATTTAATATTATACTCTAAGTATTGAATAAAGTTTCCGAAAAAAGAAATAATTCAATAGATTAAAACTTAATATTTTATAAATTTGATCAATTATATAAAAGATAAATCTGAATATCCGTTTTATCTCATAATTATTATAAAAATGAATTGAAAATCAATTTGTTTGTCCCTAACCCAAGAGATGTATATGAATGAAAACGGACAATCATAAAAGATAAAAATTAAATATAATGCAATAATAATATTTTTAAATCTAATATAACAACCTAATGAAAAGTAATCGATTATTAAAATATTTGATCATTGCAGCTGCAGTACTTATTCTTTTTGCTTTGATTGGAAAAAAGGCTGGTTGGTTTGGTGGAGAAATTACCATTAAGGTTAGTACCGAAAAACCTGCTTTAAGGACAATAACAGAGATGGTAACAGCAAGCGGTAAAATTCAGCCTGAGACAGAGGTAAAAATTTCACCTGATGTTTCGGGGGAGATCGTTGAGTTAAAAGTTCAGGAGGGAGATAGAGTAAAAAAAGGTGATTTATTATTAAAAATAAAACCGGATACTTATTTATCGGCTGTTAATCGTGCTGAAGCTTCGGTTAATTCAGCGAAAGCAAATTATGCTAATGCTCAGGCTTATTTAAAACAGATTGAGGCAAAGTACCGGCAAACAAAAAATGCTTTTGAACGATCGAAAGTACTTTGGGAGCAGGAAACAATTTCCAAAGCCGATTATGAGTCAGCGCTTTCTTCCTACGAGATGGTTGATGCTGAAATGTCTGCAGCAAAAAAATCAATCGAAGCATCCCGCTTTTCTGTTCAAAGTGCTGAAGCAACATTATCCGAAGCAAGAGAAAATTTGAGCAAAACAACTATTTATGCACCCATGGATGGCACAATATCCAGACTCAATGTTGAAATTGGCGAACGTGTGGTTGGTACTATGCAAATGGCAGGAACCGAAATGCTCAGAATTGCCGACCTTAGCAGAATGGAAGTTAAGGTTGATGTAAACGAAAATGATATTGTAAAGGTTAAATTAAACGATACTGCATTAATAGAAATTGATGCTTATTTAGGCGAAATGTTTAAAGGTGTAGTAACTGAGATAGCTAATTCGGCTAACGTTTCGGGGATGGCGACTGACCAGGTAACCAGTTTTGATGTAAAAGTTTTATTGTTAAAAAATTCTTATGAGCACTTAATTAGCGCTCATAACATTAATCCGTTTCGACCAGGTATGTCTGCTTCTGTAGATATTCAAACCAACACAAAAACGAACATTTTAACCATTCCTATACAGTCCGTAACTACACGTGCTGATACTACCGAAGCAGCAAGTGAAGATGGGTTTGAAAATATTGACAATGAATTTAGAGAAGTTGTTTTTGTTGTTTCCGGTGAAGTTGCAAACATGGAGATTGTTAAAACCGGAATTCAGGATAATAAATATATTGAAATTACTGAGGGCCTCGACGAAAATGATGAAGTTGTTACTTCACCATACAGCGCTATTTCCAGAAAATTGAAAAATGGCTCAAAAGTCGAAGTGGTTGAAAAAGATCAATTGTTTGGTGAGAAAGATTAATTTTGCATCCTGTAATAAATTGTTTAAAAATATCTATATACTTTATGGCTCTGATTCTCAACATTGAAACATCTACCCAGGTATGCTCGGTATCTGTATCTGATAACGGAATGGTTAAAGGGTTAAAAGAAAGTCATGATGAGAAATCTCATGCAAAATATCTTACTGTCTTTATCGATGATTTGTTAAATGAGTTGAATTTGTCCATTCATGATTTTGACGCTGTTGCTGTAAGTAAAGGGCCGGGTTCGTATACAGGATTAAGGATTGGTGTTTCAACAGCTAAGGGACTTTGTTATGCTAAAAATCTCCCTTTAATTTCTGTTAATACTTTACAGTCTATG
>JAWLEM010000127.1:0-6374 GCA_041686115.1 Bacteroidales bacterium
TATATTAACGGTAAAGAATGGATGGCCGAAGATTTGCGCACGACCAAATATAATGATGGAACAGACATATCTACGGGCTTGTCAGATGATGACTGGGGTAGCACGGAACAAGGCGCTTATTCCATTTATCCATTTGATCAGGATGAGGCAGCCGGGCTTGAATCAGATTCCGAAATGATTGATGCCTACGGCTTATTGTATAACTGGCATGCGGTTGATAGTGAGAAAGGTCTTGCTCCTGAAGGCTGGAGAATACCTACTTTAGAGGAGTGGGAAGAGCTGAAGGAATATATTGAAAATAATTATGAAGATATTCCTGTAGCTCGTGCCTTAAAATCCTGTCGGCAGGTTAATTCCCCGGTTGGTGGCGATTGTGTTACATCCGAACATCCCCGCTGGGATGAAAACGAAGATCATGGAATAGATGAGTTCGGGTTCAGTGCACTGCCGGCCGGTGACCGCCCTGGTCATGGAGATTTTGTTAACCTGGGGCATATGTGGACTGCCTGGACTGCAACAACGGAAGACAATGATGCAGAAAAGGCCTACTGGGTGCGCTTGCGTGACAACAGCGATGCTTTTTTTGTAGGGGATAGTGATGAAAAAATTACGGGCTTTTCTGTTAGATGTGTTAAGGATTAGTGTGCGGATATTAAAAACAACGAAACGGTAATCGAGTAGGATGCCCCGTTTTTGGATACGTTCGTCAAAACTCATTGGTGTGGTTTCCCGGGTGATGGTTTTCAACTTATGCCTTATACTCTTCCAACTCTTTTCGGCTAGCAGCAGTTGAAACTTGTCGCGTTCTCCTTTGCGGTAGATTGGCACAAAACCAAATCCCGGTACAATGAACTGCACCGGGCACCGGATTTGCTCAACGGACTGTTGAAGGCGACAAAGTTTTAACCTTTTAAAAATGAAAGACAATCCATTTGACATATTCACTGACGAATACGAAAATTGGTTTAAAGAAAATGAACTAATCTTTCAATCAGAATTGCTTGCATTAAAACAAGTTATTCCGGTTGGAAAAGAAGGGGTTGAGATTGGCATTGGAAGCGGAATATTTGCAGAGAAGTTGAACATAAAATTTGGCATTGACCCATCAGAAAAAATGTTGAAGTATGCTACACAAAGAAATTTGAAAGTAAAAAAAGGTTTCGCTGAAAATTTACCCTATCCTGATAATAGTTTTGACTTTGCTGCTTTCATAACATCTATTTGCTTTGTTGATAATCCGGAAAAAGCAATAAAAGAAGCGCATCGGATTATTAAAGACAAAGGCGATATTATCATTGCTTTTATCGACAAAGAAAGTTCGTTAGGAAAATCGCTTGAACTGGAAAAAAAAGACAGCAAATTTTATAGACACGCCAAATTCTATTCTGTCAGCGAATTGACTTCAATGATTATAAATAACCATTTTGAAATAACCGATATTATACAAACCCTTACAGAAATAAATTTAAAAATTCCTGAAAATCCAATAAAAGGACACGGAAAAGGAAGTTTCGTTGTGATTAAAGGGAAAAAGAAATAACATGCTGGTAAAGAATCTACAATCTTGATGCGATCATATCTGTGGGTTATCGGGTTAATTCCAAAAGAGATACCCGGTTTAGAATTTGGGCAAGTAAGGTATTAAAGGAAATGATATTTTTCGAATATTCTGTTTTTTTGACCAGGGACAATTGGTGATACTGATGAACGATTTTCAAAAGAAAACCCAGAAAACACCAAAGAAAGAAATTAATAAGGCACTTAAAATAAAGGAAGAATATGAAGAGAATGCCTGTGAAAACATTCAATTATCTACGCTAATAAGAATTTTCGAGAAAGGATTAAATAAGAAAATTGGACTTACATTCTGCAGGACAAAGAATTACGCACCACAACATAGAAGGAATATGAGCGGTCGGCAAGCCTGTCTCCTTCGTGCGGGAACCCGGCGAGGTTGAACTACATCAAAGGAATACCTATGCATTTTGATTTCATAGCTATTTCGATGATGTTTTTGGTATTAAGAACCGGCGGCGGGCTACCGGCTGAAAGAAAAGCGTTTGCCACCACAGTCCGACGTCCCTCCTTGCATTTCTGACAGATGCCGGGGTCAAAGCCTGTAAGCCGATGTGCCCCTGCAGTGGTGCTATGTTATATTGTTTTGCTGCTTTTGCTGAAGTATTTCTTCCTATGTGGTGAATTGCATGCCTATGCTTCGAATGGTGGCGGGATGGTAGAAATAGCTGAATATATTAAACACTATAATGAATATCAAAAAAACCTGGATTTTAACAAATAACCATTGGTAATAAAACCATACAATACTTAAATAATATTAAATCACAAAATAATAGATATAGTCATAACGTTTGTATGAAAAGTTATAAGTCAATGAATATATTTAAATAGATAAAATATACCTTATAACAAATTCGATTATGTCTTATAAAATAGTAGAAAGTAATTTTTCTTATGAAATAGAAGAAATAAACAGTTTTTTTACAAATAACAAGAATGTTTATTTATCAGCAATACGGGTAATTAATGTTAAACTGGAAAATCTGGTTGAGGAATACGATTATCAAAGTATTCGGAACCCGATTCATCAAATAAAAACCAGGGTGAAATCCCCCCAGAGTATTGTAAATAAATTACAAAAAAGGGGCTTTGCTATTAATGTGAAGACTGCTCGAGAAAATCTATCTGATATTGCAGGTATTCGGATTTTATGCTCATATATTGACGACATTTATAAAATATCAAGCTTTATTACTTCTCAGAATGATTTAAAAGTAGAACGTATCTCCGATTATTTAAGAAATCCTAAGCCAAATGGGTATCGTAGCCTACATCTTATAGTGTCAGTTCCCGTCAGTTTATTAAGCACAACCGGACAAGTGAAAGTTGAAATTCAAATCCGAACGATTGGCATGGATTTTTGGGCTTCTCTTGAACACGAATTGTCCTATAAGTTCCCCGAAGGCAAAAATAAGACTGTAACTGGTGAGTTAAAGCAATGTGCTGATGTTATTGCTGAAACAGATCTTCGAATGCAACGACTTCATAACATAAATAATACTTCAAGAAAAAATAATAAGGGAGTAAACAGTGCTACCTCTCCTACCAAAGTATTTTTTCAAAAGTTAAAATATCCACTTTTACTTTTAAAACAAAAGCTTTATTAATATTCAGCTCATAATCTTGTAATTAATGAACATCCACAAGTAACTACTACCCTATAATAAAAATAGGATATATGAATTTTCTTTACAATGATAATAGTTTGTAAGAAAAAAGATGAATATACACCAGCTGGCATCAAACCCAATAGCCGCAAGGGTTTCATAGGATAATGACGAGGTTGATTAAATATCCCGTACTTTTATGAAAAGATAGTGGAAGCGGCTACTGTGTTTATGCCTAAACATTAAAAAAAATTGTACTTTTAAATAGCTTGCGGTGAACGTTGAGCGTCATATGAAGTGCGAAAAACAAAAAAACTATGGAAAAGCAATATAAAATGTGTCAAAGTTGTGGAATGCCAATGAGCAAAGATCCTGAAAGTGGCGGAACGAATGCTGATGGTTCAAGAAATCTGAAATACTGTAGTTACTGTTTTCAAAATGGAGAATTTACCTTTAATGGGTCGGTTCAGGAGTTTCAGGAATTTTGTCGTCAGAAAATGATTGAGAGTGGTTATAACAAATTTATGGCCTGGCTTTTTACTCGAGGGATGAAACGTCTGGAAAGGTGGAAATCCGCACGATAAGATGAAAGTAATCTTATTTTCTATAGGTACTCGCGGGGATATTGAACCCTTTGTGGCAATCGCTCAGTTGCTGCAAGACCGGGGATGCGATGTAATCTGCGTTTTCCCGGAACAATACCGGGAAACAGTTAAAAAATCGGGCATTTCTTTTAAAGGTTTCAGCAGGGATATCCTTGAATTAATGGAAAGTAAGAAAGCCAAAATGTTTTTCGGCAAACAGGGTTCTTTTTTAAAAAGAATCGGACTTCTTCCTGGCATGGCAAGACGTAGCTTAAAATTAGCAAAGGACAGCCTCTCTTTGCAACATCAAATACAAAAAGAAGAAAAGCCAGATGTCATCCTTTACCATCCGAAATGCAATTATAGCGTTTTATGGGGCATGAGTACCTCCTGTAAAACAATATTGGTAAATCCAACGGTTGACCCTCTGACTGATCTGGGAAGGAACTATGGTAAATTTTTCAATAAATTAAAATTCCATATGATATATTCCATGAAGGCAGTATCGCTTAAAATAGCTGCAGGAAAATTTAAAAAAGACTATCGGGGTACAAAGACTCGTGTTTCCTTCATTAAAAAAGCGATGCTCGAAACAGAGAAAACAATGTACACACTCTCTCCTTCATTGTTTTCCAAACCAGCTTATTCGCCTCTGAATACCCATATCGTAGGATTTTATGAAAAAAATATAACAATAAACCGGGAGCCCGGCGAGAAATTGCGGCAATTTATTAATGAAAATAGTAATATCCTGTTTATTTCATTTGGAAGCATGTATAACCCAAATCCGAAAAAGATAACAAGAAGCATTGTAAATGTATTAAAGAGAAATAATATACCGGCCATTATAAATACATCCCGGGACGGACTCGAAGAAATTGATGCAACCTCCGGGAACATCTTTTTCACAAACAATCTACCTTATAACTGTCTGTTTCCAAAAATATATGCTGTAATTCATCATGGGGGTTGCGGCACAACGCATACTGCTTTGAAATATGGATTACCAACCCTGATTATACCTCATGTTCTGGATCAGTTCTTCTGGGAAAAGACAATAGCAAATTTGAAACTTGGCCCCAAAGGAATGTCAATTCGCAAATTCAATGAAAAAGATTTCGAAACCAAACTATTAGATCTCTATAACAATAAAGATTACAAGAAAAATGCAATAGCTATAAGTGAAAAAATGCAAGCTGAGAGCGACAAAGATAAACTATATGAAATGATTATGACATGAAATGGTATTAACAATTATAAAATTGGTTTAATATGGTGAACGAAAAATTTTCCGGGAAAGATTTTTGGAAAAACTACATGATTAATTGGTTTGGTGAAGACTTGATTGAGAAGTGGGAAAAATATGTCGAAAGAAAACAAATTGATTCGGTGAACGGGAAGATTAATATTGAAATTTATCGGAATGTTGACCCCAAAAAACCTACTATCGTCTTTTCACATGGTATAGCTGGATATGCGCGGTTATTAACTCCTTTCTATATTCCCTTGTTTGAGAAGGGGTACAATGTTATTGCACCTGACCTTGAAGGATTTGGCTATAACCAGAGAAAAAAGGGAGATTTTACCTTCGATATTCATCTTAAAAACCTGAAGGATACGGTTGACTATGCCCGTAATAATTTCGAAGGTAAGGTTTATTTAGGTGGTGCAAGTATGGGTGGTCCTTTGGCTTATGCCACTGATGCCCGATACAATTGTGCAGATGGTTTAATCTGCTGGTGTCTGTTTAATTTCGCAGACCGAGATTTTATTAAAGCTACAAGTACGACTAAAGGACTGACCTTCTTTTTAATTCCCCTGATGAAATTATCATCAAAACTATTTGGAAAGGCTACATTCAAAACGACCATGCTGGTTTCTTACAACACACTCACGGCAGATCAAAATTTTAATTCTCTGATAATGAACGACCCCCAGTCAGGCAAAACCATATCATTGCGAGGCGCTTTGAGTCTGATACTTCAGGCTAAACCGGATTTGCCGCACAATAAATATGAGAAACCTGTTTTGGTATGTCAACCGGAAGATGATGAAATGACCCCTGCTTACTTTACTAAAAAGGTATTTAAAAAATTAAAATCAAGAAACAAAAAATATACGTCCTTTAAAGGTGCTCATTTCCCTATCGATAAGGAATCATACATTAAATGGGGAGAAGAGGTTGACAAGTTTATAAAAAAGATTGATTAATAATAAATTTTCAGATGTCAATAAATCAAATGCAGATTCCGGAAAAGAATACTCAGCGGCATAAAAACCATAACAGGTTATTGTAAAATGAAAGCATTGATTGTAATAGACATACAAGGCATCGCCCACGGCCATCCCCAATAACATGTTTTTCATCAGTGTCATCGGTTAAATATCTTCACGTCAGTTCGTCATCATCAGGCAGTCGATCCAATCAGTCAACATATGACCACCAAATTCCAACAGGCAATAAAGAGAGCTTAATGATTGGTGAGTTTGTTTCTATGACACAGCCAGGCTATGCATTTAATTATTATGACCAAACCCATTTTATAAATAGCTTTAAATCATTTTCGGGTAAAACCCCTTACAAGCAATTAAAGGAAAATGATTT
>JAWLEM010000128.1:0-5058 GCA_041686115.1 Bacteroidales bacterium
ATTCAGTTTTTGCAGGAAAGCGGCGTGCAAATCATTGCTGCTACAGAAAAAGCAACTGATTATTATTACCAGGTTGATTTTTCTTTGCCAACAGCAATTTTAATGGGTGCAGAAGACCGTGGTGTGGCAGTTGAGTACCTTAAAGTTTGCGATAAAATGGCTAAAATTCCTATTCTCGGAGAAATAGAATCGTTAAATGTTTCGGTAGCTGCATCTATTATGATTTACGAAGCGGTAAAACAGCGTTTACATTAATTCATTTGGGGCAAGTTTTAGAGTAAAAAAGAAACTTGAACCATTTCCAGGTTCGCTTTCAACCCAAATTTTACCTTTATTTTTCTCAACAAATTCTTTGCATAAAATAAGTCCCAAACCGGTGCCTTTCTCACGGTTTGTACCCGGTATAGAAAAGCTTTGGTCAATATTAAATAGTTTTTGCTGATTGGCTTCTGTAATTCCTACGCCCTGGTCAGTAACCTCAACCACTGCAAATTGATCCTTTTTTATGACAGCGATTTTAAACGTGCTTTTCGGATAAGAAAACTTTATCGCATTCATAATCAGATTTCGAAGTACTGTGCTTACCATATTAATATCAGCAAATACTTCAATTTTGCGGTCAATACTAATTTGCGCATGTATCTCTTTTTCCTGTAATGGGATTTTAAAAAGAGATAACACATTGTCTGTAAGTTTTTTCAGATTAAATTGTTCTGGTTCGAATTTGATACTTCCTGTTTGAGTTCTGGACCATTCCAGCAAATTTTCTAACAATGAGTATAATTGTTCTGATGAATAATTCATTTTTTTTATCAGATCGTGCGAATCTGCTTTATCAAGATATATAAAATCTTCGGCAAGAAATTCTGTCTGACTTAAAAAACCTCCAATAGCTCCTTTGAGATCATGTGAAATAATCGAGAAGAATTTATCTTTGGTACTGTTTAGTTTATCAAGCTTTTCGCTTTGTTCGGTCATTTTTTTATGCTGTGCCGACAGTAAATCCAATGCTTTCTTTTTAGCACGCACCTGCCGGTTAAGCATATATATCAAAATAATAAAGATAAAAAATGCTATTGACAATGTAATAATTACAATTCTTTTCGATTGATTTTGTTTATTCAATAACTCTATTTCTTTCTGCTTTCTTTTGGTTTCGTATTGAATTTCCAACTCTGCAATCTCAGTTTTTGCTTCATGGCTTAACCGTTGATTCCTTAAATCGGTATAAAGTTCATAATAGTAAAGTGCGTTTTCGAATCTTCCAATTTTTTTGTTTAAATCGTACAAACATCTATAATTGACTTCCAGAGTATGCATATCTTCTATCGATTCTGCAATTTCGATACTCCTGTTAAAATAATCGAAAGCCAGGTTATGTCTATTTTGTTTACTATAAATCTCGCCAATATTTAAAAAAGATGTGGCTATACCATTTTTGTTATTTAACTTTTTTTCTAATTCGAGCGATTTTTTGTAGTAGTCTAATGCCTCATCATAATTATGCATATGAAAATGTAAAACCCCAATATTATTCAGCGTATTGCTGATTCCGATCGAATCTTTTAACGATTCTTTTATTTTTAAACTTTCAAGATAATATTTTATCGCTGTCTCATATTTTTCTATATAGCGGTATACAATACCAAGGTTGTTATATGCTGTACCCATTCCATCAATATCTTTTTGTTTGATATTAACTTGCAGAAATTTTTCAAAATATTCGATGGATTTATCAATATTATCCATATAAAAATAAGCTTCGCCTAAAAACGAAGTGGATAAATCAATATACTTAAGGTTTCCTGATTCTTCGGCTAACTTTAATAATTCGCTTGCATACTTAATGGCATCCTCAACAGAACTGTTTAAATACTCCACTGATAATTCCCGCAGGATATCCATTTCTTTTACTCCTGAAGATTTTTCCAGCGCATTTAATAAGCTATCAATTTTAATATTACCGATAGTTGACAAATTAAAGGATAGCAATAAAAATGTTATTATCAGGTTTTTGAGCATTGATAAGCAATTGTATTAGCCATTGATAATTTGCAGATAAAGATATGAATTAAAAAAATAACAGCTACTTTTTGATGGATGAACTTTTATTGATTTTAAAAGAAGTTTTATGATGAATTATTTACCGAAAGCGTAAACCTAAATGCCGAGCCTTTATTTATTTCACTTTCGACCCAAATTTCTCCGCCATTTTTTTCAATAAACTCTTTACAAAGAATAAGCCCGAGCCCTGTTCCTGTTTCGTCTGATGTTCCTCGAGTGGTTAGGTTTTGGTCAATTCTAAAAAGCTTTTCCTGGTCTTCTTTCTTTATTCCTACGCCTTGATCGATTACCGAAACCTCTACTTTATCATTTGATTTTATAGCTCTGATAATAATTGAATCTTCAGGATGTGAAAATTTTATGGCATTACTTATTAAATTTCTAATTACGGTAGTAATCATGTTTCCATCGGCCCAGGCTTTTATTTGTTCATCAATATTAACTTTTACTTTCAGTTTTTTATTTTCGATATTCATCATCAGAAGATCGATGGTATTATCTGTTATTTCTTTTAATGAAATGAACTGCGGATTGTATTCAATTCGTCCGGTTTGCGCTCTCGACCACTGAAGCAAGTTCTCCAATAAATTATAAAGTTGTTTCGAAGCTTGATTCATGATATCAATAAACTCTTTACTTTCTGCACCGGAATAGGTATCAAAATTATTGGTTAGTACTTCGGTAAGATTTAAAAAGCCTGCAATGGGATTGCGTAAGTCATGTGCAATAATCGAAAAGAATTTATCTTTGCTGGCATTTAATTCATCGAGCTGTTTTCTGTGCTTTTCTATCTCTTCCTTTTGTTTGCTAATGGTTTTTTTTGCTTTTTTTAAATCAATCATTTTGCCAAAAAGTTCAATGGTCCGTTCTCTGAATTTATGACTCGAACCTTCAAGTTGTTTCTGTTGAATATCTATTTCGGCTCGTTGCTGCTCAAGTTTCTCATTTTGCTGGCTGATTGTATTTTTTGCTTTTTTTAAGTCAATCATTTTTCCGAAAAGTTCAATGGTGCGGCTTCTGAACTTCTCATTGGTTTCTTCGAGTTTTTTTTGCTGTAACTCAAACTCTTTCCGTTGCAATTCTAATTCTCTGAATTGTTCGAAGATAATATCCTGCGCATTCTCAAGGTTGGCAATTTTTTTGCTCAGCATAGTTTTTTCTTTCTCTGATGCCTGGAAGTTTTTTTCTAAAGCCGACTTTTCAGAATTTATTTTATTTCGCTGTGAAATAAGGCGCACATTCTCAGTACTTAAATTTTTATTGCTTTTAATAAAATTTAGCAAATTTTGAAAAAATGTTGTTAGCTTTAAGTGGGGCATAATTTTTCCCGTTTTAACGGATTAATCCAATTGAGAATGTCTTATTGAATTGAATACTAATAATTATTACGTACTAAAATTATAAATGTTTCTTTTCATTATTCCGCCATTTGGCCTGATCATCGTGTTTTACAAAATATATGCTTAAGTTAGTTTGATAATCGTATTTAAATCAATCGGTTTGGTAATCGTTCCCTGTAATGATTATCTATCCAACAGGATAAGGTGCCAAAAAACCACAGCATACAATTGTTAATAAAAGGATTTTTTTCATTCCGGGGTTTCTTTTTCTTTGGTTACGTTTTGAGTAAAAATATTCCCGATAAGCCTTAAATCATCACCTGAAGGATTTTGAAAAACTCTTAATTCAAATTCTGGCACAACGGATAAAATATGATCAAAAATATCGGCCTGAACCTTTTCATAATCTCCCCATGCTTGTAGTTTACTAAAACAATAAATCTGGATAGGCAGGCCTTTTTCAGTAGGTTGAAAATGCCTGACCAAAGTAATATATGGGGGTTTATTAGGATGTATTTGGGGGTGCTTGTCCAGATAAATTTCTATATATTTCCTAAAAACTCCCACATTAGTAAGGTTTCTTCGGCTAACACGGTCGTTCTCCTCAACTTCAATTTCCTGGTTATATTTTTCTATTTCTTCTTGCTTTTGGATAATATAGTCACGGATTAACTTAATTCTTTTAAACTTTTCAAGCATCTCATTCGTACAAAATTTTGCACTTTTAATATCAATATAAACCGACCTGGCAATTCTTCGGCCTTTTGATTCTTCCATCCCTCTCCAGTTTTGAAATGATTCGGAGATTAATGCGTAGGTTGGAATGGTAGAAATGGTTTTATCCCAGTTTTGCACTTTTACAGTATGCAAAGTAATTTCCATTACTGTTCCATCGGCATTTCTACTTGGCATCGAAATCCAGTCGCCGGGTTTTACCATATTGTTAGCCGATAACTGAATACTTGAAACAAAACCTAAAATGGTATCTTTAAATACCAAAATTAAAATGGCTGCAACGGCTCCCAGTCCGGCAACTAATGCATTAGGCGATTTGCCGAGAATAACCGATAAAATAAAAATGATGCCTAAAAAGTAAATGATAATTTTGACCGTTTGTACATATCCTTTTATTGGCCTTTCTCTCGAAATAGGCAGGGTTAAATACGCATTATGTAATCCGCTTAGAAAAGAATCGATAACCAACATTCCAATAAATATCATGTAAATATTGGCTCCACCTTTTATCCCGGATGAAATCTCAGGAAAATCAGCTAATCCTATAACTGCAAAATAATAGATTACAATGGCCGGTGCCAGATGAGCTATTCTGTTAAGCACTTTACGCTGAAAAATAATATCATCCCATGTAAAACGCGTCTTTTTTACAATTTTGTGAATGGCATTGATAAGGATTTTTTTAGTTACATAATAAGCCAACCATGATAAAAAAAGAATCAGTGAAACAATGATGGTTCCTTTAATAGCAGATGCATAAGTTTCCGGCAAGCCCAGGCTTAAGAGCAAATCTTTTAATTTTAATCCAAAAGCAGAATTCATGGTGTCTATTATTTTAAAAGGATAATGATTATTTTAGCGATTAAAATTAAAGTTAAATATTCATTCAAACAAGAAATAACATGGCAGATAAAATTTT
>JAWLEM010000128.1:5158-6348 GCA_041686115.1 Bacteroidales bacterium
ACAATTATCAATACGAAAAACTTGTGGATAACGGCGAATCGTGGGAGAAAGCCGACCTTGTTTTTTTGGCTGAAGGTTACACTGCAGAAGAGATGGATAAATTCAAAAATGATGTGCAACGGTTTGTTAGTTATTTATTTAATGAAGAACCATACAAAACAGAAGCAGAGAATTTTAATATCTGGATCGTAAAATCGCCATCAAAAGATTCCGGTACAGACATACCGGGAAAAAATATTTATAAGAAAACGGCTATGAACAGCAGTTTTTACACTTTCGATAGTGAAAGATACCTCACAACCGGCGATGTTTTTAAAGTCCGTGATATTGCTTCTGTTGTGCCATACGATGATATCTGTATTGTGGTAAACTCAGAAAAATACGGGGGCGGCGGAATTTATAATCATTATGCTATTTTTACTTCTGATCACCCTTTATCCGAAAAAGTATTTATTCATGAATTGGGGCATTCATTTGCCGGACTGGGTGATGAATATTACACTTCATCAACATCTTATAACGATTTTTTCAACCTTAAAATTGAACCCTGGCAACCCAATTTGACAACTTTGCAGGCATTTGACAAAAAATGGGAGCCAATGATCGATGAAAATACTCCTGTTCCCACACCCCGAAAAAAAGCGTTTAAACAAACCATTGGTGTTTTTGAAGGTGGCGGGTATGTTAGTAAAGGAATGTATAGCCCGTTTATGGATTGCAGAATGAAAAGCAATGAAGCCGAAAGCTTTTGCCCTGTTTGTCAGGAAGCTATAAAAAAGATGATCCGATTTAAATCCGAATAAAATAAGGTATAAAAAAACATCCGATGCATTAAAGCGTCGGATGTTTAATTTTTAGCTATTCGTTTTTTACTCTTTTCGCTTGTGTTTCCTGGCAATAAAATAATAAACCATTAAAGCGGCACCACCAAATAAGAAAATCATCGATAAATAAGCCACTCCTTCGTTTACTGCTGTTGTTTTGTATAAAAATTCTCCCATTAAAAAACCAATGGCAATGCCAATGGAGAAAATTCCATATTTTAAACTGGGCGAAACATCTGCATCTTTATTAAATATTGAGGCTGTAACACCTTTTTCAATAAGTGCCAATCGCTCTTTACGTCGCATAAATAAATGAAATATTCCGTATACAAGAGCAAAAAATGCAATGGGTATCAAAAATTCTAA
>JAWLEM010000129.1:0-6344 GCA_041686115.1 Bacteroidales bacterium
TGCAACAACAATAATAACAAGTACAGCAAGAATAAGAGAAACAATTAATCGGTTACGTGCAATAAGCTTTTGTTTTTTAGTTTCATTGTCTTTTTGTAACGATTCAATTTCATTTCTTTTCTTTTCAATATCGTAAAGTATTGTTAAATCAGCCAGGTACTGTTGTGTTTTTTCATTTACAATACTATCGCCATATGCATTTGAAAGCTTAAAGTAATTTAAAGCATTTAAATAGTTTCTTCTATCTTGCTCTAGCTCAGATAACAACTTATAACCTCTCATAATGGCAGATTTATTGCCTATTCTTTTAGCAATGGCCATGGCATCATTTATATATTTAATAGCGGTATCTTGATGGCTTTTCCTGGTATGATACCATCCAATATTTAATTTAGAATTAGTTATGTATGTACTATCCCCACATTTATTTGCCATTTCTAAAGCAGGAACAAATAATAAATAAGCCTTATCCATATTATCTTTAAGCATCTCAATCGTTCCTAAATCATTATAGCATATGGCCTTACCATAAATAGAATTCATTTTATTGTTGTATTCCAACGATCTTTCATGATAGATTTTCGCAGAATCGAGCTTTCCAAGTAATCTATAGATTTTCCCAATATTATGATTGCCAATAGCTTTACCAAGCAAACTCCCCAGTTGTTCCTCATAAACCAGCGACTGTTTATAGTATTTTAAGGATAGATCATACTGTTCCAACATTCGGTATAATCCACCAATACCCTCATTTGATATAGCAATACTTTTTAGCATAAAATCAGTTGAAATATTGCTTTCTTCTGCTGCCTTAAGTGCTCTTGTATAGTATTCCAGCGCCGTTTTACCGGCTGACTTTCTTCTGTAAATAACCCCCATCATATTTAATGACAAGGCTTTTAAATTAGCATCATCGGAAAGTAAAGCATTTTCATACGCTTTTTTATAATAATAAATAGCAGATAAGTAATCGCTCTCTATCTTCTTGCTATTCCCTAACATGCTGTAGGCAAAAGAGAGTGCTTTATAATTGTGGGTGCTTTCACTTACATCTTTAAATAACCCCATCTTGACGGTATCCTTTAATATCTCCTTTATGAATTTATCAGGATCATATATATTGATTGAATAAGTCTCAGTTCTTGCAAATAAAGAATCTAACCAGGATTTATTATCAATTTGAATTTCTTTATTTTGTGAACCTTTCGTTAAAACCCCTTCTGGAGTGTCATTGCTATATTTATTTGAGTTATTACACGAGAAAATAAGAAATGAAAGAATAAGTACCTGTAAAAAAATATAATTTCTTTCCATTTTCTGATCTTTTTTCAACCAACATTAATTTTAAAAAGTTGACATTCAGTATTTTGACAAAATAAACAACTTGTAGCTTAAGATCAAATTTAGCAATGTTTTTTAAATTCGTGAAACGAATTTCATTTATTGTAATTTTTATGAAAGAAAATTAAGCTGAACCATAGGCAAGCTGTACATTTCCCTGTCTTTTTTTTTCAATACCAACTCTAATTTTCGCAACCAGAACTTACAAACCCTTTAATTTTCGCATGATCCATTGCCGCATAAGCCGATTCGAACTCCAAATATTCGGTTTTGATATGCTGAAGTTTTTCAAAACTATTCTGTTCATGCAGAAATAAACTCCGCGATCGAATTTTTCGAATATAAATAGTTTCTATCCTTTCCGGATATTCTAAGGCTATATCAGAATATATCCACGGGTCTTTTTGTCCGCTATCGCCAATTAAAATAGCTTTCTGATCAGGAAAAATCTCCAAAATACGCTTAATCTTATCATATTTATGCTGATGGCTCCCTCCACCGGATTTCCAAAACTTATAAATACTGTATTCTAATTTTCTGAGAAGAAAAACACCTTTTGGTAAATCATTCGTGTAGAAAAAATCCACTAACAAATCATATAAATTCCATTCACTACTTGAAACATAAAAAAACGGAATGTCAGATGTATCATCCTTTCCTTTGCTTAATGCCTTATAAAATTCAGTTATTCCGCGAAAAGAACGTCTGGTTAATGCATTTTTAAATAGCATAAGTTGGAGTTTTTTCATAGTTTGCGTTGAATGAGATACCAGCACCGTATCGTCAATATCAGAAATAATAATCCTTTGGGTTTTTGGGGAAATAATCCTCACCTCTCCCTTTGCAACTATGGCTCCCTGATTTTCAATTACATTATCCATTAATTCAAAATCAACAGTATACCAGTTGTTATACCTTATCTGTTCTAATTTGTTATTAATATTGAAGTGAAAGCTAAAGAAACCTAATTCATCTGTTTCACATACTTGAGTTTCACCTAAAAATACGGCACGAACATTAACTCCTGCAATTTCGTCACTCGAAAATCTTTTGATTGTAGCCAGGAAGTTATGCCAGAATCTATGCTTATCCTTAGGTTTCGAAAGCCCTTTATCTTCAATAACCATGCCCTCAATAAAAACTTCGGTTTTATTGCCGTATCCACGGTATGGAATTATTTTGGGAACATCGAGCCAGCCAGCTTTATGTTTTATATAAATCTTAACTCGTTTAAAAGGATTAACTATTTTTCTAAAAATCGGTTTTAGATATTTCATAGGATTTTTTGCATAGATTTTGTTATGTTATTACTATACAAGTTTTAAGCCATTGTAAAAACTGTTGTGAAAAAAAAGAAAAAGAAAATATTATTTGTAATTAATCCTAAATCCAGGGCATTACTCAATGATAATTTGGAGTCAGTTATATACAGAATTTTGTCAAAAGATAAATTTGAATGGACTTTTTTTTACACAACTGGTGATAAGGATAATGAAAAATTAACGGATTCTATGCATAAATTTAATCCGGAACTCATTATTGCTGCAGGGGGCGATGGTACAGTAAATCTGGTAGCCAGCCATATTATCGGAAAAGATATTCAAATGGGTATAATTCCTGCCGGATCAGCTAACGGAGTAGCTTTAAATTTAAATATACCTAATGACTTCGAAGAGGCATTAAAAAAAATGATCAATACATCGCCCAAGCCTGTCGATACTATTTTAATTAACAATAAATTTTATTGTTTACATTTAAGTGATGTGGGCATTAATGCACGAATTGTAAAACGTTTTTCACAGGAACAATTAAAAGGTATATCTGGCTATGCCAAGCAACTGCTAAAAGAACTATTTTCTCCTAAAACATCATTTAGATTTACTCTTAAAACATCTGATTTCAATAAAAAGAGAAAAGCTGAAATGATTGTTATTGCCAATGCTTCTGTGTACGGAACCGGTGCCATAATTAATCCCAATGGCGTAATGAACGACGGGAAATTTGAAATTGTAATTATCAAGCCCTATCCCTGGTGGATTGTTTTCAGGTTTATAGTAGCATTTTTTACAGGAAATCTGCATAAGATGAAATATGTACAGATTATTACTACAACAAAAGCTGAGATAACGCTTCATCCCGCGCAGGATATTCACATAGATGGGGAGGTGCAAAATCGGGTTAAACAGCTAAAAGCGGAAATAATTCCTGATGCAATCGAAATTATTTACTAATTAAGTGTTCGTAATGACTATTATTATGTAACTTAATATATAAGTGTGGATTTTTTACACATTTGTGTATAATGGGTAAAAATAAGTGGTTCTTAAAACTAATTTGATTTAACTGGACAAAATTAACGGACTTTTTTCAAAAAGAATTAAGCCGAACTATAAGCAAGCTGCACTTTTCCCTGTCTGCTTTTTTTCAATTTCAACTCTAATTTTCGCAACCAAACGACCAATATAGCTAAAATAATACGTGGCCAGATAAGCCAATGAATAGTAATTCCCAGGGCTAAAAACAACAATGGATCTTCAATCTGCGAATGGGATATCACTGCATGATGATTTAATAGATCAGCATCTTTTCGATTCATCTTATTTTTATCCAGCTGATCCAAAACTACGGCAGCTCCATACGCTAATCCTATCGTATTTACAACGATTAATGAAACTGAAGTACTTTCAGGTAAACCCAGAATACGCATCAATGGCCTCATGATACGGGATATCCATGCGATAACTCCAAATTCCTCCAGGATGTTCTGAAAAATAAACAAAATGCTTACCAGGCTTATAATCTTTAATCCCAGAAAAAACATATCTACCACCCAGTTTTTAAGAACAACTGGAAAACTTTGGCTGCTTGCTGTAATCTCATTTTGGACGAACACTTCCCCTTGTGGTAAAATTGCATTGAGAAATAATCCTGCAACAAGACTAAAAATAACCCGAATGGTAAGCATCCGAAAAACACTGGAGCCCGACTTTTTAATAATGGCCGATTCAATAATAAAACCATGAGCTATCAGACTCATTATTGCTAATATTGTAGCTTCGCGGACAGGTATACCCAGGGTAGAAATAACCGCGATAACAGAATAAATATTGGTAAGCATGCTGGTAATAAGGACAAACGCCGATTCGGCAGGCAAACCTAATAAATTAAAGAACGGCTGTAAACCACCGGAAATTTGCGCTAACCAACCCGTGTAATTTAAGACCAAAACAAAAAAAGTTACCGGTATAGTAATCTTCAAAAGCCAGATAGTCGTTTTAGCAGCTTTTGGTAATGCCGGTTTGGTGCATTTTAAAATGCGATGGAATAATTGCTTTATCTTCATCTTTAAATCTATAAGGCCACAAATATAGATTTTTAGACCAACCTCTTTCGTTTAAGTTTAATTATTCGTACCGCAAACTTTCTACCGGATTTTTTCGGGCTGCTTTTAAGCTGTACCAGCTAATGGTAATTAATGTAAAGAAAAGAGCCAGGAAGCCGGCAAATATAAACATCCACCAGGGAAGATTCGTTTGATAAACAAAATTTTGTAACCAACGATCAAGCATATAATAAGCCAATGGGCTGGCGATAATCATTGCAATGATGATTAATAGAATATAATCGCTGACAAACAATTTAAAAATACTTGCCGTAGACGCACCATTCACTTTTCGTATGGCAATATTTTTCGTTTGTTTTTTCGTGGTGAAAATAGTTATTCCCAGCAGGCCTAAAGAAGCTATAAAAATAGCTAAGAAAGAGAAAATACTTATAAGTACTGCCATTCTTTTTTCTTCTTTGTACAATTCATCAAAATTATCGGTCAAAAAGGAATGGTTAAACTGCATTTGAGGATAAACCTCCAACAATGTTTTTTTAACCTGTTCTATTAATGATGAAATATCCTGTGTATTATAATGTATAACCATATCGCGTATCATATAATCACCTACCGTCAAAAACATAGGACCGGTTTGTTCGTGAAACGAATGAAACTTAAAATCTTGCACCACACCAATAATTTCACTACCACTTAGTTCGTCGCTTAATTCAAAATATTGGTGGGTTTTTTCGTTAATAATTACTTTACCCTGAGCATTCTCTCCGTAAAACGAGAAAGGATTTCCTTTAACCAGTTCCAAATCAAATGTTTCAATAAAGTCTTTATCCACAAATAATCCTTCCACATTTATTTTTTCTGCAGGCTCATCCGGCAATGACATATTAACACTCATGCGATTATTGGATGGTGGTAACCACATGGCTCCACTAATATTCTTTATATCATTTATTTTAGATAACTCTTGTTTTGCTGTTTGAAATTTTCCGGCCTGAACCAATTCACCAACCGGAATGACAATTTTTTTGTCAGGATTAAATCCTAAATCGCTATGCATGGCGAATCTTAACTGCTTTACAATGCCTGTTGAGCCAATAACTAAACCAATAAATATGATATACTGTAAAGCAAGCATAACTTTTTTCAGATTGAATTTATGATGAACATACATTTTCTCCTTTCGCAAGATATCAATGGGAGAAATTTTGTTAAAGTAATACATCATATAAACTGCCGGGGCAATGACAACAATACCGAAAATAAGCAGTGTTCCCAATATCATTTCCCTGTTAAACAGGATAATAATTTGCTTATCGAAAATCTGATTGATTAAAGGTCTGAATTGTTCTATGATAATAAAAGCCAAAATAAAAGCGACTATTGAAATAAGAAATGATTCGGTAAACAATAGTTTTAATAACGATCTTTTTTGTGCCCCTAAAATTTTTCGCACCCCAATCTCTTTGGTACGGGAAACAATTTGCGATGTTGAAAGGATAATATAATTGATACTGGCAATGAGCAATACCAGTATAGCTACTGCAGAAAAAATATAAATGGATGTAAGGTTTCCTTTTTCATCACCTCCTAAAATATCCTCCGACTGTAAATACTCAGCGGTAACTGGTTGAAGATAAAAGGCTCTGTCCTCCGGTTTTTC
>JAWLEM010000130.1:0-6311 GCA_041686115.1 Bacteroidales bacterium
TAATTATAAGATTAATAATATCGGAAACACATTCATAAAATCTCAATTACAATATTATAAAGCTTTTAGCACTGAAAAATTCGGTATTTTAATTACCCGTCCATTTTTTTCTTATAATACAAAATGGGCAGGCCATCTGGGAGTATCTCAAACATCAACCTTAAAGAATATTAAAAAAATAGATACCACCTTAACCGATGTTCGATTGAATTATGCAACACAAGATTTATGGATTTCCAGATCATTTATTTTAAAAAACAAAAATAGTCAATACGCAAATCGAACAAGATTAGTAATTGGAGCAAGATACATCAATAACACCTTTTATAAAGGGCCAGAGGTTAGGGAAAGATATAATTTTGATTATCATGACAATCAAATCTTCTTAGCCAGTTTAGCTTTTTCGAGGCAAAGATTTTACACTTCAAACCTGGTTTATGGATTTGGTAAAACCGAAGATATTCCTATAGGCACGCTCATCCAGGTTAATGGAGGTTTTGAAAAGGACGAATTTTTTAACCGTCCGTATGCGGGTTTAATACTTGCCAGTGGTATATATAATAACAAAATAGGATATCTAAACCTTAAATCAGAATTTGGAGGTTTATACTATGAAGATAAGATTGAACAGGGCGTTTTTAAACTAAATGCGAAAGCCATTAGTAACATACATTATTTTAAACATTTAAAATTACGCGAATTTTTAAGTATAAATTATACCAGGGGTATTAACCGTTTTACCGACGAGAAGGTATATTTTAATTCTACTAGTGACATCTGGGGGTTCTCCAGTGATAACTTATATGGATTAAAGAGACTATCTTTTAATTCAGAGCTTGTAGCATTTACCAATCTTTATATTTACAACTTCCGTTTTGTTTTTTTTGGATTTGGAGATATCGGTTTTATTGGTCCTGAAAATAAGTCGGTTTTTCGTAATCAATTATATTCAGGGGTTGGATTAGGTGTTAGGGTAAGAAACGAAAACCTTGTATTTAAAACATTCCAGATTAAGTTTGCTTTTTATCCGACTATTCCCACAGATATGAATCGACTTTACTTTTTGGTCTCTGGTGAATCCTATCTAAAACCATTTTATTTTGAACCACAGGCACCTGCAACTATTGATTTCAGGTAAACCAATAATTTACTGCTCTTTTTGAACAAACTTTATCTGCCATTGTTTGTTAAAAAATTATAACAATTAAATGTAGAACTAAAAATAATAAAAACTTATGGCAGTTTTAGTAGGAAAAAAAGCACCATCGTTTAAAACCGATGCAGTGGTTAATGGCAGTGAAATAGTAGAAAATTTTTCATTAGATCAATATGTGGGTAAAAAATATGTTTTGTTTTTCTTTTACCCTGCTGATTTTACCTTTGTTTGTCCCACAGAAATTCTTGCTTTTCAGGAAAAAATGAAAGCGTTTGAAGAAAGAGATGTTGCTGTTGTTGGCTGTTCAGTAGATTCAGCATTTTCGCACTGGAAATGGTTACAAACTGAGCTCAACGACGGAGGAATAAAAGGTGTAAAATATCCTTTGGTTGCCGATTTGTCGAAAACTATTTCGGAAAATTACGATGTACTTGCCGGACATTACGATTTAAATGATGAAGGTGAAAGCACTTTTCATGGTATTCCACAATCATACAGGGGTTTATTTTTAATCGATAAAGAAGGAATTGTGCGACACCAGCTAGTTAACGACATGCCCCTCGGCCGTAGTGTTGATGAAGCAATTCGAATGATCGATGCTTTACAATATTTCGAAAATAATGGCGAAGTTTGTCCTGCAAACTGGAAAAAAGGCGATAAAGCCCTAAAACCAACACAGGAAGGAATTTCAGATTATTTAAGTAATTAATATTTTACAATTTTTTTTTATGAAAAGCGTCTCTTGTCGGGGCGCTTTTTTTATTTTTGCTAGATGCGAAATGTATACCATATTCAATTAAAGGATATTAATCTATTCAAGCAGCAACTTATTATATGGGCTAACCAATTTAATCCGTTTGTTTTTTTGGATAGTTGCGAATACAATAACAACCAATCATTGAGTAAAACTTATTATGAATATGATTTTATAGCAGCTGTAAAATCTGTTAATACGTTGAATGCCAATTTAAATAATAATTTCAAAAATCTGGAAACCTTTATCCAAAATAACAACGACTGGATATTTGGTTATTTAACTTATGATTTAAAAAACGAACTCGAAAATTTGGAGTCAAACAACTCTGATTATCTTCAGTTTCCGACCATACATTTTTTTGTACCAGAATTAGCCTTTATTTCAAGAAACAATCAGTTAGCCGTTCATTATCACGATAATGATTATACCGACAAAGAAATACAAGCACTTATTAGGGAGATAGAATCCATCGAATTAACACCAAAAGATCAACATAATCAACCAATAAAAATTTCATCGCGATTTACTAAAACAGAATATTTAAAAACAGTTCATCAATTAAAAAAACATATCCAACGAGGAGATATATACGAAATAAATTTATGCCAGGAGTTTTACAGCCAGGCTGATATTGATCCGGTACAAACATTTTTAAAATTAAAAGAAACATCTCCCACCCCATTCTCATGCTATTATAAATTGGGGCATAACTATTTGTTATCTGCCAGTCCTGAAAGGTTTTTAAAGAAAAAGGCCCACAAGGTAATATCTCAACCCATAAAAGGGACCATAAAAAGGGGCCGTAATGAAACTGAAGATCAGCAATTAAAAGAGAAACTTTTTAATGATCCTAAAGAAAGAGCCGAAAATGTTATGATTGTTGATTTGGTTAGAAATGATTTATCGCGAACAGCAAAAAAGGGAAGTGTGAAAGTGGAAGAGCTTTATGGAATTTATTCTTTCAGCCAGGTGCATCAAATGATATCAACTGTTTTTTCGGAGGTTGGCCCTGATGTTTCAATTATTGAAATTATTAAAAATGCTTTTCCGATGGGTTCAATGACCGGAGCACCAAAAGTAAGAGCAATGGAGTTAATTGAGCAATACGAAAAAACCAAAAGAGGATTATATTCCGGAGCGGTTGGATTTATTACACCCGAAAAAGATTTTGATTTTAATGTAGTAATTCGTAGTATTCTATACAATAAATTAAAAAATTACGTATCTTTTACCGTTGGTGGAGCAATTACCAGTTTGGCTGAAGCTGAAAATGAATATGATGAATGTATGGTAAAAGCGCAGGCAATGCTAAATGTTTTAAATCATTAAATATGACAGATGATTTCCAAAAATTTATAGAATTAAATGATCTCTGTTTAAAAGATGACAAAATTTTACTCGGTGTAAGCGGTGGAATTGATTCTATTGTAATGATGCATCTTTTCAGGATTTTGGGATATAACATAGCCATTGCACATTGTAATTTCCAATTACGGGGAGATGAATCAGACCAGGACGAAGAATTTGTAGCAAGACTTGCCGAAAATTATCAAATTCCCTTTCATGCAGCACGTTTCAACACCGAGGAAATAGCTGAAAAAGAAGGAATTTCAATACAGATGGCTGCGCGCGATTTGCGATACGAATGGTTCGATGAGCTGAGCCTAAACAATAACTATAACTACATTGCCATTGCACATAATAAAAATGATTTGATAGAAACATTTCTTATTAATTTATCGCGCGGAACAGGAATTAAAGGTTTAACAGGAATTAAGCATAAATCGGGCAAAATTATCCGCCCCATTTTATTTGCATCCCGAGATGCAATAGAAAAATTTTGCCATGATAATAATTTTGAATATCGTGAAGATTCGTCGAATCAAACGACAAAATACAGCCGCAACTTAATCAGGCACGAAATTATTCCTGCTTTTGAATCAATAAATCCATCGTTTATTGATACCATGGTTGATAATATCAATAAACTAAAAGATACAGAGGAGATTTACGCTAAAAATATTAAAACCGCTTTTACTCATACAACATCGGAAAAAGATCAAAAAATCTATTTCAGTATTGATAAAATAAAAGCACTGGAGCCTATTGAAACATATATGTTCGAGTTTTTATCGCCCTATGGCTTTTCGGTATCGCAAATCAATGATATTATTTCATCATTAGAAGGTATATCAGGAAAGCAGTTCTTTTCACCTACACATCGCTTAATTAAAGACAGGTCAGATTTAATTCTTGAAGAAATTTCGTTTACACAACCCAAACAGTATTTTATTGATGATGGAACGGAACAAATAAATATCCCATCAGAATTAAGTTTTAAAAGAATTGAAAAACAGGATGATTTTAGTATTAAAACTGATAAAAATATCGCTCAGTTAGATTATCATAAACTGGAATTCCCGCTTACCCTTCGCAAATGGAATAAGGGCGATTATTTTATGCCATTGGGAATGAAAAATCTTAAAAAACTCAGCGACTTTTTTATCGATAATAAAATATCTATCGCCGATAAAGAAAATATATGGATACTGGAGAGTGGCAATAAAATTGCATGGATTGTAGGCATGCGCATTGACGAAAGATTTAAAATTACCGATACAACTTCTCAAATATTAGAAATTGAAAAACATTAGCCCAAAATCGTCTTGAAATATCCTAACATGGACAAGCGACAACCAAATAAATAACAAATCTCAAAATTAGCTTCGCTGAGCCTTTAAGGGTTCAAATAACAAATTTCAATCAACAAATGACAAATAAATAACAAATTTCAAATGCAAATAACAAAACAAACAACATAAACGAATTGTTTTGAATTTAGAATTTTTGGCATTGTATATTATCTGCACGTCCCTGCCTTGCCGGCAGGCGGCAGGCGGGTTTGTTTTTTATTATTTGTTTTTTGTAATTTTTGCTAAATAATGAGAGAATATTAGATGTAAGGTACTAATGACAATTCGCTCCTATATTAAATATCTCAATTAAAAATTAGGTGATGGCACTTTTATCATCCGAAAAATTTAAATACTCTTTCTGGTCCACAATCTCTTTTAAATGATTGACCACCTGCCACACTTCATCAAAAGTATTATATAAAGCAATTGGCGCTAACCGTATAATATCGGGCGGGCGAAAATCAGGAACTACACCCCGGGCTTTTAAGGCTTCATTAATTCTATAGGTATCGGTTTTATGCGTAATGGCAACATGCCCACTCCGCTTATCCGGGTTTTTGGGGGTTATAATATTAAACTGATATTGGGCGTTTTCCAACAAATCTTCAATTAAACAAATTAAATAAGATGTTAGGTGAACTGATTTTTTACGTATATTTTCAATCCCTGCTTCTAAGGTAATATTAAGTGCTCCTTCAATTGGAGATGTTCCTAATATGCCGGGCGATGAAATTTGCCAACCACCGGCACTCTTCTGGTGTTCAAAATCGATCAACAAATCGAACTGTTTCTCTTTTTTATAGCCAAACCAACCGGGTAACATAGGTTCCTTGTCAAAATGCTTTTCGTTAATGTATAAGAATGCAGAACATCCGGGGCCGCCATTTAAATATTTATAACTGCAAAACAGAGCAAAATCTACACCCCAATCATTAAAGTGGTGAGGCACTGCTCCGGCAGAGTGGCTGCAGTCGAAACCTATAAAAATATCCTTCTTATGGGCTTCTTTAGTTAAATATTCCATATCCAGTAACTGCCCACTACGATATAATACCGAAGGTAAAAATATTACAGCCACTTCTTCAGTCATCATATCCACAATATGTTGTTCATTCAGTATATTTCCATCGTCTGATGGAACAAGCAATAAATGCTCATCCGGATTATATCCTTTTAGTTTTAATTGCCCTTCCAACGCATAAATATCCGAAGGGAAATTTAATTCATCAGCCAGAATTTTTGTTTTAATTCCTTTGGGCTGGTAAAAAGTGCTAATTAATGCATGGATATTAACAGTGGTTGTACCTGTTAAAACAAGCTCCTTTGGCTTTGCTCCTACAATTTTAGATGCCATCTCTCCTATCTCTTCGGCAAAATAAAACCAGGGCCGTTGGCCTTTTAACCATCCTCCTATGGCCTTAGTCTTCCATTCATTTAATACCCTGCTTAAGGAATCTTCTGCATCTTTTGATAGCAATCCCAATGAATTTCCATCGAAGTAAATGGTATCATCAGGAATATAAAAACGGTTTCTGAACTTACTTAATTGATCATTTGTATCCAGATCAACGGCAAATTGCCGTTCTGTTTTGTTTTTATTAAACTTCATATTATACGTTTTTATAAGCCTTAAATTTATTAATAATAAGGATATAAACCATAATCCAACAACTCATAATCGAAAACTTCATTAAATAATAAA
>JAWLEM010000131.1:0-4282 GCA_041686115.1 Bacteroidales bacterium
TGCATTATCCGTTTTTCCACCGGCAATAAGCAACAATTCAATAATTTTCCCATCTTTTTCGTTAACTAAAAATTTTACATCCTGGTCTTTTTCTTTAATCACCATCAATTCTTTGTACTGAGACATGGGTATTTTATCAATAATTTCCGCATAAAAATTTGCATTGCCTGAGTAGGTATCATCAGTTGCCAGGATTTTTATTCCTGTTAAATTCTTTACCAGTTCATCAAATTCAGGATCATCGGTTTCTAAATCAGAAAACATACTGAACATGTAACTGGTAATATACACCGATGTAAAGCCTTCTTTACCGCTGTATTTCTCAAACAGGTCGTCAACCGGCGTATTCTGTGCTAAAGAAATAACCGGTATAAGAATCACCATTAAATTTAAAATGATCTTTTTCATAGTCTATTTTTGTTTTATATATTTATCTGCAACATCATATTTCTGTACAGGTTTGAGCTCTTTTAAACCCTTATTAAAGGTTGATAATATTTCTAGCTCTTGTGCACCTTCATTAATTTTTTCGATAGGTTTCAAATGATCGGTACCGGAATTTAATTTAGATGAAACAAACAAAAGTGCTTCTTTTGCCTGCAGGTAAGCAAGTTCGGGATTATCATATGTATCTTCAAACTGAACCGGGCTGCCTTGATTTATTTCATCTTTAATAAAAAAGAATGATACCACAAGAATAGCAATACTTGCAGCAATACTTAACGAATAGTGGTATAATTTTCTTTTTTTGAGCTGCTTAACACTATTAATTTTCTCAATATTATTCCATATTTCATTGCTAAGATCAGGAATATCATCCGATGCCTTAAATTCGTTTTCTGAAAACACAAATATATCTTTATGGTCTAGAAGCTCATCGTCTACCTGGCTTCCGGCGAAATAATTTCGTAAAAGCTTTTCCTCTTCAAGCGAACTTTCTCCTTTATAGTATTTCTCTAATAGAACTTTTATTTGTTCCCGATTCATGGTTGTAATATTTTTGATTAAGTATTTCTCTTATTTTTTTTCTTGTTCTCGATAAGCTTACTCTTATTGTATTCACATTCATATTTAAAATTTGTCCAATTTCTTCATAGTCATATCCCTGTATGTCGCGCAACTGGATAATTGATTTTTGTGGTTCTTCCAGTTGATTAATCACATTTTTTACTCGTTTAACCGCAATTTTTATCTCTTCTTGTCTCTCTTTGTCCCAACCAGTATGATCTGCATCTTCTTTAATATTACCATCTAAGGGTACTGTTTTATTCAGTTTTATTTTATCAAGGCATAAATTCCTGGTCATTCGCATTGCCAAAGCTTCAATGCTATTATATTTATCCAGGTCATTACGCATTTTCCATAACTTAACATAAACTTCCTGAACAATATCTTTAGCATCATCCAGGTCGTTCATGAATCTGTTGGCAAATCCCGTCAACTTTCGATTTAAAGGTAAAATATTTTCTTTAAAAGCTTCGGTAGTCATCTAGTTAATCATTCAATATGCTTGAAAATTACAAATAAATTTTGAGAAAGGGAGTTTGATTGCTCCCTTTCTTAATGATTTTCTAATTCATCTAAATATTTCATTCCCGAAACATTGACAGAACCTGAAAGAGCAGCCATTTCTTTCAAATTAATTTTACCTTTTATGCTAATTACAGCATTATCATCACTTCCACCAACAATTAAAAGTAATTCATCGATATCTTTGCCAGCATATTTTACAAAAAACACCACATCGTTATCTGATTCCTTTACGGTCATTAGTTCCTGATACAAATCGACATCCACCTGAGAAATTATCTCATTATAAAAATTAATATTTTCGGAATTTAGATAATCTTCCATGGCAATAATTCTGATATTGTCAATCATACCTTTCATTTTCTCAAGGTCTTCATCATCATCCATAGCTGCAGCCAGATCTAAAAGTCCTTTGTTTACAATTACTGTTGTAAATCCCTTTTGACCCTGGTATTTTTCAATTAATTGATCGACAAAATCCTGAGCGCTGCTTAAAAAAGGGAAAATAATTAATGCTACTATTATACTTATTCGTTTCATGACTTAGTTTTTTTAAATTTGTTAATATTCTATTTAACTTTAGAATCAAGCTTAATTCAATAACAAGACGAATAAGTATTATTTTCATTACAGCAATAATTAATAAAAACAACAAAAATTCGATTACAAGCTTAAAAATCAATAATTTAATTATGCAACAATTTGGGAAAGTGATCATAATAATTGGTATTTTTTTAATTATTGCAGGAGTTATCATTTATTTTTTTAGCGATAAATTGCAATGGTTTGGAAATTTACCGGGAGATATAAAAATAAAAAAGGAGCATTTTTCTTTTTATGCTCCCATTACCAGTATGATATTAATTAGCCTTATCATAAGCTTTATCATATGGATAATTGGTAAAATTCGTTAACAGGCTAAAAATAAGGTTTTAATTGCTCTATCAGTTTTTCAGGTGCTCGCCGGGGCTTTCGGGTTTTTTCATCGACAAAAACCAGTGTTGTTGTACCCTGGTTTAATAAATCATTATTTTCATTAAATATTTCGTAATAAAAGGTGATTCTTGCTTTAGGAATCTCTTTAATGATTGTTTTTATGGTAAGTAAATCATCATAAACTGCCGGCTTATAATATTTCACATCCAAAGATTTTACAGGCAGGATAATACCTAAATCTTCAATCTTTTTATATGGAAATCCGAAATGACGCATGAGCTCAGTTCTGCCCACTTCGTAATACAAAGGATAATTACCATAGTAAACATATCCCATCTTATCTGTTTCGCCGTACCTGACACGTATTTTGGTCTCGTAAGTAAACATTTCTACATTATTTAAATGGAGAATCGGGCTCTTTAGCCAAATGATTATAGAAAAGCCTGTCTAATGATTTAGGAATAACCCTTTGCAATAGCACTGATATTTTGCCTTCGAACGAAATAATAATATTTCTTTTTCGGCGCATAATTCCTTTCGCAATTTTTTGAGCTACTTTTTCTGCCGACATCAATTTATTTTCATCTAATGGCGATTTTCCTTGTGGTAATCCATCTGCTGAAAGAGCTGATTTTCTGACATTTGATTCTGTAAATCCAGGGGCTGCAATTAATACATGCAGTCCGTTCTTAAGATTTTCGATGCGCAAAGTTTCCAGAAATCCATGCAACGCAAATTTTGATGCAGAATAGCCTGAACGACCAGGTAATCCGTGAAATCCCGCTATTGATGTCACTCCTACAATAGATCCCTTTGATTTAAGAATATGTGGAAGTGCGTATTTAGTGCAGTAAACCGCACCCCAAAAATTAACGTCAAATAACTTTTTGAGCACATCAATTTGCACATCTTTAAATAATGCCCTCATGGAAATACCTGCATTATTCAATAATATATCAATCCTGCCATATTTTTCAATCGTTTTATCTATTAGATTTTTGCACTCCTTTTCAATAGTAACATCTGTTTTAACTGCAAAAACATCATAACCCATATTACTTAATTCAGATTCGATTAACTGAAGTTGTTCGAAATTTCTAGAGGCAAATACTACTTTTGCACCTCTTTTTGCAAAATCAATTACACAGGCTTTGCCTATACCGGAAGAGGCACCAGTTATAATAATTACTTTATCTTTCATTTATTTGCTGAAAACTTATTAAATTTATTACTTAGTATTGTAAAACTATTAATTTCCCGCAATTATAAGAACAATAATAACATTTTTTATAAAATTTTTTGTTCAGCTTTTTCAATTTTAATGATCATTACAAATGAACATTTTTTACGGAAACGATCAACTACCTTTTAAACAATACATTATAATTTTATTAAGGATTTTAGCAGATTTTTTTTTGTTTTAAAAAAATAAGGTGTTATTTTTGCCATCCGATTGACTCAGTAGCTCAGCTGGTAGAGCACATCCCTTTTAAGGATGGGGTCCAGGGTTCGAGCCCCTGCTGGGTCACCAAAAAAAGAGAAGTTTTTCTTCTCTTTTTATTTTTTATAAAAATTTAAAATACAGCAATTTAATCGTTGTTTATTTAAGTAAAAGTTCATAACAAATATTTTTTCTGAATTTTTTGAACAGAAAATTTGGTTTTCAAAATTAAGATATTAGTTTTGCAAACTCAATTTTGAAAGACTCAGTAGCTCAGCTGGTAGAGCACATCCCTTTTAAGGATGGGGTCCAGGGTTCGAGCCCCTGCTGGGTCACAGCAATGAAGCCTGATAGAAATATCGGGCTTTTTTTATG
>JAWLEM010000131.1:4382-6297 GCA_041686115.1 Bacteroidales bacterium
TACGGATTTAAGAATAGCTTTGTTGATCTGTTTTACAAACCCCGGCCCCTGGTATATAAAACCAGTATAAACCTGAATTAATGTAGCACCAGCATTTAATTTTTCCAGTGCATCATCAACAGTCATGATTCCGCCAACTCCAATAATTGGGATTGTACCCTCTGATTTTTCTGTTAAATATTGAATAATTTCTGTAGATCGTTTGGTTAAAGGAGCCCCACTTAATCCTCCATCGCCAATTTCTTGAATTCTTTCAGCATTTGTTTTTAAGTTTTCCCTTGATTTAGTAGTATTTGTAGCAACAATGCCATCTATTCCTGTTATATTGAATGTTTCAATAACATCATCAAGTTGATTATGGTCTAAATCAGGCGATATTTTAAGTAATATGGGTTTATATTTTTCTTTAGACTGGCGTATTCCGGTAAGATGATTAAGAATAGATATGGTTGAATCCTTATCCTGTAACTTATCAAGATTTTTAATATTTGGGCAGCTTAAGTTTACTACAAAATAATCGACATAGGGGTATAATTTTTCAAAACAAAAGGCATAATCATTTATGGCATTATCGTTTGTTGTTAAGGTATTCTTGCCAATATTACCACCAATTATAACACGGTGCTTTTTATTTCGCAGTTGTTTAACTGCATTTTCAACTCCTTTATTATTAAAACCCATTCGATTAATTAATCCATGGTCATCAGTAATTCTAAATGAACGCGGTTTAGGATTACCAGGTTGTGGTTTAGGAGTAACTGTTCCAATCTCGATGAATGAAAATCCAAAATTTGAAAATTGATTATACACCTCGGCATTTTTATCAAATCCGGCAGCAAATCCAACCGGATTATCAAACTCAATACCTAAAAAAGAGCGTTTTAAGCGATTATCTCTAACTGTATAACATTTCCGTATCAAATACCCAATTCCGGGAATATTAAAGGCTATTTTAAGGCAAAACACAATGAAGTGATGTACTGTTTCTGGTTGCAAAAGGAATAATAAAGGACGAATAAAACTTTTGTACATATAGTTTTTGTGCAAAGATAATACAGAAATACAATATTTTTTAAGGTTTATATTCTTTAAATTTTCCGTTGGTATAAAAAATCACAATTCTTTCGATATCGGATACTGCTGTATCATTTTTATCTTCATTTTTGATATCATTATCATTTGCCGTTTCTTCTTCAGAATTGGATATACCCTGGCTTTGTCCAGATAAATTTTGAATATTAGATTCTGAAGCAGTTGACCTTTTATGCTCAGAAAAAAGATTCCTTTCTTCATCAAATAAAGTTCGTTGATTAACAAACATTTCTCCACGCCCTGTTATTAACCATTGAGCATTTATATCGGGGTAGGCATTAAGTATCTTCTCTATAAAATCAAAGCTGGGTTTATTGCGTCCGGAAAGAATATGAGAAATACTCGATCGTTGTACATCAATAATATCAGCAAATTTTGTTGCAGATAGATTTTTTTCTTTTAACAAAAGTAAAATTCGGTCTTTCATAACAAGAATAGTTGGGTTTACAAATGTAATCATTAATTTACATATATAGTTACACAATTGTAACTTTTATTTGTTTACATTTGTAGAGTATGGGAAATGGGAGTTAAGTATTCTAAATAAAAAAATATTAAATTTTGACTATACGTCTAATTTTAGAGATTTAATCTTTTAATAATCTAATTCAATCCACTAATATTAAATGATAAGGTAAGTAAATATCCTATATATTAAATATTGTAGTAATTAATTGATAAAATAAGGATTACCCTTTATAAATAGCTATAGAATAGGATATAACTAAGTTAAATAAGTATTTGTTACTTAATAATAATCTATGTTTATAAATATCTCGGTTAATTCGTCAAATATTGTGTATAAAGTATTGTATTCTAATTG